>CAZGYE010000287.1:0-7558 GCA_964530165.1 uncultured Planctomycetaceae bacterium
GCTCCTTCACGAACGACGCGGCCGCCAGGAAGCTGCGCTCCGGCCGGGGCAACGCGTTCGTCGCCTCTGAATCAGCAGTACGCTCCGTGTTGTGATCTCCCACCAAATCTCTTGGTCAGGACCCTCAGCCAGCGTTATTCGTCGGCGTTGCGCCTTCCGAGGATGGATCTAGCTCTTCCGATCCGGACCGGGAACCAGAGCGAAATGAACCCGCAGATTCTGGTACAGCCCCTCGAAGTGTGAGACAATTAAGAATATGGGACAAACTCTTTACGTAGATGAGCAACAGGAAGCTGTCACCAGTCGATCCCCGCCCCCGCATGTTGCCAGTCGGATTTCTATCTCGCGTGCCTTGGCAAAAGCCCGTCGCTGGCGGGAATCTCCGTCGAGGGAAGTCGAAAATAAAGAAAGCAGAAAGCAGTGTACGTCACTCCTTGGCTGCGTAGCTTAAAAAGACCGCTTCAGCAGGGAGGTCGTCGCTCGCGGCGGCACCCGTCGCGTCGTCCCTTCACGCCAGCCCCGCAGGTCGAGGTGCTGGAAGACCGCACCCTGCTCTCTGGCGACTTTGGCGATGCACCGGATACTGGTGCCGGGACCGGGGCCGGTAACTACGAGACGCTCTCGACGGACAATGGCCCGGTGCACACGGTCGTCGCCGGGTTGCGGATGGGGGCCACTGTCGATGAGGAAAGCATTGCCCAGCAATCGCAATGCGCCGATGGAGACGATGATATCTCCCCCGTTGCTCAGAACCTTCCATCCGGCATCTTGTATAATGTGCAAATCGTTGGCATCGGGGGAGGGGGTGGGGCAGGAACGCCTTCCGCCATGTTTCACCAGTCATTCACGGCGACCAAAGACGGCATGGATGCTGTGGAGTTTCGTTTCGCCCAATATGACTCTCCTTCGGGGTTTGTTGAAATACGTGAAGGCGCTGGACTTGGGGGCAACTTGCTAGGGACCTCAAACACTGTGCCCTTCACCAGCAGCCCAAGCAAACACTCTGCCGGTCCCCTACAAATTGTGCACTTCGACCTTCCATCGACTATACCGCTTACACCTGGCAACACATACACAGCCGTGTATTACAAGGTAACTGGCTCGAATTACTGGTTCGGAGGTTCTAGTGGTGACGCCTACGCGGGGGGCCAACTTACCAGCAGTCCAAACCACCCGGACTGGGACGCATGGTTCATCGTCCGCCAGGACTTACAGGACGACGAAGATGGGCTGCCTGAGCCGTCCTTCGATCTGGCGTTGACCGAGGGAACTTCGCCGGCGATCCGGGTCAACGTAACCAACACTACCGGCAGTGCGGCGGCGCTTTACGGCTGGATCGACTATAACGGCAATGGTGTGTTCGAGAACACCACGGAACGCGCCTCGGTCTCCGTTCCGAACGGCACTACCGGGACAGTGACCCTCACGTTCCCGGCCATTCCCGCTGGCACGGCTGGGACCACCTACACTCGCTTCCGTCTAAGCACGGACTCGGCGGCTGCCAATCCAACCGGTGCGGCGAGCGACGGCGAAGTGGAGGACTATGTGGTGTGGATTAACGTCCCGTACGTTGGTCAGGTAAAAACCCACCAGAAGATCAGACCCAACCAGGGCAACTTCACTGGATCCTTCGGCTGGATGTACAACTTCGGGGAATCAGTGACCAGTCTTGGGGACCTTGACGCGGATGGCGTGAACGATCTGGTCGTGGGGGTCCCCGGCGATAACGACGGGGGTTCGGACCGCGGTGCGGTGTGGGTATTGTTCCTCAATTCCGACGGGACGGTCAAAAGCCATCAGAAAATCAGCGACACCGAAGGCGATTTCAGCGGCTTGCTGGATGACGGCGACGCTTTCGGCACGTCGGTGACCAGGTTGGGCGATCTGGACGGAGACGGCGTTACCGACCTAGCCGTAGGAGCCAGCGCCGACGATGACGAGGGCTACGGTCACGGCGCGCTGTGGGTGCTGTTCCTGAATGCGGACGGAACGGTCAAAGGCCACCAAAAGATCAGTTCTACCGCAGGCAACTTCACCGGCATGTTAGACATCAGTGACCGTTTCGGCGAATCGCTGACCAGTCTCGGCGACTTAGACGGCGACGGCGTGACCGACCTCGCCGTGGGGGCCGTTGGCGACGATGACGGCGTAATTGGCAACGGCCTTCGCGGGGCTGTATGGGTCTTGTTCCTTAATCCAGACGGAACGGTCAAGAGCCACCAAAAGATCAGCTCTACCGCAGGCAACTTCACCGGAACGTTGGACAACTGGGACGAGTTTGGCAGTTCGGTCAGTAATCTAGGGGATTTAGACGCAGACGGCGTCATTGACCTAGCCGTGGGCGCCAGCCAGGACGAGGACGGGGGGGCAGACCGCGGCGCAGTCTGGCTGCTGTTCCTGAATGCTGACGGGACGGTCAAGAGCCATCAGAAAATCAGTGACACGGAGGGAAATTGCACGATCACGCTGGATGACATGGACTATTTTGGTGCCTCGGTGACGAGTCTTGGCGACCTGGACGGAAACGGCGTGAGCGATGTCGCCGTAGGAGCCTCTGGCGACATCGCGGGCGCGGTGTGGGTTCTGTTCCTTAACGCCGACGGGACAGTTAAGAGCCAACAAAAAATCAGCGACACCCAGGGCAACTTCACGGGCACACTGAACAACGGCGACTTCTTCGGCAATTCGGTGACTAATCTGGGCGACCTGAACGGAGACGGCACGACTGACTTGGCCGTGGGGGCCTACGCTGACGACGACAGTGGAGAAAATCGCGGCGCGGTGTGGATCCTGTCGCTATGGGGACCCCGGGACTTCGGTGATGCTCCGGACTCCTACGGAACACGAGCAGGCGGTAACGGCGCCAGTCACGAAGCCATTGGGCCCGCGTTGGGCACGAACCGTGACACGGAATTCGACGGCCAACCCACGGCCAACGCCGACGGCGACGACACGGCCGGCAGCTCGGACGACGAAGACGGCCTGGTTTCTCAATCGACGCTGACGGCCGGTAATAGCGGTACGGTGACGCTCAACGTGCAGGGAACCACCGGTACGCATTTCATCAACGCCTGGATCGATTTCAACGCCGACGGAGACTGGGCCGACACTGGCGAACAGATTGCCAGCGACTTCGCGGTGACCACGGACGGGAACCACACGATCACGTTCACCGTACCGGCCACAGTCGTCGCAGGGAAGACGGTAGCCCGATTCCGGCTGGACAGCAGCGGCGGGCTGTCTTTCACAGGTCAAGCCTCTGATGGCGAGGTCGAAGACCACCAAATCACGATCACGAGCCAATCAAGTACCCTTTATGTCGATGATGACTGGGCGGGCACGGACAACTTCGAGGACCCGGATGGGGGCGGTCCAGCATCGACCTTCGGCAACGACGCTTTCGCCTCGCTGCAACAGGCAGTGGACGCGGCGGCGGTGGGCGTCACGCTGAATGTCGCACCCGGCAACTACAACGGCGTTGTCGTGGAAAGGAACCTGATAATCGACGGCGGCGGCGGCGAAGCCATTATTCAGGGTTCCTCGCCGGCGCTGACCGTCACGAATGGTGAGGTCATCGTCAAGAACGGAGTGACCTTCAGCCAAACGGCCAACGACCCGACCATTCTGGTTGAAAACGGTGGCAGCTTGACGCTCCAGAACAGCACCGTGAACGAAGCCAGCGGCTTCAACAACACGGCCATTCAGGTCGATTCCGGCGGTGTGCTTGATCTCTCGTCGGATGACAACACGATCAATGTGATCGGTGCCGGCGGTGAGCTCATCGACTGGGCCGACGCGAACCCCTTAGACATCGCCGGCAATACGCTGACGCTCGGCGGGGCTCCCTTTGCGGACAACTTCGCCATCGAGGATGCGATCACGCACGCCATGGACAACGCCGCAAACGGGTTGGTGACCTGGGTAGCGAACAACGTGTTCGTGACAACGAACACACTTGGCATCCAGCGCGGCATCGACGTTTCAGACGGCGTGAACGATACGGTTTTCGGCTCGAACGACACGTTCACCGAGAACGTGAATCTAAACAAGGCTGTCACATTAAGCGGCGAGCTGACAATCGTCGGGCAGCTGCAGGTCACAAATGCCGGCGCCACGTTGAACGCCGGCTTCAGCCCCGGAACAATGACGGTCTCCGACCTGGATCTCGTTTCCGGATCGACCTTCACGGCCGAACTGCAGGGTACCACACCCGGCACCGGGCACGATCAGTACGTCGTCAACGGTGCTGGCAATACGATCACGCTGGGCAACGCGACCCTGAACGTCCAGCTGTTGACGGGGTTCACGCCCTCGGGCGGCGATCAGTTCATGATCATCGACAATCAGACGGGCAACGCCATTCCGGATACGTTCAATGGTCTGCCGGAAGGCTCCCAGTTGCTCGCGGGCGGCGCGCCGCTCACAATCACCTACGTCGGTGGCGACGGGGACGACGTGGTACTCAGCTTCAACGACAAGCCGGTGATCGATGCGGGATCCGGCAACAATAACATCCAGCTCCGGTTGGACACAGGCGGGAATCTGGAAGTGGAGATCGATTCGATCGTCGTCTTCGATTCTCCGCTCAGCTACGTCAGCGCAATGACGATCAACGGCGAAAACGGCGACGACGCGCTGACTGTCGACTTCACGAACGGTGACCCGATCCCCAGTGGCGGATTGACCTTTAACGGCGGTGCTGGGGCGACCGACACAATGACGCTTACGAACGGTTCCGCCGAAACACTCTCGTATATCTTCAGCAATCAGAACGACGGATTCGTGGCCTTTGATACCGGCACGGCCCTGCGCGGCCTCATTGACTGCCTGCTGGACGGTTCCGATCCCACGAGCTGTCTGAGCGTCTCGCTGACCTACGCCGGATTGGAGCCGATCACCGACAACCTGTCGGCCACCAACCGCATCTTCGTGTTCTCAGATACCGACGATCAGATCCTCCTAGAAGACCTGACAGCGACCACGTCCCGCATTAGCAGCAACAACAGCGAGACGACTACCTTCACGAACCCGACGGCCAGCTTGACTGTCTTCGCCGGTGGAGGTGACGACGCGGTCAATGGCTCGATGAGCAGTTATGGTTCGTTCCTGTTGGGCGGCTCAGGGACTGATACCGTCACCGGCGGGCCGGCGGCCGATACCCTCAACGGTGGACCTGGAGTCGACACGCTCGACGGCAAGTCGGGAAGGGACCGCGTGTTCGAACAGGCCGACAGCGATTTCCGGCTGTTCGACGATCGCGTGGTGTTCAAGGCCTTGGAGCTGGACCACACGACATTCGAAATCACCAGCGGCGCCACGAGCTTCTTTTCCAACATCGAAGAAGCCCATTTGAGTGGTGGTGTCGGTGACAACCTGATGCGGGCCGGCACCTTCAGCTTGGGGCCGGTGACTCTGGAAGGATTGGGCGGAAACGACACCCTGGTCGCTACAAACCGTGGTGACAGTCTGGACGGTGGAGCCGGCCACGACTTGATCCGAGCTCGTGCAGGCGCTGATACGTTGACCGGTGGCACCGGGCCGGGAGGCTCCAATACGCTCTTCGGCGGGGTCGGCCGCGATCTGCTCTTCGAGACGGACCAGAACCCGGCCTTCACGCTGCCTGATGGCAGCTCACGTGTGGTGCCCATGACCATAACTCGCGGCTTCGGAACTGCCGACGAGCTGTTCATCCCGGGCGATGCAGGGTTCGGAGATACCGGTGTCGAGGGCACTCATACCTTCTTTGAGGGGATCGAGACGGCCTGGCTCATCGGCGGTTCGAACGACAACGACATCGAAGTTGAGACTTGGGACGAGATCGGCATGACCACCTTGGAGGGTCGGGACGGGGACGACACGATCCGCGGGGCCGGCAATGCGGACTGCATTCTTGGCGGCAATGGCGACGATGAGTTGTACGGCGACTCGGTCGGCGGCTCCGGCAACGACACCATTAACGGAGAAGCAGGCGACGACCTGATCCGCGGCGGCGGCGGACGCGACCTGCTGTTCGGTGGATCGCCAACAGCCGGCAATAACGACGACACCATCTATGGCGGCGGTGGCGACGACACCATCTACGCGACTCATCACGACGGGACAACATCCGCTGACGTGCTGACAGGCAGGATCACCGTTGCTGCGAGCCCTCTGGATGACCAAGTGATCGGCCTTGGAAATCCCGATCCGTTCCCCATCGGCTTGCCGGTACTCGGTTCGGTCGTTGATGGGAACAACAGGCTCTCCGGTGATTCCGGCGCCGATTTGATCTTCGGCGGGCGGGAGCCGGATACGATCTACGGCGGGTCGCAGGACGACCTGATCTTCACCGGCGTCAAATTGACCGGAGCAGCCGGTGCGGACGACCAGACCGGCGGCGATTGGGCTAACGCCGGCAGCGGTGCCGATACGTTGTACGGATCAGAAGGAAGCTCTCCCTCTCCCATCGGTAAGGATACCCTGCGCGGGGGCAGTGGCAACGACCTGATCACCGGAGGCGACGAGACTTCCCCTGGAGACCTGATTATCGGCGGCAATGGCGACGATACCATCAATGCCGAAGGCGGCGACGACACGGTTCGCGGCAATGCCGGCGCCGACAGCATCCTCGGCGGGACGGGCGACGACTGTTTGAGAGGCGATGCCGGTGACGACACGATCCAGGGCGGCGACGGCGACGACGCCATCAGCGGCAACAAAGGTGCCGACAGCTTGCTGGGCGAAGCCGACAACGACGACCTGACCGGCGGTCCTGGCGACGACATCCTGGACGGCGGCACGCAGCAAGACACGTTACATGGCGGAAGGGGTGCCGACACGCTGACTGGCGGTGACACGTCTGCCGACAATATTGATGGCGGACCCGAAACAGACGTGCTGTTCGAGAACACGGACGCCAATTTCACTCTGACGGACACGGGGCTAACCAATGACGATGTCCCGGTTACCGATACGCTCGCCCGCATCGAGCAAGCCGTGTGGGACCACACCGCCGGCACGACCAATACATATTGGAAGGGGAGCGGTTTCTCGGGCTCTCAGACTCTCATCGGCGGTGACACAAACGAGAGCATTGTGGGTGGTACCGGAAAAGACTTAATCATCGGCGGCGAGGGCCTCGACACCATTGAAGGCGGAGACGACGATGACCTGCTCTTCGGCGGCTATGTGGCTCTGTTGGTTGACGATGACTTGGATGTTGTCATCGACGTCCTGACGCCCGATCCGGACACGGACCTGGCACTCTCGGAGATCAACATTCCCACGGACATTGGCGAGTACATCCGCGTGGATTCGCTTGGCGCCCACTTGGTCTACACGAGGGATTCGGCCAGTCGCGACCTGGTCATCACAGAGCAGGAGAAGGCCGACGACCTACATATCCTGTTCCTCGATGCGGTGAGCCATGCGGTCGAAGCCGCCCTCCAGTTCGTGGGCGGCTATAACGGCCTGACCGGCGTAATGGCGACAACCGTCCAGCCGAATGACGGGGCGTAGGATCCCGACGCCCACGAAAACATCATGGCAGGCAAGGAGGAGGACGACATCGTGAGCGGCG
>CAZGYE010000288.1:0-7557 GCA_964530165.1 uncultured Planctomycetaceae bacterium
TCACGGCGCCGCCCAATTTCAGCCCCTCTTGCCCGGAGATCTCAAACAACCGAAAACGCAAAGCTGACTGCTGATTGTCACGTAGGACCGAGTGTCCCGACCACCAAGCAAGTCGGCAAGCACGGGGCCACGCTCCCGTTGGTCGCTCAGGCCCCGCCACCCGCCGCCGTTGAAAAGAAAAGGAAAAGGGAAAAGGAAAAGGGGATAAGTCCAAAAAGGAAAAGGGGATAAGTCCAATTATTGGAGCGAAAAGGAAAAGGGGATAAGTCCAATTATTGGAGCGAGAAAGCGAACCTGTCCCGCTTCTCCTGCCCGGGCCATACGGCAACGTTTCTCAACTACGGCCGATACTTCAATTTCGGCCGCCGGAGCCGCTAGGCACTGAAATGCCCGGCCCGGACATCGCGTTGGACCCGGGCCGCTGACGCTCGCCTCGCCGCCACAGGGACCCGATTTCCACGTGGCCGGTACATCGCGACCGAGCCAACGTTCCTCGGAACACCGCGATGCCAGGCCGGCCAGCCGGCAGGTCTTGCGCTCGAGGCGGGGCACGACCTACGGCGGCAGCCTGGATATCGAAATCCATATGGTTGATAATGCGGACATGTCTGTTCTTGGCGAGAGCCTGATTTGTTGGTTTCTACCATGACGCCCGATACATTCCGCTGCTATCTCGTAAAAAAAACCAGTCACGATCGCGTTCAGGCGGACATCGAGCGACGTCCCTTGTTCGAGCTCCCTGCCGACGGCGTCCTGATTCGAGTGGCGTTTTCGTCGCTCAATTACAAGGACGCGCTGGCGGCGACGGGACATCCCGGCGTGGCCCGGAAGTTTCCGCACGTGCCCGGCATCGACGCTGCCGGCACTGTGGTCGAGGACCCTTCCGGCGCTTTCCGCACCGGCGATGAGGTGCTCGTGACGGGCTACGAGCTGGGAGCGGAAAATTGGGGCGGGTGGGCCGAGTATATCCGGGTGCCGGCCGAGTGGGTCGTACCGCTGCCTGATGGTTTGTCTCTTCGAGCCGCCATGATCTACGGAACCGCCGGATTCACGGCGGCCCTGGGCGTGGCGACGCTCAAGGACCACGGTGTCACTCCCGATTCCGGCGACATCCTCGTGACCGGAGCGACCGGCGGTGTCGGCACACTGGCTCTGAAACTCCTCTCTCAGCTCGGTTATTCGGTGGTCGCCGTTTCGGGCAAAACCCAAAAGCATCGTTGGCTCCGAGACCTTGGCGCGGTGAGCGTGTTATGTCGCGAGGACGTGAACGACGCGAGCAGTAAGCCACTCTTGCCCATGCGTTGGGCCGGCGCCATTGATACTGTGGGAGGCAATACGCTGGCGACTGTCCTGCGTGCCACGAACATCGGTGGATGTGTTGCAGCGTGCGGACTCGTCGGCGGAACAGACCTTCCGTTGACCGTGTACCCGTTCATCTTGCGTGGCGTCACGTTGGCGGGCATCGATTCCGCGTGGAGGCCGCGAGATCAGCGGATCGAAATCTGGGAGAAATTGGCTGGCCCGTGGAAACTCGATGCGCTTGACGATCTTACAACTCAGATTGGCCTCAACCAGGTGGATGAGTCCGTACAAAAGATGCTTTCGGGGCAGTCGACCGGTCGCGTTGTCATTGATCCGGCCGGCACAGCGTCATGAAGAAATAGCCCTGCGATTTCTGTTGTGGAGGAATGTCGAACGAGAGGAGCAGTCACGTGACGCGCCATGCCGCCATGATAGTCGGTTTGATTTCGCTTTTGGGTGCGAAGAACTTCGCGAACGATGACGCTCGGGTGCCGCGCGAGGTCGAATTCCCCGACGACCGGTGGGTCAAGATCACACCTCAACAGGCCGGGCTGAACGTTGCGAGATTTCGAGAAGTGCTGGAGAAGTCCGACGTGCATCCCGGTGGCTGGGGCGGCACGCAGCCCAACGACAGACAATGGGGAGCCGTGCTCACTCGCGGCGGCTATCTCGTGCACACGTGGGGCGATCCGAAGTACAAAACGCAGTCGGCATCGCTGGGAAAATGTCTCACGCGGGCCTTGTTCGGGCTGAGCGTCGAAGCCGGCGTCATCAAGCCCGATGAGCCGATCTACAAGACGTGGACGGGACGAGGCGAACTGTCTCACCCACACAAGTACCTCGACAATGAGCGACATCGTCAGCTCACTTGGCGGCATCTGCTGGAACATCAGGGCGGCTTCGTACTGGAAAGCGGCTACCACTGGCGGACGAAGACGGTGTTCCACGCGAAGATCCCCGACGGCGTCAAGTGGACCGGCGACCCGCTGTTCGACAATTACTCGCACATCGTGCCGGGGTCGGTGACCCGCTACAGCAGCGGTGGTTACGTGCGGCTCGGACAAGCGTTGACCGCAGCCTGGAACAGGGACCTCAAAAGCGTGTTGGACGAGCGGCTGTTTCGGCACATCGGCATCCCGGCCGACCGCTGGGACTGGCTGCCGTCGAAGAGCGTCCACGACACAAAGGACTTCTACCCGGCCTTCCCGCATTACGGCGAATACGTCGGTCCTCCTTACGAGATCAACGGCCACGTCGTCCGCGGCGGCCCCGGCTGGGTGGTGATGAGTGCCGAGGACCTTGCGCGCTTCGGTCTGCTCATCGCCACGGGCGGCGTGTGGAAGGGCAAACGGCTGATTGGGAAGGAATGGCTCCGCGGCCATGCAGGGCTGGACATCCACGTCGTGGCCGGGGACCCGCACACGCTGGTGAGCATTGCCAAGATCAACACCAAGGGGTTTCCGTTTGGCCAGCGAGTCGGCACGGGGGGCAAGTTCACCTTTCCGAAAGAACTGATCGCTGGACCGCTTGATCTGAGACGGGGGAAACGGTCGAAGCCAAAGTCCCGCGTCAGGGTCGAGCGCAACGTGCGGATTCCCATGCGCGACGGCGTGACGCTGGCCGCCGACCTCTATCGCCCGGACGCCCCGGGCAAGTTTCCCGCACTGATGACGCTGGTCTACTATGCGACGGGTGGACGAGAAGCCGAGTTCTTCGCTCGTCACGGCTACGTCGGTGTGGTGGTGAACTCCCGGGGTCGCAATGGTTCCGAAGGTGCATGGGACCCCTACGTCAACGAACCGCGCGACGGCTACGACGCCCAACAATGGATCGGCACCCAGAAGTGGTCGAACGGCAAGATTGGCATGTTCGGCAGCTCGTACAACGCGTTTACCCAAACCATGTCCGCAACGATGGCCAGCCCCTTTCTCAAGTGCATCCTGCCGCTGGGTGGGCAGCAGACCAACTTCGGACACCTTTACAACGACGGGGTCCTTCAACTGAACGTGATATTCACCTTTGGGCTATTCGCAACGGGGAAGTCGCGAACGGGACCACACATTCCCATCGGCCCGCACTATCTGCAACTGCCACTGATGTCTGCGGCCGACAGGGCTGACAATCCGCAGGCGCAGCGGATCAAAACGTGGATGAAGCACGCCCGGTACGATGATTATTGGAAATCGTACGGCGTGAAGGAGAAATACCACAACATCCAGGTGCCAGCCTATTTCGGCACGGGCTGGTACGACAACCTGCTGCATGAGACTTGGCGCAACTTTCAAGGCTTCCGCGAACGGGGCGGCTCGGCGGCTTGTCGTAAGGGCACGAGAATTCACGTCAGCGGGGGAGTACATGGCAGGTATGAGGTCTCGAACGCCATGCACCTTCGCTGGTACGACGAGTGGCTCAAAGGAATCGACACCGGCATGTGGGATGAGCCACCCATCGAGATCTTCGTGATGGGCACGAACAAATACCGTTTCGAGAAAGAGTGGCCGTTGGCACGAACAAAGTGGACGAATTTCTATCTTCAGAGCAGCGGTCGGGCGAACTCTCTCGACGGTGATGGAGGGCTAAGCACCTCGCCGCCGGCGGGAGAGTCGACGGCGGATCAATTCGTCTACGACCCGGCAAACCCGGTCTACACGCTGGGCGGACAGATCTCCACGCACGCGACGCTCTGGGGACCCAAAGATCGTAGCGCCACCCAACGTCGACAGGACATCCTGGTTTACACCACCGAGCCGCTCGTTGACGATGTGGAAGTCACCGGTCCGGTGACGATGAAGCTTTTCGCGGCCTCCAGCGCCGTCAACACCGACTTCACCGCCACGCTGAGCGACGTGCATCCCGACGGCAAAGCGATCCATATCTGCGAAGGCATCCGCGGCGTCACGTTTCGTGAGTCGCTGGAAGACCCCACGTTCATTATTCCCGGCAAGGTCTACCAGTACACCATCGACCTGTGGGAGACGAGCATGGTGTTCAAGAAAGGTCACCGCATTCGGCTGGAGATTGCCAGCAGCAACTTTCCACGATTCGCTCGGAACCAGAACACAGACAAGCCCTTCGGCACGAGCGCGAAAATCAACAAAGCGCAACAAACGATCTTTCACAACGCGAAGTATCCGTCACACCTTGTTTTGCCCTTGATCCCAGGTCCGAAACGTTCTGCAGACGACTTGTGACGGCATGCAAACCCGGTCCCCGGACGATCCGAGTTGCCGAAGGCCGTCAAACGGCGATGGACCTCTTACGTTCACAGACCGGCGCGCCGCCGCGACATCCGCCGGCTAACCCCAATACCGTTTAACGAAGCATCACTCCAATGCACTCATTCGCTTTCGTGAAGCTGAGGGAAAGGTGTGGCTGGGGCTGAGTCCGCGAAGCCCCAGATCTTACGGTGATCGACTCCCTGGGGCATCGAAGACTCTGCCTCAGCCACCCATCACAAATCGTTTGCACATTTCCACATAGGCTTCGTTAAACGGTATTGCGGCTAACCCGGATTATTCCTAGAAACCCAAACCGACAACTTGTCGTCGCTGAATGTGCCGTCCAACCAGGGAATTGCGACAAGTTGTCGGTTTGGGTACCACAAGGACAACCTATGAATAATGCGGACTAACGGAGCCGCTTCATGCAGAGACTCGATTACATCGTGTTGGTCGGTTATTTCGTGATGGTGATCGTGATCGGCATTCTTTGCTCGCTGCGGATCAAAGCGCAAGACGACTTCTTCATGGGGCGCCGGTCGTTCGGCAAACTGCTGCAAACGTTTGCCGCGTTCGGCTCCGGCACCGGCGCCAACGAGCCGATTCAGGTCGGCCGCACCACCTGGACCAGCGGGCTCAGCGGCATCTGGAGCGTACTGATGTGGCTGTTCGTCACGCCGTTTTACTGGAACCTCTCTGTTTGGTACCGGCGCATGCGGCACACGACGATCGGAGATTTCTTCGTCGAACGTTACCAGAGCAAAGCCATGGGCGCCGCCTACACAGTGTTCGGCCTCTGCTTTTATACCTTCTTCCTGTCGACGATGTTCTCGGCGATCAGCAAGGTCACCGTGCCGCTGGTCGGTGCAGAAACGGTGGCGATGCTGGGCATCGCGGACCCAGGAAATCTGAAATACGTGCTGGTGCCGGTCATCGCTCTGGTGACGACGGTTTACGGCGTGCTCGGAGGTTTGAGGGCTGCGTATTGGACGGACCTGATTCAAGGCATCTGTATCGTGGTGTTGTCGTTGATTCTCGTTCCTTACGGGCTTGACGAGCTGGTGAGGAAATTCGGCTCACCCGAAACAATGACCTTGATGGACGGCTTTCACATCATGCACAGCCGGGTCGCCGACGATTATTTCAGAATCATCGGCGGGCCCCGCGCCGGTGAGTTTCCGCTGCATTTCATCGTCTCGCTGACGCTCTTGGGGCTGGTGGGAATTGTGGTGCACCCCCACATGATCTCGGTGGGAGGCGGCTCGGCCAAAACGGAAAACGAAGCCCGCTGGGGTCTGGTCATGGGCTCATTCTTGAAGCGATTTTGCACCATCGGCTGGGCGCTGACGGCGTTGATCGTCTTGGCCCTCATGGCCGACAACGTCGAGGCGGCCCGCGATCCCGATCACGTGTGGGGAATCGCCTGCCGTGAGATCCTCGGACCGCGCGGAATGGGGCTGGTCGGACTCATGCTGGCCAGCCTGTTGGCCGCGCTGATGTCGTCGGCCGACTGCTACATGCTGACCTCGTCGGCATTGATCGTGCGCAACGTCTATGCGGCCTACCTGAACCCGGAGGCCAGTGAGGAAACCTATATCAAAGCCGGACGCCTGTCGAGCGTGCTGGTCATCGTCGGGGGTGCAGGCGTGTCGATGTACTTCTACGACGTGTTCGAGCAGTTCAAGCTGACCATGGAAATGACAATCGTCTTCGCGGCGCCGTTCTGGTTGGGCATGGTTTGGCGGCGGGCCAACACAGGGGCGGCCTGGTTGACGATCGTCTTCTCGCTGTGGGCTTTCTTCCTGGTCCCGGCGTTGGCGCCGGTCGTCGTCGGGTCATTGCGAACCAATCCCGAACTGATGCTCACCAACAACATGGTCGTCGTCACGGTTTCCCGGCCGGCCACGCCCACAGACGTCGAAAAACGTCAAGCTTGGGAAACGGCTCAAGAAAGCGCTCGCCGCATCACGGATCCCGAAAAACGAACCGCGGCGCTGGCCGCAATCGGCAAAGCGCCTCCGCGGGCGGAAGTCGGCGACACGATCGAAGAATCGTATGACAGCGGCGGCCAACCGATTTTCTGGACCGGAAAACTCGAACCGATCGGCCCGGAACAAACTGAAGAAGTGAGCCGCCGGCGTAGCGGCAACACCGTCGTCGTCACCAAACGCCGCCGCGTCCAATTCGTCGGGCAAGGTCGCTTAAACGTCGATTTTCTGGTCTACCACGCGCTGGGCATGGATCTGCGAACCAAGTCGAACGCCGAGCTGCAAACGCTCCGCATGCCTCTGAAACTCGTCGTCCCGTTTGTGGTGATGTGTCTTCTGTCTTTGGTGACACCGCCCAATCAGAAAAACGCACTCGACCGCTTCTATGCAAAAATGAAAACCCAGACCGCCGCCGATCCCGAGGAGGACCGTCGCCGTCTGGAGGAGTCGTACAGGAACCCAAGCCGGTTCGACCACCGAAAACTGTTTCCCGGCACCAACATCGAGATCCAGAAGCCGGGACTCGCCGACGTCGTTGGATTCGTTGTCTGTCTGGGGATTTGTTTCCTGTTTCTTGGCTTGGCGGTCTGGGTGACGAGTATCGGAAGCTGAACCGGGCGGCGGACGACGTTGATCGCACCGGTTATCCAAGACTCGCTGATCCAGCGCGGTGAGGGTCGGCTTCGTTCGAGTCGCTAAGGCAATTGATCGAGAATAATCTTGCCGGACACCGTCTTGGGCAGGCAATCGACAAACAAGATGGAGCTGGGACGTTTGTAGTAGATCAGGTGCTTCTTGCAATGTTCGCGAACACGGGATGCATCCAACTCGCCCTGGGCAACGATGGCCGCCTTGACGAACTGCGAACCGGAACGGTGCGTTCCGGAGTAGACCTTGACTTCGGCCGCCTCCGGCATCAAGGCGATGAGTTCATCCCCCTCTGTGGGTTCGAGTATCATTCCGGATACGTTCACGATTTCGCAATATAGACAGTTGAGCTACACAGCCGTGCGATCGTCAATGCGGGCAAGCACTCCCGTCAGACACAA
>CAZGYE010000289.1:0-7519 GCA_964530165.1 uncultured Planctomycetaceae bacterium
GGGGGGCCGGGGCGGACCACTTCGGCGGTACTATTCGGTGCGTGGCCGAAATCGTTCCCGCCGCTGACGTTCGGACACGATATATTCAGCTCCAAGCCGGCCAATCGAGGAAACTCATCCAGACGCGAGGCCATCATCACAAACTCGTCGATGTTCCGGCCGGCGATGCTGGCGATCACCGCCGTTCCCAGACCGAGCAAATAATCGAGGTGCTTGCTGATAAACGTCTCCAAGCCGTCGTTGTCCAACCCGATCGAGTTGAGCAGCCCGGAACTGGTCTCGACGGTTCGGGGGGGCGGATTGCCGAGGCGCGGTTGAGGAGTGATCGTCTTGGGGATCACGCCGCCAAGCTGTTCGAACCGGACGTACGCTTGCATCTCCCGGGCATACCCGAACGTGCCGGATGCGACCAGTATCGGATTGGCAAGCTTCAGGCGATTCAACTGAACGTTCAAACGACTCACGGCGGCTATCGTACCGGTGTACGCCGGATCGAGCAACGCAGCGTCGGAAACCCGGCCTTCTTGCGGGATCCCGGTTTCTGCCGAGTGATTCTTCCAGCAGTCGTGTCAGATCACGCCGCCATGCGTGCGGTATGGCGTGGCAAAATCCGGCGCATCGAGGTTCCAGGCGCGGTTCCAAATTTGAGGAATGTGCCGCATGCTTTCTGATTGATAAATCAACTGCCGGGCCCGCTCATCGCGAGACGAGGACCACATCGGGACGATGCAGCCAACCTGCACCGCCGCTGCCAGGATCAGACCGGCCAGGATCAGTTTCCGCATTTGTCTCCTCCATGACGCAGCAGCACTCGGCACGGCGTGATCCCCGGCGAACCGGTCCGCACGGCCGCACGAACACTACACCCGGTTTTCGCAACCGAGGTTCAAGAAACGTGATCAAACTGAGTTGTCGGGGGAGAGAAGATTTCAGGACGTGTCGAAGTTTGCCTCAACTGACGGCGACTCAGTCGCTGCCGCGCGCTGGGCTAATCCAAGGATTTTTGCGCGAACGACGTGTTGAATCCCGCCGGCTGTCGCACCGCGGCTCCCAAAGGCTGTCCGGTTCCCTCAGCCGGTTGCTGGCCAGTGGTCTGAGGAGCAGCCGTCGCTTGCGATGCAGCAGTCACTTCCTGCTCGGCCAGTTGTTGCATCGCAGCTTTTGCGGCCTGTTCTTCGAGCTGGCGAACCCGCTCCTCCATCTCTTTTCCGGGTTTGAACGTCACGACGAACTTCTCCGCGACGTCGACTCGTTCTCCCGTGCGAGGATTCCGCGCCTTGCGTGCAGCGCGTTTCTTCACCTCGAAGACGCCGAAGTTCCGCAATTCGATCCTTCGATCGGCAACCAGCGTGTCTACGATGGCGTCGAACGTTTTCTGCACAATTTCCTTGGTCTTCAGTTGAGTCAGACCGATTTCCTCGGAAATCGCTTTCACAATCTCTTTCTTGGTCACGACTCGAGTCTCCAACGAGAGGTGCCATCGGACAGCTTTGCTCTTCCATTGAGCCACGCCATTATGCCTCAACTGTAATCCCAAACTGGACTTAGTGTCAAGTCGATTCTGAATGTCTCCGATTTTCTGCATTTGGGAAAAGTTTTCGACGAATTCGGTTCCTTGCAGCACTCACCCGATCCAAGGGGTTGCGAGCCTGTCTTGCGCGTGCGCAACGGCCCGGAATCCAACGGCAAACCCGGCTGAGTCACTGCACGCTATCTCCACAAATGATTCTACTTAACCTCTTGACAGAGAACTTGTTGTATCAAGTTATCTGTCCTGATTCCGCAGCACACGACGTGCGAAACGATCGCACGGATCGCCGGCACAGGACTCAAGAAATCGAGGTGCGGGCTGAGTCGTGGACTGTCAGGTTTTGGTCACTCGTTCGGTTTATCGGCGTTAGGTGACCGGAACAAAAATCAAAATCGCCAAAAACGGAAAATCTTTCCTGAATCGTCGAGATTCTCATCCCGCGGCCGTCACATGTCGATTCTCGATACCTCGCTCTCGATGTCCTCCAGGCTAACAAATGCTCCATTCCCGGCCTCCGGACACGTTTTCTGAACGTGTTTCCACGTTTGCTCGCTCTTGAGATTGGACCTCCAAAAAGGCCAACTTCTGCATTGCCGCGGGCGGACGGGATAGATTGTGCACCGGCGAGTCTCGGCGTCAAAGAACGTACAGTCGCCGTTGGCGTATTCAATTAAGGTGACTCGATTTGCGACCAAACGTGTATGGAACAAACGGACTTCACCAATCGACTTCCCCAAGCACTTGGCAATCGACTCGATGTCGTTGTCGTCGATCCAGACAACACCCGGATCACCGCTGCAACAGTTGCCACAGTGTGTGCAGGTAAAGTGCAGCCCATCTTTGTACCAGGGTTCTTGCCGGCTCATGCCGTGAGTGTAGGACACGAGGGATCCGCCGACAACGCGCACGTGTGTTCGTTGACGTCCGTGTTCGCTAGTCCGGATTATTCATAGAAACCCAAACCGACGACTTGTCGTCGCTGGGTGTGCCATGCAACCAGTGGATTGCGACAACAAGTTGTCGGTTTGGATACCACAAGAGCAACCTATGAATAATCCGGACTAGTTGTAGATGGTCGCGAGGTGTTCATCCGAGACGGCAGTGAGCCTGTCGTGAGACTTCGCATCGGCCGCCAGGCGGCTACAATTAAGGAAGTAAGAACCGTGTCGAGCACGACGAAGACAGCGGTTCGGCTCACGAATAATTGTCATGAGAAGCGATGGCAGCACCTTCAACCACGCGTGTCGGCGGAATCGTTTTGTGCGGCGGGCAGAGTTCGCGAATGGGGCGTCAGAAACTGTGCTTGCCGTTCGGTCCCGAAACGATGCTCCAGCGCACCGTGCGCATTCTGGGAGAGGTGGTCTCTCCGATTGTCGTCGTCGCCGCACCGGGACAAGAGCTGCCCGATCTTTCGGACGGCATCCTCGTGGCCCGCGACGAACGGGAGAACCTCGGACCGCTGGAAGGCCTGGCGGTCGGACTTTCGACGTTGCGACCAATAGTCGACGCAGCATATGCCTCGTCGTGCGATGTGCCGTTGCTCAAACCGAGCTTCGTCCGGTGGATGATCGATGCACTTGGCAGCCACGATCTGGTCATTCCTCGCGACGGGAAGTACCGTCATCCCTTGGCCGCCGTGTATCGCACCCATTTGGAGGACAAGGCGCAAGCACTGATCGCCGAGAAACGCATGAGGCCGTTTTTTCTGGCCGAGGAATGCGACGCCCGATTCGTCGACGTTGACGAGCTGCGCACAGTCGATCCGATGCTGAGTTCTTTACGGAACGCGAACACATTCGAAGAATACGAAGCGGCGCTCCAAGACGCCGGTTTCGTCTCTACCGACATTCATTGAGTCACTACAAATGAGCCGCGATGTCGAAAGATTCCCTTCCGCAACATGACGTTCGCATGCGTGGCTTCGCCGAGCGGGTTGTCGTGGAAACGGCACTCGGCTGGGTCGACTCGCACAGCGCACCCTTGACGGCGGAGACGGTCGAACTCGACGCGGCCCACAATCGAGTGCTCTCCGGCGACGTGACGGCAACGATGAATGTGCCGCCGTTCGATCGCGCGGCGATGGACGGCTACGCGCTGCGGGGAGCCGAGACCGACGGGGCTGGTGATTATAATCGGTTGCAGTTTCAGGTGGTGGGCGAATCGCTGCCGGGCCGCCCGTTCCCGGGAGACGTACCTTCCGGATCAGCCGTGCGGATTATGACCGGCGCCCCTCTGCCGAACGCCGTTGATGCCGTGCTGCCGGCCGAGTTCGCAGCCGAGTCGGACGGACTTGTCGAGGTGACGACGTCCGTCGCTCCCGGAAAGCACGTGGGCCGGTGCGGTGAAGATATTTCCGGGGGAACGTGCCTGCTCAAAGCCCCTCGGCGTTTGCGGCCGCAAGACGTCGGATTGCTGGCATCGGTCGGCCTAGACCGGGTGGACGTTGTTCGCCGTCCGCGGGTGCGTCTGCTCGTCACCGGAAACGAATTGGTTGCGCCGGGCCGGCCCCGCGAAGAGTTTCAGATCTTCGACTCGAATTCCTCCATGCTGCGTGGACTCATCGAGCGAGACGGCGGGATGTTCGAGTCTCGTGTGCATGCTGCAGACACTCGAGACGCGATCCGGGAGGCCATGTTGAGGCCGGGAGCCGATGTCATCCTGGTCTCCGGCGGGTCGAGCGTCGGTGCAGAGGATCACGCCCCGTCGATCCTTGCCGAACAGGGAGAACTGGCAATTCACGGCATCGCGATGCGGCCGTCAAGTCCGGCCGGTATGGGTCGCATCGGCGGGACGCTGGTGTTTCTGTTGCCGGGAAATCCGGTGTCCTGCCTGTGCGCTTACGATTTTTTCGCCGGACGTGCGATTCGTCTGCTGGGCGCCCGCAAGCCTGATTGGCCGTATGTTTGTCGACAAGCAAGCGTCCGGAAGAAAATCGTTTCCGCCATCGGGCGGGTCGATTACTGCCGTGTGTGCATCGTCGACGATTGCGTCGAACCGCTCTCGCTGAGCGGCGCGTCAATCCTGTCGTCGACAACGCGGGCCGATGGTTTTGTGGTCGTCCCGGCCGAGTGTGAGGGCTATGCACCGGGCAGCGTCATCGGCGTGTTCCTCTACGATCGGTTTGACTCAATCTGAAAAAGATGTCTCCATCTGCGAACAACCCTGATCTGCGAAATGCGGCCCGGCAGGAGCAATTCCTCAACGTGATCGGCCGTGATGAGGCGACGGCGCGATTCCGGCAGCACTTGAATCTGGCGCCGTTGGGGACCGAGATCGTCCCGCTGGCCGCCGCGCTGGGTCGCATCCTGGCCGACGACGTCGTGGCGGATGTTGACGTCCCGGCATTCGATCGCTCCAACGTCGATGGCTTTGCCGTTCGGGCGGCCGACACGTTCGGTGCGATGGAAGAAAAACCTCGCGTAGCCAGACTCAACAGCGAAGTGCTCTCGCCCGGCGTCGAGCCGAGGGAGACCGTGCTGCCGGGGACTGTCACGACGATTGCAACCGGCGGGATGCTGCCTCGCGGCGCCGACGCCGTCGTGATGGTAGAACACACCGAGCTGATCGAAACCGGCAACGAAATGACTTTGGAGATCACGCATCCCGTCTCGCCGGGCAAGTTCGTCACGTTTGCCGGGACGGACATCTCCCGTGGCGAAACGGTTTTGCGTCGCGGCCGGTTGCTTTCGTCCCGCGAGATCGGTGTGCTGGCAGCCGTCGGTGCCAAGGATGTGGAAGTTTGCCGCCGGCCTCGGGTCGCCATCGTTTCCACGGGGGATGAGATTGTTGCTCCCGGCGAGCCGCTGCGTCCCGGATCCGTTTACGATTCGAATGCGGCCATCATCGGCGCGGCAGTCGAGGAGTTGGGCGGAGAGCCCGTTCAGTTGGGCGTCGTCCGGGACGATGAGGCTCGGCTCGGGGAAATCCTCGAGCGTGCCCTGGAATACGATCTGGTCGTCCTCTCCGGCGGAACGTCGAAAGGCGCCGGGGACCTCTCTTACCGCGTCGTCAGCCGATTGAAGAATCCCGGCATCGTCGCTCACGGGGTGGCGCTCAAACCGGGCAAGCCGATCTGCTTGGCGGTCACTGGCGGTAAGCCGGTGGTCATTCTGCCGGGGTTTCCGACCTCGGCCATCTTTACGTTTCATGAGTTTGTCGCGCCGGTGATCCGCGCTTTTGCCGGCCGAGGGCCCGAACACCGGGAGACGATTCGGGCCACGCTGCCCTTGCGCGTCAACTCGGAACGCGGCCGAACTGAGTACCTGCTGGTCGGGTTGGTCCGAACCGACGACGGCCTGGCGGCATACCCCATGGGCAAAGGCTCCGGCTCGGTGACCACCTTCAGTTGTGCCGATGGGTTCATCACGATCGCCGGGCAGACCGAGATTCTCGAAGCGGGGAGCACGGTTTCGGTTCAGCTTCTCGGTCGATCGCTGGAACTGGCCGATCTGGTGGCAATCGGCAGCCATTGTGTCGGTCTCGACTTTTTGCTCGGCGAGATGTCCAAGCGGGGCTTCACGACAAAGGTGTTGCACGTCGGCAGCACGGGCGGCCTGGCCGCCGCCACACGGGGCGAGTGCGACATCGCCGGCATCCACCTGATGGACCCGGAAACCGGCGAGTACAACCGCCCGTTGCTGACGCCCGAGCTGGAGTTGGTGGACGGCTACCGCCGGATGCAGGGAATCGTCTTTCGTCCCGGCGACGGCCGTTTCGACGAAAAATCGGTGACTGAAGCGATTCGTGCCGCCGTGAACAACGCCGATTGCACGATGGTCAACCGCAACGCCGGCAGCGGGACGCGAATTCTGATCGATCAACTACTGGCCGGCCGGCAGCCAGCCGGCTACGCGGTGCAGACGAAATCGCACAACGCGGTGGCTGCGGCCGTCAGCCAAGGCCGGGCCGATTGGGGCGTCGCTATCGACACGGTCGCCCGCCAGTACGGACTCTCATCGACGCCGATTCAAGAAGAACACTACGACTTCGCCGTCCCCAAAACCCGCTTCAACCGCCCCGCCGTCCAAGCGTTCCGCAACTTGATGACTGAACCCGAGGTTCGCAAACGCCTCGCCGACTTTGGGTTTAGGCTCTGATCGACACGGGCGTCGCTCTGTGAAAGACGGCACGCAGGACGCCCCGAAAACGAGTGACGCCCCGTCATCCGGTCCTGTTGCCGACCCGGCTTGACATGCTGCAACTGCAGTTACGCCGGCGACGATAGAAAGGGAGTTGAGCGCGTTCGGGATCGCTGGTAGGATTCACGTATGAAGCCTCGGGTGTACGTGGACACTTCGGTCCTGGGCGGCTGCGAAGACGATGAGTTTCGCGAGCCCTCCTGCCGCTTGCTGGAGACCTTCGTAAGTGGCGAGCAGATTCTGGTGCTCTCCGAGCTAACTCTGCGCGAACTTGAGACCGCTCCCGAGGAGGTCAGGATGGTCGTTGGTCGAGTCCCGGAGGCGCACATCGAGCCGGTGCCACTCTCTCCTGAGGCTGAGGAACTTGCGGCTGCGTACATCGACGACGGCGCGCTCGGGCCAGGCATGCGCGCGGATGCCCTGCACATTGCTCTGGCCACCGTGGCTCGAGTGGATGTCCTGGTGAGCTGGAACTTCAGGCACATTGTGAATCTGAAGCGCATCCACGCGTACAACGCCGTTAACCTCAAACAGGGGCACCCGCTTCTTGAGATTCGAAGTCCACGGGAGGTTGCACGCGATGAGTAAACCATCTTCGAAGACCTTCGATTGCGTCCAGACTATGCGCCGGATTCGTCACAGGCTCAGTGCAGAGATCGCCGACCTGAGCTACGATGAGTTGGCGGAATGGCTCCGAGCCCATCCGTACTCGGACCCGTTTCTCAAACGGTTGGCGGAAAAGGCTGCCCAACAAGACGATGCGGCGGACGCCCCGTCGCGTCGCTGATCGGCAATGCGTTAGCCCAAGTTGATCAGTTGCTGCCGCGAAACCCCTTGTTCTGCCGGGCGG
>CAZGYE010000290.1:0-7510 GCA_964530165.1 uncultured Planctomycetaceae bacterium
CGATCTCCCAGTAGTACCAATGTTCGCCCTTGGAAAGTCCGTCCTCCTCGAAAACAACACTGAGATTCTTCGTGCCGTCGCCCTTGAACGTCTTAATCTTCTTGCCGCCGCGAACCAGTGTGGCTGAGACGACCGGCCGCGTTCCGATGACCGCCAGTGTCAGCTTCACCCGGCCGGAAGTGACGTTGACTTCTTCTCCGTTCAGTTGGCCGTCGGCGCGGGCGTCGACGATGATCTTCGAGCCGTTGGTGGCGAAGCAGCGATGCTTCCGCAAAGCATCCAGGATGTCGTCGGGCCGGAGCGATTCCGCGTAGATTCCGGTCACGCCGCCGCACAGTCCGGGATTTCGGCGGTGCGAATCGCCGCAGCCGACAAAACCGAGCCGATGTCCCGCGTTCAACACACCGTGAAAATGTTCGGGCGCCGCGTGAATGTAGATTTCCCAGCCGGAACAGACCTCCATGTTCGTCTCGCACTTGCGATTGACGGGGACGAAGCTGTGGTGCTGTGTGTTCATGATGCCACCGGCCTTTTCCACCTCATCGCACAGCCGCTCGAAGCTGCCGCCGACTTCGGGATAGCGAATGATCGGCCCGCCGGCCAGGGGATAGATGATCGTGCGGTGATTCGGAAACGTGCCCCGCTGCCCGTAGGCCGGAATGAACGGGTTGAACGGCACACCCGGTCTGGCCATCCGCTGCGTCCACTCGTAACCCGGCAAGGCGAGAAACCGCCCCGGCTCGGTCAGCCGCTGTGAATGCAGCACACCCAGCCAGTATTCGCTCTCGGTGAGGAAGCAGTTGTAAAGCTCGTCGTTGTCCTGCATCACCATCATGTCGAGCTGCGCCCGGTCGCGGCCGTAGTTGATAATCTCGTCCGGTTCCCCCTCGGCGTCGGAGGTCAGCCCGCTGTGGCAATGCATGTCGGACCAGTAGAGCTGATACGTCTTGCCGCCGACCGTGATGCGGGGCCGCGGCGACTGCTTGTCCAGCGGAAGCTGGATCGGCCGGAACACGTCGTCCCACCGTTCGGGTGTGAACGGCTTGGCGTCGGCCGTGTCGATACGTACGCGATGGTAGGTGCGGGTCCAGTTGATCGGCAGGTCGGAGCCGAGCATCACGAACCGCCCGCTGCTCGCACGCGCCGGCTGCACGACCCGGTAATCCATCAGTCCCTGAGACATCATCACGGTCGACTGCCAGCGTCCGTCACTGCAACTGCGGGCGAGTAGGTCGCCGGTCGTCTGCAGGCCGCTGCCGGTATGCTTCGCTTTCTGTTCCCACAAGAGCCACACCGTCTCACCGTCGTCGACGAGCAGCGGATGCCGCCGTCGGCCGACGTAACCGCTCGGATAACCGTGACCGCCGGAACGGATGTCCGACAACAGGCCGTAAACCAGATGGGCCGCTTCGCCGTCCCCCTTCGCATCACAAACGAGCTGCCAGCGGCCGTTTTGCCGAATCGCCATCTGCAGTGTATGCAACTGATCGATGACGCCCTCGCCGCCGGTGATGTCGGTGAGTTTCAGCCAGGCCACGCACAGGCCCTCTTTGGCCGAGGCGAGCACCACGGGCGTCAGACAACGCCGCCCCGCCGGTTCCTCGGGCGAAACCTGTTCGATCGGTCCCGGTTTGGGTAGCATGGGCCTCGCCTTGACGACGTAATCGATGCCCACGTATTCATCCCACACGGCCCACACCTGGTCCGAAAACTCGGCCAAGACCGGCCGGTACGCCTGATGGCGGCCGTCGCTGACGGGCAGCGGATCGCCCCAGTTCCGGCCGTCCCAAACCTTCATCCAGACCTGGCTCGGCCCGGAAGCAAAAGCGGACCACACCAGGACCACCTGACCGTTCTCCCGGAGTATCGCGTGAGGCCGGATGGCATCGGACTTCGCGGCGGAGAGGACCTGCGTCGGCCGCCACCGGCCGTCGATCAGCGGCCGACCGATGATCCGCCAGCGTCCTTCGTCCCGCGACGACCAGAACGCCCAGACGCCGAGCTTGCCGCCGACGATCTGAGGCGCGTCGACGATGCCGGGCTGATCGTTCAATTCGATCACCGGCCCCAATTCCGGCTGCCGGCCGGCCCCGACGTGCCTGGCCCGGATCCATTCCCTGCTGCGGAAATAGGACTTCCAAATCGTCCACGCACCTCCGTCCGGCAAGACGCACATTGCCGGGGTCATGTCATACGAGGTCCGGTTTGGATTAACGACGACGTCGGCTGCCAATCCGTTCGCATCAGCGCTGCAACGACACTCCGCAGTCATCACCGCGAGAACGATCAACAAAAGGGAAACGTCGGCTCGCATTGGCGGTATCCTCTTCGAGGTTTTGGAGACAACGGGGCCATGTTAACAAAAAGGTGACCGCCGCGACGACTCACACCGGCAAAGATTCGACGAGCAAACAAGGGACTGACGCGCCCCTCTCGCCGGTTCCGCCGAGCGTTATCACATCGTCCCAGAGTCGCGTTGCCTGCGGGCGGCTGGTATATTCACTGTTGCAACAGCAACACGTTCATTCAGACGGAGTCAGTCATCATGAATCGAAACGATCGTCGGCAGAGTGAGACGTCCTTGTCGCGTCGAGATTTTCTGCACGGCTCGACGGCGGCCGTGTTGGGCGGCGCCGTGGTGCAGGGCCTGTCGCCGCGGGCGTATGCCTCGGGGGATGAGGAGCTGAAGATCGCGCTGATTGGCTGCGGCGGCCGCGGGACCGGCGCGGCCGTGCAGGCTTTGAGCACGAAGGGGCGAGTCACGCTGTGGGCGATGGCCGATGCGTTCGAAGATCGGCTGGAGAAAAGCCACACGCTGCTGATGAAAGGGGGCCGCTACAGCCGCTCGCCGGACGCCGGGTCGCAGGCGGTGAACGTCAACGTGCCGCCGGAGCGCCGCTTCGTGGGATTAGACGCTTACCGCAAAGTGATGGCCCTGGACGAGGTGGACGTGGTGCTGTTGACGACGCCGCCCGGCTTTCGGCCGGTCCAGTTCGAGGCGGCCATTCGGGCCGGCAAGCACGTCTTCATGGAGAAGCCGGTGGCCACCGATGCGCCGGGCATCCGGCAGGTGCTCGCTGCCGCGAAGGAGGCGGATCGCAAGAACTTGAAGGTCGCCGTCGGCCTGAACCGGCGTCACAGCCCGGTCTACCAGGAGACGATCAAGCGGATCCACGACGGAGCGATCGGCCGCCTCAACACGATCCGCATTTACAACATCCGGCAGGGCACCGGCAAATACCACGAACGCCAGCCGAACGAGACGGAACTGGAGTACCAGGTCCGCCACTGGTACTACTTCACGTGGCTCAGCGGCGACTTCCCTATCGAGCAGAGCGTTCACGATTTCGACGTCGCCTGCTGGATGAAGGGCGCGCATCCGATCAACGCCCAGGGGCAAGGGGGCCGGTTGGTCCGCACCGGCGACGATTACGGAAACGTCTACGACCACTTCTTCATCGATTACGAGTTCCCCGACGGGTCGAGGCTGCTCTCCCAGCATCGCCACATCCCCCACTGCTGGAACCAGCTCGCGGAATTTGCCGACGGCGGCAAAGGGACCGCGTCGGTCATCTCGAAGATCAAGGGCGCCGTCCAGCTTTACGGTCAGGAGCAGCCGCTTTGGAAGGGCAAGCGGCAGAAGAACTCGTACCAGATCGAACACGACAAACTCTTCGCCGCGATCCGCAACGACCGCCCCCACAACGAAGCCGAGTACGGCGCCATCAGCACCATGACGGCCATCCTCGGGCGGATGGCCGCCTACTCCGGCAAGAAGATCCGCTGGGACGATGCGCTGAACTCGGACATCAAACTGACCACCGAAGGCGAGACCTGGAACTCGCCAGCGCCGGTCAAGCCGATCCCCGAGGGCGGCTATACCATTGCCAAGCCCGGCATCACGAAAACGGTTTAGACATCAGCACATGCCAAGCATTCGGTTCGGTCTAGTTGGTTACGGAAGGTTCGGCAGCCTCCACGCCCGGGCGATCACCAACACGCCGGGCGCGGAATTGACGGCGATTGCGGCCCGCTCGGCGGAGACCTGCGCGTCGGCCCGCTCGGTGCATCCGAAAACCGACGTCTACACCGACTACCGCAACCTATTGAGCCGCGCTGACGTTGACGTGATCGACGTTGCCGCGCCGAGCTACCTGCACTTCGAGATCGGCCGGGCGGTCCTCGAGTCGGGAAAACACCTCTTCGTGGAAAAGCCGATGGCCGCCACGCTCCAGCAGTGTCGCCAATTGAACGCGCTGGCCGAAGCCGAGGGGAAGCTGTTGGCGGTTGGCTTCAAGCGGCGGGTGGCCCATCTGTGGCGGAAGGTTAAGCAACTGGTCGACGACGGCACGGTCGGCGAGCCACAATACGCCGTCTTCGAACTGTGGCGCTGGCCGTACCGTCCGGGGTCGGACGGCTGGCGGTACGATGTCGACCGCGTCGGTAGCTGGATCCTCGAAGAGCCGGTCCACTGCTTCGACAAGGCCCGCTGGTATTGGGGCGACTCCGGCGAGCCGATTTCCATCTCGGCGTGTGCCAGTTCTCGGCAGCCGGACCGTCCCGAGCTGCAAGACAATTTCAGCGCGCTGCTGAAGTTCACGGGCGGCGGCCATGCCGTCATCACGCAGACGCTCTGCGCATGGGGGCATCATCACAGCTTGAAGCTGACCGGGACGGCCGGCGCGATCTGGGCCACCTGGAGCGGTGCCCGGGATTCCGATTCTCAACCGGTTTCCTCCTTGAAATGCCTCGAGGGCGACCAGGTCCACGATGTTCCGCTGCCGAAACCGACCGGCGAGCTGTTCGAGCTGGAGCAGGAAATGGCCATGATGGTCCGCGCGGTTGCTGACGCAGCACCCATCGAGGCCTCCGGACTGGACGGCGCCTGGTCGGTGGCGCTCTGCGAAGCGGCGCAGCGATCCATCGAGACCGGCCGGGAGGTGTGGGTTGCGGATTTCAAGCCATGAACTTGGGAAGCTCTCAGCAATCAGCGTTCAACCGCGCGAAGCCAAATGGCAAGAGCTGACCGCTGAAAGCTGACGGCTGAAAGCTAAAAACCCATGAATGCCGAGACCGGCTCGACGCGTCCCTGGTACCACGGTGTCACGCGCTACCAGTGGCTGGTGCTGCTGATCGCGTCGCTGGGCTGGGTGTTCGACATTTTTGAGGGGCAGGTCTTCGTCACCAGCATGAACGAGGCGATGCCCTCTCTGCTGCCTCAGGGAGCACCGAAGGGTGCCGTCAGTTATTACAACAACATCGCATTGGGCGCGTTTCTGCTGGGCGGAGCGTTCGGGGGCGTGCTGTTCGGCATGTTCAGCGACCGCATCGGCCGCACCAAGACGATGATCCTCACCATCCTCATGTACTCGCTGTTTACCTGCGTGACGGCCTTTTCTCAGTCACCGGGGCAGATGGTGGTCCTGCGGTTCTTCGTGGCGATGGGCGTCGGCGGTGAATGGGCCGTGGCCAGCGCGCTAGTGGCCGAGGTGTTCTCTCGGGAAGCGCGGGCGCGGATGCTGGGCATCTTCCACGCCACCAGCGCCCTGGGAGCCTTGCTGGCCGGCGCTGCCGGGGCGTTCGTCGTCGGAAATCCGAACCTGAAGACCGCTGCGTATCCCGATCTCAACTGGAGGCTCGGTTTTCTGATCGGTGTGCTGCCGGCGCTGTTGACCATTTGGGTCCGGCTGAAACTGCGCGAACCGGACCGCTGGGTCCAAGCACAGCGGACCGCCCAGCAGAACGCCACGCAAAAGACCGGCCGGATCACCGAGCTGTTCGCTCCCGCCATGCTGCGCAGAACGCTGGTGGGCGTCTCGCTGGCGGCGGTCGGTTTGAGCACGTTCTGGGGTGTTCGCATCTACGGAAAGGACCTGATGCGGGCCACCGTCGAGCGGCCCTATGCGGCCCGCCTGCCCGAGTTCCTGACCGACCGCTCGAAACCAAAGCAAGCGGTGCTCAAGGCGGACATCGAGGCGGTCCTCAAGCTGTTCCCCGAAGATTTCAAGACCGACGACGCCAAACTGCAAACGCTCGCGCAGGTATTCCGGTCAACGGGGCCCTCGGCAGCGATCTTTCCCGAGGACGCGGCCGATGACGAGAAACGGGCGACCCTCAAGGGCGAATTGGACGGGGTGTTCGAGGCGATCAAACAGGCGGAGATGGTCGGCTTTGTGCTGACGATTCTCGGCGGCGTGGTGGGCATGTTGTCGTTCGGCCCGCTCTGCGAACGGATCGGTCGCCGCGGCACATTTTTGTTCTTTCAATTGAGCGGTTTTGCCATCGCGCTGCTTCTGTTCAAGGGATTCAAGAATCCAAGCCCGGCGGTGTTGTGGGTCGGACTGCCGATCTTCGGGGGCCTGACCGGTGGGATGCACGCGGGATTTGCCATCTACTTCCCCGAACTGTTTCCTACTCGGCTGCGCGGCACGGGTGGCGGGTTTTGTTTCAACGCGGGCCGCCTTCTCGCCGTGCCCGTGCTGTTCCTCAGCGGCTGGATGCAAAAGGATTGGGGCTTCCGCCTGGAAGACACGGTCGCCATCCTGAGCTTCCTATTCCTGCTGGGCGTCGTTGCCCTGTTCTTCGCCCCAGAAACAAAGGGCCAAGACCTCCCTGAATGAAGCCGCGCACGGATGCCCCTGATACGCGAGTCATGCGGCCACAAGCGGGGCCAGATCGTCATCAGAGACAGGCTCATGACCGAGTCGCTCCAAAAGGCGGTTCCACTCAGACAACTCAAGGCGAGAAGGAGATGTGATCTCGATCCCGATCGCCCTGCCGTCAGAAGAGTAGTCGATGACCAGCCCACCCTCCGCCTGCTCCGTCCGGGCGCTCCTGTCTCCATCACGACGGGGAAGATAGTAGTAGGCCGCCAGCGGGCGCCCTTTGCGGTAAGTCACTTCGAGGTACGAGTGCTTCATCGTTTACCCACCGGATAAGCTGTGACGACGACCAGGAGCCTATCTGCCAAGTCCGGCTCCACGATGACTTCCCACGGCTTCGAATCGTGAATCGTTTGCACAACCCGGCGCCGCAGTCTTCGATAGGTGGTTTAGCTCTTTCGTCCATTGGTCACTAACTTGCGCAGCTCGCGCTCGCCCAACATGATCGAATGCGCGTCCGCAACAAATTGTCGCATGCGTTTGTGCAATGCAGCCAGAACACGCTCGGCAATCATGTAGGCTTTGCCCAGATCAGCCCATGGAAACTCCCACGGCCTCTCTTTTGCTTCCAACCCCAACGATTTGCGACAGATGCTCTCCGCGACGATCTCGGCCAACAAAACCCTGAAGTGCGGGCTTGACTGCCCCTCGAATTCTGGTCCTGGTCCGAGATATCGCCGAATCGACTCGTGCACGGCCGAAATCCGCAGAACATTGGGACGATCTTCCGCCTATAATAATAACTGAAGTTTTGCAACATCTCCTTGTGGCTTACTTCTATTGCCGGTGGCCAGGGTATTGTTGTATGAGACGCTTCGTGCGTCTGTTCTGTTGAGTTCGGAGATTGC
>CAZGYE010000291.1:0-7454 GCA_964530165.1 uncultured Planctomycetaceae bacterium
GGTGGAAGAAACCGGATCGGGAGTATTGATGTCGGGTTCCAATGTGCCCGGTGTGTTTGTGGCGACGAACCGTCACGTGGTCGCCGGAGCGGAGCTCAAGGACATCTCGCTGCGTCTCTCCGATGGACGGGTGATTCGCCCCACACGCAAATGGGCCGACGAGGCGACCGACGTGGCCGTCCTGCAGGTGAACGCCAAGAATCTACAGCCGGCTCGCTGGGGCGATAGCGACAAAGTGGAAATCGGACACATGGTGCTGGCGATGGGAAGCCCCTTCGGTCTCAGCCAATCGGTGACCTATGGAATCATCAGCGCGAAGGGTCGCCGATCGCTGCGGCTCGGTTCCAACACCGAGCTTCTGAACCAAGACTTTCTGCAAACCGACGCCGCCATCAACCCGGGCAACAGTGGCGGCCCGCTGATCGATCTGCACGGTCGGGTGATCGGCCTCAACACGGCCATTGCATCCAACAGCGGCGCCAACGACGGCGTCGGCTTCAGCATTCCCAGTAATCTGGTTCGCCGTGTCGTCGATCAACTGCTCGCCCACGGTAAAGTGCAGCGCGCCTACTTGGGCGTGACGCTGGATGACTCCTTCACCGCCAGTGCTGCCGCCCGACTGAAACTCGATCGGCCCCGCGGTGCTCGAATCGTCGCAGTCCATCCGGGCACGCCGGCGGCGCGGGCGAACCTGAAGTTCGACGACGTCATCCTCAGTTTCAGCAACATCGAGATTCAGGACGAAAACCATCTGATCAATCTGGTCAGTCTGACGCCCGTTAATAACAAGCCGGTGAAACTCGTCATTTTTCGCAACGGTCGAACGTTAACGTTGAATGTGGTTCTCGCCGACCGGTCGGAATTAAAACAAGAGTCTGAGGCGCCCACACGCCCCGACATGGGCACAGCGGTTGTCCCCATGGGGTTGACGCTGCATCAAATGAATCGCGACATTGCCGTGCAGCTCGGCTTCCACGAGGCCACAAACGGTTTGCTCGTGCTCAAAGTGAATGCGGCCGGTCCTCTGTTCGACGAAGTCCGATTGTACGATCTGATCGAAGAGGTCGCCCACACACCGGTTCGATCGGTCGATGATCTCGAGCGGATTCTGCTCCGGAATGAATCGAGCGATTCCATTCTGCTGAAGATCAGTCGCCGTGCGAACGGCAACGTGGAAAGCCACCTCGTCGTCTGGCGACGATGAATCGCTACGCGGCGATTCGGCCGACAATTCTGCTGAAATAGTCGAGCACGCCCTGTGTGTCGAGGTCGTGGAGCACTTCGATGTTCGTCTGCCAGTGCTGCACACCGCGACGGTCGAAGACAGCCATGCCGCGAGTCAGCTCGCCGCGAGTTTCGACGTCGATTGCCATCGCCTCGCTTTCGAACAGATTCGATCGGGCGATCGCAGCCAAGGCGACCACTTCGTGCAGAGAGATACCCTCTTTCCCCAGATGCTCATGATGAGCACGGAGAGCGAACGGCAGCAATTCGCTGAGGAATCGCCCGATCGCCGACATGCGCGCCGCCGGCAGCCGATGAAACTGTTCGAACGTCAACACGACGCGGCTGCTGACGTCCAGCGGAACCAGCGTCTTGGTCGCTGGCGAGCGGAGCACAGTACGCGCGGCTTCGGGATTCGCGTACAGGTTGAACTCCGCCGCCGCAGTCACGTCGCCCCCGCTCGTCACCGAACCACCCAAACAAACAAGACCTTTCAGCAAACCGAGGAACTCGGGGGCCCGTTCGCCGGCGATTTCCACGTTTGTCAGCGGGCCGAGCGTCAGCAGAGTGACTTCGTGGGGATGGGCCCGGACGATGTCGATCATCAGCTTTGCCGACTCGCGCGGGTGATGCAATTCGGCCACTTTGAACTCGCAGTCACCCAAGCCCGACTTGCCATTCAAATCCACCGAGCTGACAGCCCCGGCCCGATAACCGACGTCGATTCGCGGAGCGAGCGCTTGACTGCCGCCCACACGAGGCAATTTTGGCGGATCCAAATAATCGAGGATCACCTGCACATTCCGCGTCGCATCGCGTCCCGACACGCGGCCGGCGGTGGCGGTAATCCCCAGCAAGTCGATGCCGGGGTCACCCAAGGCCAGCGCAATGGCCACTGCATCTCCGATGCCGGGATCGGCGTCAATAATCACTTTTTGTGGCAAGGCCCGTCTCTTCCTCAGAAAATGTTCGACGAGTTGCGAGACACAGCTTCTAACCTGAAAGGACCACTGATTTTATGAAGATTCTACGGTTTCGTCAAGCCGCGGCATTCCACTTCTGGGAACTCGACTGTCGTTTTGACGGGTCGTGCTACAATGTGACAAAATGGTAGGATGTCTCAGAACTGGAGCCATCGCATCAGGGGTGCGTCTCCGGGGCGCTGCCTCGCATCTCGCAATACGTCAATCCCATGAGCGGCGAAATCCAATCGACATTGACACAGGTTCTGGCGGGTGACGATCTGTCGGCGGCGGAAATGTACGCTGCCGTCGGCGCGATCATGGACGGTCTGTGGAGCGATGCGCAGATTGCCGCTTTGCTCTCCGGGCTGAAAATGAAGGGCGAAGCGGTCAGCGAGATTGTCGGCGCGGCGCGCGCGATGAACCGCCGGGCAACCCGCATCACGACGAAGCGGACCGGATTGCTGGACACTTGCGGTACGGGCGGTGACGGACTTCACACGTTCAACATCAGCACCGCGACCGCGATGGTGGCTGCCGCCGCGGGAGTTCCCGTGGCGAAGCACGGCAACCGCAACGTGTCCAGCTCGAGCGGCTCGGCTGACGTGCTCGAGGCGCTGGGTGTGAATATCAATCTGACGCCCGAACAAGTCGCGCGTTGCCTCCACGAGTTGGGAATCGGGTTTTGTTTTGCTCCGCTGCTTCACGGCGCGATGAAACATGCCGCACCGGTGAGAAAACAACTCGGCTTCCGCACGATCTTCAACCTGCTGGGACCGCTGACAAACCCGGCCGGGGCCGAGCACCAATTGCTCGGTGCCGATCGGCCCCAATCAGCCGAGAAACTCGCACAGGCGCTGGCGCAATTGGGGCGAAAGCGGGCGCTGGTCGTGTGCGGAGCGAATGAATTGGACGAAGTCAGTCTGTGGGGCGAAACGATCGTTTTCGTGGTGACCGGCAAGGAGATTGTGGTCGAGCAATGGACGTCCAACACGTTTGGCCTGCTGTCGTGTCAGGCTGCAGATCTGCGGGTGAACTCGGCCGCGGAGAGCGCGGCGGTCATTCGGCGCGTCTTTGCCGGAGAAACGGGACCGGCGCGAGACATCGTGTTGGCGAACACGGCTGCCGCTTTGCGGGCGGCTGGTCGAGAGGACAACCCACTCGCGGCCATCGAGACGGCTCAGGAAGCAATCGACTCCGGCAATGCCGAGCAACTCTGCCGCCGTCTGGCCGAATGGACCAACGCCTGAGCAAGAGCGGTCAGCACCCAGCACCCAGCACTCAGCCGGGCAGCAATCCAGTCCCGGGTGGAACGCCCTGACGCAAGGAAGGGCGTGGTCACGACCTACGCCACACCCATCCCTGCGGTTTGGGCGTGGCACACTTCCGGCACCCTCTGTGACGTGGGTGCCCGTCGTTCTCAGAGCGTGTTCGAACTGGAACATTCTCCCAGTTTCGGCTTTCCTTCTCGTCGCAGCTGCCCGGCTGATGGCTGACCGCTGATGGCTGACCGCTGATGACCGATCGTTGCGGCAGCGTTTCGACCTGTTTTTTCGCCCCGTTTGGGTTCACTTGCGTTGCCGGTCGCGGACCCTATAATTCGAGTGGAATCTCTTGTTCAACGGACGAATGAGGTTGTCATGCGGGAGTGGTTTCGCAACGTCTGGATTGCGGTTTCCACAGTGCTCAAAGGGCTGTGGGTGACCATCTGGACGATGAGCAAAACGTATCGGCGACAAGCATTTACGGAGGTGTACGAGTATCCGGAAGTCCCGGTTCCGGTGAAGGCGCGTTACCGCGGGTTTCACCGTTTCGACTTGACGACCTGCATCGGCTGCGAGAAGTGTGCCGCCGCCTGCCCGGTCGACTGCATTTATATCGAGAAGGAAAAGAGCCCTGTCGGAAAAGGCTTCCGGGTCGATGGTTTCACCATCGACTACTCCAAATGCATGTTTTGCGCGCTGTGTGTCGATCCCTGCCCGGTCGACTGCATTTTCATGGGATCGAATCACGACCTCAGTTGCTACAGCCGCGACGGGTGCATCGTCGACTACGCCAAGCTCCCGTTGCAGGTGGCTTGGGGACAGACAACGTTGAACCCCACCGCTGTGGCCGCGTCGAAAGTGCTGCACGAGCCGGTCTGGGTCAAGGGGGAACCGATTACCGACGAGCTTTTGACAGACGTTTCGGCATGATTCTAAGAAACGGGGTGAACCGTCATGAATGCCGCCGCCGCGAAAAAATATTTCACCGTTGAAGAAGCCAATCAGAGACTGCCGTTGGTGCGCGCCATCGTGGAAGACATTGTTCACTTCTACCGAGACGTGCACGATCGACGCGAGAGACTGGCACAAATCCGGCAAGTGCCCGGTGGCGAGAAACGTGACGAGCACAGCGTGTATGGCGAAGAGCTGCGGCAAATTGAAGAGGTCATCAACAAGGACATTTCCCGGTTACAGGATTTCGTCGACGAGTTGAACGAACTGGGGGCCGAATTCAAAGACCCGGTGACCGGTTTGGTCGACTTTCGCACTCTGGTCGACGACCGCGAGGTTTACCTGTGCTGGCAACTGGGAGAGGACGAAATTGGGTATTGGCACGAACTGGACGCGGGATATCAAGGACGGCAGCCGATTTTCGAGACCCTAGTTTCCGGCGAGACTCCGAGCGGCGACCAGACGGCCGAGTAACGAGGGTCCGTTCGACTCGAATCGTCGGCCGATGGCTGGGAAGTGAGGACGCAGAATCAATGACGGACCTGGTGGGTCATCTCTTGTTGCTGGGCGTCTTGCTCGTCACGGGCCTGGTGGCGGCGTTGGTGATCGGGCGGTTCGTGCGACCGAAACTTCCCACCCCCGAAAAAGACGCCATCTACGAATGCGGCGAGCCAACGATCGGGACGAGTTACGTTCAGTTCGACCTGCGTTTCTACGTGGTGGCGCTGTTGTTCATCGTCTTTGACGTCGAGGTGGCCTTCTTCTTCCCCTGGGTTCTGGTGTTCGGCGGGGCAATGCAGTTGGCCGATGCGAGGCTGGCGGACAACCCAGCAGCTCAGGCCGAGGTCAGCGCCAAGCTCCTGAACATCTCCACGACGCCCGGGCAGCCGTTGGCTCGAGAGACTGTCGTGACTCCCCAGACCGCCCGCCTGTTGGGCGTGGCGGGGCTGATCGACATCCTGGTGTTCTTCGGCGTTTTGCTCGTCGGTTTCGCCTACGTGTGGAAGCGCGGCGATCTGGATTGGGTCCGCGCCGTGGCCGGAAAACGCATGCCGCGTCCACAAACGACGCCAGTTAACGAGGACCGGCCCCAGCCGGAACCGGTCGGCTCATAAGCGGTTTGCAAGAGAAAGCGGCTTGGGGGTTTGTATGACGGTTGAGGAAATCCACAGCATTCTGATCGAGAGATTCGGCAGTGAAGTGGTTGTCGGCGTCAATTTTGAGGCGACGGATCCCTGGATCGAGGTGGCGTCCGGCGCGATACTCGACGTGGCGGCGTTTCTCAAGCAACACGACCGGCTGCGTTTCGATCATCTGAACAACCTGTGCGGCGTCGACTACCTCGAACCGGATGCCAAGAAAGCGGCTAAATTCGGTCACGATCCTCACGTCGAGGTTGTCTATCATCTCTCGAGCATCGAGTGGAAACATCACCTGACAGTGAAGGTCAAGCTCCCCCGCTGGAAGGGAGACCAACAGGGCGCGCTGCCGGAAGTCGCGTCCGTCTCCGGCGTGTGGGCGATTGCCGATTGGCACGAACGGGAAGCATACGATCTGGTCGGAATTCGTTTTCTCGGCCATCCCAACCCCCGGCGGATTCTCTGCCCGGAAGACTGGGTCGGGCATCCGCTTCGCAAGGATTACGAGTTTCCACGGGAATATCACGGCATTCGCGCCCAATAGGCTGTCGTTCCCACACTGGGCACTTTCCAGACGAACTGTCGCATCGAAAACACCGTCGCGCGAGAGGAACATGAGCACGCACGTTGAAGATGCCCGAATCGTCGAACTCGACGTTCGCACCGATGAGATGCTGGTCAACATGGGGCCGCAGCATCCGAGCACGCATGGCGTGCTGAGGCTGCTGCTGCGGACCGACGGCGAGGTCATCCACGAGGTCACGCCGCACATCGGATATTTGCACCGCTGCGCCGAGAAGATCGGCGAGCACCTCTCCCCGCCGCAGTGGATCCCCTACACCGACCGCATGGACTACTTGGCCGGCATGAACATGAACCTTGGCCTGGCGCTGGCGGTCGAGAAGCTGATCGACATGGAAGTCCCCGCAAAAGCGATGACGCTGCGGGTCATCGTTGCAGAATTGAACCGCATTGCCAGCCACCTGATCGGCATGGGGGCGTATGGTCTCGACCTGGGCGCTTTCACTCCGTTTCTGTATGCATTCCGCGAGCGGGAGATCATTCTGGATTTGTTCGAAGAAGCCTGCGGAGCCCGCCTGACCTACAGCTACATCACCATCGGCGGCGTCACCCATGACCTGCCGACGACGATTACCATCCCCCCCGGACTGGCCACCCTCACACGCCGCAGCATCGACACGAAACTCCTTTGGGTCGACGCAGCCCGCATCTTCCTCGACTGGCTCGAACCGCGAATCGAGGAATACCACACGCTGTTGACCCGCAATCAAATCTTCATCAAACGAACCGCCGCACTGGGCATCCTGCCGGGCGCGATGGCCGTCGATTACGGATGCACCGGACCGGTGCTGCGCGGCAGCGGCGTCGACTTCGACCTGCGGCGCGACGGCGATCCGATCTACACGCGGATGTACGAAGGCTACGACTACGAGGTCCAGTTCGCCCCGTTCGAAGATGCTCCGCCGGAAGTCGTCCTCGGCGACAACTGGTGCCGGTACTACGTCCGTATGCGCGAAATCGTCGAGTCGATCAAACTGACCCGCCAGGCCTTGGACCGCTACGCGACGGCTGAGGGCGTCTGCCGCGTCCCGTACAAAATGAGCAGTAAATTGCCCAAGGACGAATGCTACCTGGAAACCGAATGTCCCCGCGGCCAGATGGGCTTCTACCTCGTCGGCAACGGCCGTGCCGAGCCGCTGCGAGCCCGGGCCAAAAGCTCCTGCTTCTGTAACCTCTCGATCACCGCTCCGCTTTGCGAGGATCTGCTGCTGGCCGACATCCCAGCCGTCGTGGGGTCGCTGGACATCGTGATGGGCGAGATCGATCGGTGACACATAGCCGAGTGTGGGGCAGGCTTTCCAGCCTGCCGCGGCCAATCGGCAGGCTGGAAA
>CAZGYE010000292.1:0-7449 GCA_964530165.1 uncultured Planctomycetaceae bacterium
TCCGCCGCGGCGGACCTGTCCCCTGTTTCACCCGTTTCTCTGGGAAATCGCTCGGGATTTGGTCATACTGCCCGATAAGCGCGGCTGGTCCGCGCTGCACAATCGGGAACGAGTTCCGGAGATTTGAGAGTAGGCGCCCGCATGAAGAACAGTCTGGTTGCGTGGTTGGTTTTTGTCGGTTTGATTCAAAGTCTCGTCACCGCGCAGGCCGGCAATTGGCCGATGTTCCGGTCGGACGCCGCCCGCAGTGGATACACATCGGAAACACTGCCCGCGAAACTGTCGCTCGCCTGGACGTACAAACCGCTCCACGCGCCCACGCCAGCCTGGCCGCGCGTGGAACGCATGCAGTTCGACCGGGCGCTGCACGTCGTGGTTGCCGATGGGACGCTCTTTTTCGGCAGCTCCGCCGACGGGAAGGTCTACGCCTTGGATGCTGCCACCGGGAAAGAGAAATGGACTTTCTTCACCGATTCGCCGGTTCGCTTCGCGCCGGCCGTTTGGAAGGACCGCGTGTTCGTCGCCAGCGATGACGGACACCTCTACTGCCTCGCTGCCGCTGACGGCACACTGATCCAAACATGGCAAGGCGGACCGAAGGACGACCGGGTCCTCGGCAACGGCCACATGGTCTCCCGCTGGCCGGCGCGGGGCGGGCCGGTCGTTTTTGAGGACGTCCTGTATTACGCCGCCGGCATCTGGCCGTCGGAAGGCCTCTTCGTTCACGCCATCGATCCGGAAACCGGAAAGACTTTGTGGACCAACGACGACTCCGGCGGCATCACCATGCCGCAGCCGCACGGCGGAGCGGTTGCTAAAAGCGGAGTGACGGCTCAAGGTTACTTGGTCGCCACGGCCAAGCTCTTGTTTGCTCCGACCGGGCGGGCCGTTCCCGCCGCCTTCACTCGGGCCGACGGCAAGTTGAAGTATTATCGCCTGCAGAAATACATGCACAGCGGCGGAACACGGACAATGGCGGCCGGGCCGTTCCTGTACAACGGCGGATACGCGTATCAGGCCGACACCGGTGATCTGAGGGAGTCAATCGGTGCTGGAGTGGTCGCCTCGTTTCCGGAAGGCATCATTCACGGCAGTACGAATCGGCTCCGCGCACTGCGGTGGATCGAAAAGCAGAGCAAAGACCGCAAGGGCAACTCGGTGACCTTGCCCGGCCACCAACAACTTTGGGCGATCGACAACGTCGCCGGCGGGACGTCGCTGATTGTCGCCGGGCAGACAGTCGTCTCGGCAGGGGGAAAAACGATCAACACGGTCGATCTCCGGTCGAAACAGGTCACCTGGCAGACGGAAGTTGACGGGGCCGCACACGGGCTGGCGGTTGCCGACGGCCGGTTGTACGTCAGCACCGATCAAGGCGCCATCTCCTGTTTCTCGGCGGGCGCGGCAAAAGCGAGCACATTCGAGCGGTCCGTGACGAAATCCCCCTACGGCGAGAATGCGCTCTACGCTGCTGCCGCCCAGGAGATCATCAAGCAGTCGGGCGTCACGGCGGGCTACTGCGTCGATTTCGGCTGCGGCGACGGCCAATTGGCATTCGAACTGGCCAAGCGGACCAAACTGCACATCTACGCCATCGACGCCGATCCGCACAATGTCTCCGCCGCCCGGAAAAAACTCGATGCCGCCGGACTGTACGGCGTACGGGTCACCGTCCATTTGGGCGATCCCGCGAAGACCGCTTACCCCAAGTACTTCGCCAACCTGGCGGTTTCCGGGCGATCGGTTGCCGACGGTGCAGACGCTGTGAATCAAACAGAGATGGCCCGCCTGCAGCGGCCGTACGGCGGGGTGACGTGCATCGGCAAGCCGGGCGAGATGAAACTCTCTCGGCGAGGCGCACTGCCCACGGCCGGCAAATGGACCCATCTCTACTCAAACGCGGCGAACACGATCTGTTCGACGGACGAGATCAAAGGTCCCCTGAGCTTGTTATGGTTTCGCGACATCGACCTGGAAATGTCTCAGCGTCACGGCCGGGGTCCGTCGCCGTTGTGCGACGAAGGTCGTCTGTTTGCCGAGGGGCTGAACGGCCTTTGCGCGGTCGACGCCTACAACGGACAGCCGCTCTGGCAGTTCGAACTGAAGGACGTGCTCTCACCTTACAATGCCGATCACCTGATGGGCACCGCCGGCACCGGCAGCAACTACTGCCTGGGCGAAAAGAGCGTCTACGTTCGCTACAAGGGCCGCTGCTACCGGCTCGACGCGGCCACCGGAAAGAAACTGGCCGAGTTCAACCCCCCGAAACGCAAGGACGGCAAACCAGCCACTTGGGGATACATCGCCTGCGTGGACGGCGTGCTGTATGGCTCGGTCGCTAACGTCGAGCACATCGTACGGCACTCCTGGCGCCGGGCCGACGACCAGATGGCGAAACTGTTCACCGAGTCGATGGTTTTGTTCGCCCTCGACGCGAAGAGCGGCAAGCTGCTGTGGCGCTACGATGCCAAGGAGTCGATTCGTCACAACGCCATCGCCATCGGTGACGGCCGGGTGTTCCTCATCGACCGGAAATTGGCATTGGACGATTTGTTGTCTCGCGCGCCGGACCGCCGGGGAGGAAAACCGAAGCAACCTCCGGTCGGGCATCCCACGGGTGAGCTGGTGGTTCTGGACGCCAAGACCGGCAAGCGCTCGTGGTCGTCGACGGACGACATCTTCGGCACCATGCTCGCCTACAGCGAGAAATTCGACATGTTGCTGCTCGCCTACCAATCGACGCGATTCAAACTGCCGTCGGAAGTGGGGGGCCGTATGGCCGTGTTCCGCGCCACCGACGGGTACCGCGTCTGGGACAAGAAGGTGAAGTACAACACACGGCCGTTGATCAACAACCGGACAATCATCGCGCTGGGCGGAGCGTGGGACTTGCTGACCGGTGCGGTGCAGCCGCTGGAGATAAAGAAATCGTACGGTTGCGGGCAGTTGGCCGGTTCGAAGCACCTGTTGCTGTTCCGCTCGGCGACGCTGGGCTACCAGGACTTGACGCGGAAGGCGGGCGTCGAGAACTTCGGCGGCATGCGTCCCGGTTGCTGGATCAACGCGTTGCCGGCCGGCGGGCTGGTCCTCATCCCCGACGCCTCGGCCGGATGCCGCTGCAGCTACCAAAACCGCACATGGATCGCTCTGAAGGGCAGCGATTAGGCCATGACATCAGATCACAATACTTTTGGGTGTTGAATTCATTTCATTTCGCCGGCGCGCCCCGCAAGCGGGGCGGCTAAATGTTTGGGTGTTGAATTTCATTTCGCCGGCGGGCTTGCCCGGCGCTCACGCTTCGGCCGCGCGGTAGCGCACTTTTCCCGACACGATGACCGTGTGGACGCGGCTGCGGACGCTCCAGCCGTCGAAGGGGGTGTTTCTGCTCTGTGAGCGGAACTTGGCCGCGTCGATCGTCCACTGGACGTCTGGATCGAAGAGCGTCACGTCGGCGTCGGCTCCGGGTCGAAGGGTCCCTTTGGGAATGCCGAGCACGCCGGCCGGGAAGACGGTCAACCGGGAAATCAGCTCCGGCCAGGTGAGGTGTCCTGGCTCGATCAGGACTTTCGCGCAGATGGGCAGTAACGTTTCGAGGCCGACGATGCCGAACGGAACGAGGTCCAATTCGCGGTCCTTTTTCTCCTCGGCGTACGGCTGGTGATCGGAGCTGATGACGTCGATCGTGCCGTCCTTGAGCCCTTCGATGAGCGCATCAATATGTTCGGGACTGCGCAGGGGCGGGTCGACTTTGAAGTTCGAGTCGAACGACGCAAGCGCCTCGTCGGTGAGCGCCAGATGGTGCGGAGTGACCTCGGCCGTGACTTGTATGCCGCGTCTTTTCGCGCGGCGCACGTTCTCGACGCTGCCGGAGGTGGAAAGACACATCAGGTGCAACCGGCCGCCGGTCATTTCCGCCAGCGCGAGGTCTCGGCTGACCATGATTTCTTCGGCGGCGGCGGGCATGCCGCGCAGTCCCAGGAGCGTCGAGTAATAGCCCTCGTGCATGACGCCGCCGTCGACCAGTTCGGGGACCTGGGGGTGATTGAAGATGGGCCGATTGAACATTCGTGTATATTCGAGGGCCCGCCGCATGACCTCGGCATTGGCGACCGGACGTTTTGCGTCGGTGAAGGCGACGGCGCCGGCTTCGACCAACTGGCCGATCTCCGCCAGTTCCTGGCCCGCGTTGTTTCTGGTGACGGCCCCGAGCGGAAAGACATGACAATGCCCAGCCCGCTCCGCCTGCAGCAGAATGAACTCGGCGGCGGCGCGGTTGTCGACGACCGGCGAGGTGTCGGGCATACAGGCGATGCTGGTCATTCCGCCGGCCAAGGCGGCGTGGGTGCCGCTGGCCGTGGTTTCGTCTTCTTCATTTCCAGGTTCGCGCAGCGAAACGTGCACGTCAATCAGACCAGGGCAGACGATCAGTCCACTGGCGTCGATGAGCTCATCGGCCCCAGTCGCCTTGTCGTCGATAGCGACCACGCGTCCGTCGCGGAGCAGGAGATCGCCCGTACGGTCGATGTTCTGACTGGGATCGATGATTCGGCCGCCCCGAATCCGGATGGTGCTCATCGCCCACCTCCGCGCGTCGCCTGACCGAGCAAGTACAAACAGGCCATCCGAACCACAAGGCCGTTGGTCACCTGGCTGAGAATGACGGAATGGTTGCCGTCGGCCACCTCAGGCGTCAGCTCGACCCCGCGGTTGATCGGCCCGGGGGCGAGGATCAGAATGTCGCTCTTGGCCTTGCGAATACGTTCCCCGTTCATTCCGAAGAGATGGGCATACTCGCGCAGCGAGGGGAAAAAGGCGCTGCGCTGCCGCTCGAACTGAATGCGCAGCAGGTTGATGCAGTCCGTTTCGGCGAGGATTTCGTCGAGGTTGTGGGAGACGGTGACGCCGAGTTTCTCGACGTCGACGGGGATCAGCGTCGACGGACCGCAGACGATCACGCGTGCGCCGAGCTTCGTTAGCCCCCAAATGTCCGAGCGGGCCACCCGGCTGTGCAAGATGTCGCCGACCAGCGCGACGGTCAGTCCGGCGATCGTTCCCCGCTGTTCACGGATGGTGAAGATGTCGAGCAGCGCCTGCGTGGGATGTTCGTGGGTGCCGTCGCCGGCGTTCAGTACACTGGCCTTCAGGTGCTTGGCCAGCAAGTGCGGCGCTCCCGGCGTGCCGTGCCGCACCACAACCTGCGAAACGCCCATCGACTCGATGTTGAGCGCCGTATCGACAAAGGTTTCACCTTTCGACAGGCTGCTGCCGGCCGAGGAAAAATCAATGGTGTCGGCGCTGAGCCGTTTGGCCGCCAGGCTGAAGCTGGTGCGAGTCCGCGTCGAGGGTTCGAAGAACAAGTTGGCCACTACGGTTCCGGCCAATGCCCGCAGCTTCGTCTCGCCCTGCTCGGCCATCCGTTTGAATTCCGCCGCCTGGTCGAGAATCAACGTAATCTCTTCCGCACTCAGGTCTTCCAGCCCTAACAAGTGCTTCTTGGTCCAGCGGCTTTCCGGCGATGTCTGCCGGCCGGTCACAGAACTCATGTGACTGTTGTCTCTTCCTGACCAGATGCCCTCTCGCTACGGCACCCACCATCCGCAGGCACCGGCTCCGATCGTACCACCCGCGCTGCCGACGTTCAACGGACATCGACCATCGGCCAGAGAATTCTTACGTCTCGAAGATGCAGCGACGTCGAGAACGGTACGGTCTTTGGAGAGCTTGGGTTTCGTCAGAACGTTTGAACGCCTATCATGTGATTGGTCACTCGTTGACTCTTCGCCAGTAATTTCTAGGATTTCACGTGGCTTTCGGTGCTCGTTTTTGTCGCGGTCTGCGGCGTGGCGAGAGTGAGTAGGTCAGGCTCCCGCCTGACATTTGCTGACCCTTGTTGGCGCACATGATAAGCGTCAGGCAGGAGCCTGACCTACAGTAACTCTTCAGTCCAGAGTTCTCAGTTGGAATCGGCGCGTCTGGAACCGCTCCGCGTCGAGGTGTACCGGTGCGGAAATCGCAGTCGACTGGCGTCGATTCCCGGCGGTTTCGGCGAGCTGTGAGGGCCTTCGTATTCCTTGACGGTCGAGTCACGTGGCGACGGGCCGAAGGGGCCGGCAAACTCGAACCGCCCGGCCGCAATTCCCTCCAGCCGAATGGCATCCGCGTCGAGCGCGACGGCGGAGTCACCCGGTCTCCGCGATGCGGCAACGACCAGGTCCGGCAGCGAAAGCGAACCTTCTCCCACCATTTCGATCGAAGCCAGCGATTCCGGCGACAGCTTTGTGGCAATCAACTGGAACAGCGCTGCAGTTCGACCTCGCAGATCGAAAACGCAATTCTGGGCGTCGATCGTTATTTGGCTGACTCGACTCGGATCCGCGGGCAGTTTCAGCTCCAGCAAGGCGGTCGATTGCCGGAGTGTTAGCTGCTGCAATTTAACGCGGAGATCCCGCTCGCGTCGTCTGTCGGCGGCGACGGTCAGGAAAGCGCCCGGGCCCAGCTTCAGGCAGTTGGTGCATTGGGCTTTCTGAGGAACGCTCGATAGGTACAAAGCCGCTCCGGCGCCGGCGAAGGTCGTGTCGTCCACAGCGACATGGCCGCCGCTGTGATCGTTGGGATCGACAGCTCGCCAGGCGACGGCGACGGTATGCTCTGATCCGGCGGCCGTCGTCTCCCGTGCCGCGCCGGCCGGACGCAGGCTGCTGGTCTGGAAACTGCAACGGCGGATGTTCAAATCTTGAGACTGAACGAGCAACAGGAATTTTGGATTTTTGACTTGCAGTGACGCTGGTCGGACGTGGATGTTTTCCAGTGTCAGCCGGGTTGCTGAGATCCTCAGCGGCTTCTCTCTCACAAGGATCACCGGTTGGCGGTCTGCCGCGCCTCGAATCGTCAGCGGACCGACCGCATGGATTTCATTCGCTTCGTACGGACCGTCGGAATCGAGCTGGATCATCCCGTCAGCATCCGGTGGGGGCAGATGGCGCATACGGAATGCGGAATGCTGAGTGCGGAATTCTGAACTCTGATGAGTGGACGCGGATTGTGGATTGCGGATTGCGGATTGCGGATTGATGATGCCCAGAGTCTGGTTGCGGGCGCCCTCGTCGAGCAGCGTCAGCGCGGCGCCTGAGAGCGCGAACAGAACGACGACGAGAAACGGCCAGCGATTTTCTGCGCCGGAGCGTGCGGCAGCCGGAATTCGCGGAGCACCGGCGTTTAAGGTCGCTTTGAACGTTGCGACCTGTCTCCGTCCCGAGCGGCGAGGTGGCCCGCACTTTTCACGGACTTCCAGGTACGTCTGCGGCCGACGGTCCGGTTTGCGGGCGGTCAGTGCGCGGATTGCCTCGGCCAACGGGGCCGGTGTGTCGGGCGCCCATTCGCGGACGTCGCCGATGTCGCGTGTCTGATGAGCGGCCAGTTTCGCCAGTGGATCGCCCATGGGAAACGGCG
>CAZGYE010000293.1:0-7420 GCA_964530165.1 uncultured Planctomycetaceae bacterium
TGTCGAACGGCATTCTCTCAGCGTGACGAATCGCGGCAGGCTGTTGGTCAGCGCCGCCAAAATACGCGTCGTCGGGACACAGAATCGCAGGTGCGTGACGAGGTTGGCTTGGTCGTCCAGTCGCTGAATTTGCATTCGCAACTCGTCGGCGTTTGCCAGTTGGGCCGTCACCAGACTGGCCTGCTGCTGCTGGTGAAGGCGGTCTTGCTGCAAACGAGCCAACATGCGGCGCTGCCCGGTCGCCCCCAGCACAATCAACGAAAGGAATACAACCAGCAGGGCGCGCCGCCAGACTTTCTTTTCGCGACGTTGCCGAATCTCGTGGTAGCTGTCCGGCAGGAAATCGATTTGTTGAACCATTGCTTTATCTCTGAGCGGTCAGCGGTCAGCGATCAGCTCTTTCTTGGCTGAAAGCTGAAAGCTGAGTGCTGAGTGCTGCGTGCTGAGTGCTTGTCCTCATCGAGAGCCCCATGGCGGTCGTCCATCGCCACGGCCGCTCCAACGCCGACGTCGACGTGGGCCAGCGGGCGAGTGAGTTGAATGGATTTCCCATCTCACAGGGCGTCGCCAGTCTCTCGGACAGAAACTCCAACAGCCACGGGCTCGCTTCCTCTCCGGTGACGACGATCTTCTGCAGCGGCTTCCCGCGAAACGTGACCTTGTAATAGCGAAGGCAGAGCTCGATTTCCGAGCCAATGCTTTCCAGCGGCTTGCGGACGGCGTCGATGACCGAGCGGTGAATCTCGTCGTCGGCGTCCAGTGTCACCGAAGACGTGACGACCGAACGCATTCGAGCCGCTTCGGTCAGACTGAGGTCGAGATGCTGGCTGACGGCCAGATCGAGATGGCGTCCACCGCTGGCGATGTATTTCATAAACAGGATTTGCTCGTCCGAAGCAAAGATGACGGTCGTCGCGTTCTCTTGGAGGTTCAGGTATGCACAGCGGCTCGAAGTCGCGCCGTCGGTCTCCGCCGGGCGAAGGCTGCGCAAGACGGCCGACGCCTCGATGTCGATGGCCGCGGGGACAAGCCCCGCTTGTTCCAGAATGCCCACGTGCCGTTCAACCACACCCCGATGACAGGCCAAGAGAATCACTTCCTGCTTGGTGTTTTCATCCTGTCGCACCTGACCAGCCAGCAGGTGTCGAATCTCCGCATCGGCGACCGGGTAAGGCAAACGCTCCTCAGCTTCCCAGCAGACGATTTTTTCGACCTCTTCCGGCGGGAGCTGAGGCAATCGAACGTTCTGCACGAACAGTTCCTGGGAGCCGAGACAACTGACCACTTGCCGGCCTTTGAAAGGATGATCGGCAATCAGTTTCCGCAGCGTCGCGGCGACGGCAGCGTCCTGCTCTTCCGGCGAGGCGTTCTCGTCGCCTGAGAACTCCGCGTGGGCCATCGCACGCATCGAGAGCGACGCGGGACTTCCCATCAACTGCACCAGCGTCGCTTTTCGGGAGTCCACGTGCAGCCCGATGGGGAATGGTCGATTTTTTTTCAGTGCGATCATTGTTCTGTTTGCCGCTTGATGAGTTCAGTAAGCAAGTAGGTCAGGCTCCTGCCTGACATTGGAGGCGTGCGACATCACACCTCGACAGCGTCAGGCGGGAGCCTGATCGACAGTCACTGTCTTCCTGCGCTCCTAATTTCCTCATTACTGCATGGAATACTGGATGAATGTCCTGGTCGCCGGTAGCGGTTTCGCCGTCACGGCGTTGGGATTGAAGAGGGCGGGTCGATCGAGCCAGACCTGTCCCGTGATCCACGAGATGGTCAATTTCACGGCCCGCATTTCTGCACCGAGACCTTCGGTCAGCAGGATCACTGTGTCGTCGCTTCGCAGTGGACCGGTGCCTCCCAGCGGACCGAATGTCACGTCGGTCACGTTCGACCGCGAGTCTGAGAGCGCGGCGCCGGCCAAGCGGATGCCGTTGTCCTTCCCGGCCGCCGTGCCCAGTCGGCCCACAACGATGCGATACGCCTTCTCAGAAGGGGCCAACGGGTTCTCAAGCGGCGGTGGATTTCCCGGACCGGTGTGTTCCAGTTCGTAAGCGTTGTTCGCTACGTCGAAACGGACCGACCACTGGGTGTTGTATTGGATGGCGAGACTCCGCGCCAGCCGTAAATCGGCGGCCAGCACGCGGGCAACCGATTCAAGCCCCTGCGTCCCGGACGAACTGGCCGACGTCATTACCACCGAAGCGACAATCGCCAGAACGGTCATGGCGATCAGCGTCTCCAAAAGGGTAAACGCGGATCGCGCAGGCATTGGGTTCATCACGGCGTCTCCCTCCACGAAACGATCTCCCAGCGGTAGCCGGCAAATTCCGCGTCCGCCGCGGCACCACCGTACGGTGCGAACAACGGTGGCGAGAAGCGGGTGTGAATCGCCTCGGTATTGCGCAGGTGGAAGGTCACGTGTGCCAGGTTCAGCCCGTATCGGCGAATGGAACCGGACCAGCCGGAAAAGTTGTCCGGGCGGGCGAGCCAGTCCACGAACTCGATCGGCGCCAGCCCGGCGTCGGCACGGTCTTTGTTCTCGTTCTCCCAGGTATTGTGCAGATCGTTCCACTGCGATTCGGACAGTTGATTCCAAACCGGAGGACCATGGATCTCGTGCTCTTTGCCGGAGACCGGACCGTGGATGTCGACAGACCGCCGGCGGTCTTGACGAATCCGAAATCCGGTCGGCGAATCGTGCCGGACTTCGCCGACGACTCTCAGTTGATGGTTCTTCTGGTCGACGGCGACAATCCTGTACCATCCGCCGGTCGGTGGGTCTTCGAGCCAGACGGCGTAATGCCCGCGGTCGCCCAGCGGGCTGAGATTCGGCTGCCCCTGGAGCTGAACGATGCTCCACGGTTGGCGGACCGGGCGGCTGGTCGCTGTGCCAGTGATGCCGACCGCGTCGGGCCCGATCAACTCAAAGTCCGCCTCGGTATTCTTCACGGAGAGATCGACGACGATCGCGCCGTGGACCGAAGCCTGGACATCGCGATCCATGGAGACTTTTTGGGCAACAATGGCCGGGAGACGCCCCCAGTGTTCGGCGTCCGAGACGATCGGCTTTCCACCGTCACCCCTCCAGTTGAACCCGGCGACGTGGATCCGCCGTCCTCGGAAGCGCACTCGTCCTTTGGCGACCAGCGTCCCCTGAATCGTGACGTCGTCGTCGAGTTGAACCGACCCGTCCCGGAAAAAGATGCCGAGCGGATTGTCCGGCGACGGGCGGAGCGTCTTTTTTTGCAGCCGCCAGCCGACCTTGACGGCTGCGTACTCGAATCCACCCTCGTACAAGCGATACGTCCGCCAACGGGAGTAGTCAATTTTGGGATAAACGGGCCGGGGCCGCGCCTCGGTCCACGAGTCGCCCAAACCGAGCCGTTCCAGGTCGCGCTCGACTGAGGACGACGGACTGCGAAAGAACGTGACCTCCCCGGCAAGCGGATGAGGATGGCGGATTTCGAGTTCTTGGCCCTTTGCCTGACTCGTCACAAATCGGTTGCCGATCGACTCCAGGAATTCATTGCGCACGGGCCGAGTCTGCTCGGAATCGGGGTAAAACCGCAGCTTCTCGCCGACCCGGATTGGGCCGTCGATGCAAGCGCCGGGGTCGAGTTTCAACTTCTCAGCGAAAAGTGCGCCGTCTTGAATCTCATCGTAGTCGCCGGGATTGGCGGCCAGGTCGCTGACCGCCGCCGAGTCACCGGGATGGATCGTTCGCCCGTTCAAGCGCGGCTTGAGTTTCACGACGACTTCGACGTGCTGCTGTACCAGTTCGGCGTCGTTTTCGGCCGACTGCCAGGTTCCCGTCGAACGCAACAGGACGCGCAGTGCGGCATCGTCGGGCAAGGCCTGCCGGCCATCACCGGTGGGCGGGCGAAACTCGACGACGTAAGAAGCGGTCCCGAGCAAATCGGAATGCACCACGCGGGACAACTGGGTTTCGACTCCCTCCCATTCGGGCGTTTGCATGACGGAGAGTGCGACTGCGGCCCCGGTCTGCGCCGCCTGAAGCGCCAGGTCGCGGCGAGCCGTGTTCCGGCTAATCTGCATGACGGTCGTCTGCGTTTTCAGGAAGGAGTACGTCAGCACCAGAGAGACGCTGATCGCAACCATCACGACCATCAGCGCGACGCCCCGCCGGGAAGAGGGGGGCAAAGGGGCAACGGGACAAAGGCGCAAAGCCGGAGAGTGCGCACGGCAGGAGCCTTCGCGCCTCTGCGCCTCTGTGCCTCTGTGCCTGTTACGGACGGTAAACATAGCGGTAGCTCGCAGAACCAAGAAACGGGATGGAAACCCCCGACGAATCGGTCTTAGAAGCCGGCCGCGAATCGCGCCTGATCTGCAGCTCCATCCGCAGCGTGGCCTGTCTCATGCCGAGATCGCCGGCCACGACGCCCTGCGCCCACCCGAGGCCGTACCACTCCGGTGTTCCCGGCGAGGACGCCTGCAGTTCGGAATCGTCGGGCGTTTGGGAGAGTTCGAACCGGATGTTGACGTAGTTGGTCGCACCGTAGTATCTCGCGAAATAACGATAGGATTGGGGGAGATCCGATTGTCGAATTCGATCACAAAGGAGAGTCTTCTCGGCCGTCGGCGATGCGATCAGTGAGAGAATCCGCGTCGAGAAACGAGGGTCCCGAAAATCGATGTCGTCGGAGTTGCCGGGGAAAGCGATCTCCACCAAATGGGTTGGAGTCTGTGGATCGAACGTATAGATGAGCAGCTCATCGATTCGGGGCAATCGCTGCGGAACGCCGGTTGATGCACTTCCGGCGGCAGCGGCCATCCCGCCATTTCTGCCGCCGCTCCACACGACCAGCACGTCGGGCAGCAGGTCCACGCCGAACCATTTGTGAGAGACAACCGCCATCCCCAACGTCGTCGGCTGCCCGGAAACTTGATACACACCGGTCTGCGAAACCATGAATTTGATGCGGTCGATCGCGACTTGCGCTTGAACGGTGGCCTCTTCCAGTCCTTCGGTGTGCTCCCGCGCGGTTTGCACGGCCATAACGAGTCCGCCCAGCACAACCGACAGCATGGCCGTGATCGTCATCGCCATCATCAGCTCGACCAGCGTAAAGGCAGTGCGGAATGCGGAGCGCGGAACGCGGGGTGAGCCGTTCCGTCGTGACACACCGCTTTCGCCGACTACCGACTGCCGACTGCCAACTGCCGACTGCCAACTGCCGACTGCCGACTGCCGACTGCCGACTGCCGACTGCCTTCTTCTTTCTGGGTGATTAGGGCGCCGCCGGTACATAGCTGAAGATCCGGGAAATTTCGGCCAGTGTTGTTGTGTGGGACTCGGCATCGGTGTATTTGACGCGGACGGTCACCCGCCGATAGTCCGTCGCCCGGCTGACGACGGTCCAATCGCTGCCGGTGTCGGGACGAATCCGCTCAACCTGCACTTCGCGCGTGAAAGATTGAAGGAACCGCCCGTCAGGCCGCATGTGAAACAAACGTGGATAATGCCACTTTCTGCGGCCCCCCTGGATCAGCGCCCCCTCGGTTCCGATCCGGTGTCCCTGCCGATCGACCGGGGGTCGACGCGTCCAGCCGTCGTAGTCGTCGATGTCGTCGAACGCTTCTCGTGTCATCCGGCTTCCCCACAGGTAGGTGGCTGAAAGAGGCGTCCGAGTGATGGCCGAGGAAAGCGTGGTGGTTGTCGAGTCGGGAAAGCGTGAGGCGGCAATCTCGTCCATCAATTGCTCGGCCAATCCGCGGGCGACCGCCGCGTGGGTCGCATCGGTGCTCGAACGAACGGCTGCACCGATGGACGTCAACAAAGCAGCCCCGGCGATCGTCGTCACCGAGACCGCCACCAATGCTTCGACCATCGAGAAACCGCGTCGGAAGAACGATTGACGATTAATGAGTGACGATTGCACACGTCGATTCATTCTCGTCCTTTCTCCACTATTGAATCTCTGAGGGTGCCGGCAAATAGAAAAAGCGCGGCAAGGTCCCCTCAAAGCTCCCAGCTTTCCTTGCCGCGCCGTCACCATGTGATCTCACGCGAGTGAGACGGCGGTGAACAACAGAATAATGCCATCATGAATTCACGACATTGTAAACATAGGTCAGAATGCGACGCTGTCAAATTCCAGCGGATCCTCGCGAGCAGTCTTACCACTGGCGGCACATTTTTTTGTCAACTCACTAGACATCGTCCAACGGCGAATGTAAAGATCTACGTAGGATAGGAAGGGTCCTCCAGCCTGCCGGTAGAACACCGAGCAAGGGATGCTTGTGGGTTCCGCACACCTGGATCAACATGCCGCACAATTTGGTTCATAAGAAACGTGGCGCACGAAAGCACGCAGCATGTCGTCGTCGATGCGCACAATTGGATGACGAACAGAAAAGAGGAACCAACATCGATGTCTGGAAACGGTGATGAGGGGAAGCCCAGCGGTAGCGTTCGGGCCATGATCGAAGCGGCCGGGCTGAGTAAGTTTTACGGGCCGTTTGCCGCCGCGCGGGACGTGACCTTCTCGGTGCCCCGCGGTCAGGTTGCAGCATTTCTAGGCCCCAACGGCGCCGGCAAGAGCACCACCATGAAGATGCTGACCGGGTTTCTGGCCCCCAGCGAGGGTGGGGCGCACATCGGCGGTTTTGACGTGTCGACGAATCGTCTCCAGGCAAGCCGGCTGATCGGTTACCTGCCCGAAAACGGCCCGCTGTACAACGAGATGACGCCTGTCAGCTTGCTGAAGTACCTGGGAGAGGCCCGGGGAATGTCCGCTTCCGCTCTCAAGAGCCGCCTGGAATACGTCGCCGACAAGTGTGCGCTATCCGGCGTGTGGAACAAGGCGATCAGCAAGTTGTCGCACGGCTACCGCCAACGAATCGGCATGGCCCAGGCGCTGCTGCACGATCCCGAAGTCCTGATTCTCGACGAGCCGACCAGCGGGCTCGATCCGAACCAGCTCCACGAGGCGCGCCAACTGATCCGCAGTTTGGGAGAAACGAAAACCATTTTGCTGTCGACGCATATTCTGCAAGAGGTCGAGGCCGTCTGCAGCCGGGTGATTCTGATCCACGCGGGCAGGATCGTCTTCGATGGATCGACGGGCGACATGGAGGGCAGCCAGCACAACATGGAAACCCACTTCCGCGAATTGACCCATTAAGGAAAAAGGTAACTGTTTAGCCGAATGCAGTGATGAGGAAATTAGGAATTCTGGAAGACAGGAGAAAGACGATTCTCGACATGCCTGGTTTCCTAATAATCCTCCGCTTACCACGAAATGCCCTGTTGTGAGGAAGTTGCTCCAGATGGCTAAAGTGTTACGAAAGTCTTCCTTTTTCCTTTTGCCTTTTGCCTTGGACAATGAGGAGAGTTGATCACGATGTTGCGATGTCACGTCGTTCTTGCCGTATTTAAGCGAAACTTGCTCTCGTATTT
>CAZGYE010000294.1:0-7419 GCA_964530165.1 uncultured Planctomycetaceae bacterium
ATCTGACCACACAACGGGCCATTCGCATCCTCGTCTATGATCACGACTACCAGCCGCACAACGATCCCCACTGGCAGCCGCGATGGCTGCCGGAACCGGCCGGCGTCACGTGGGAGCCGCAAGGCGGTGGGTTTGTGTTCGACGGCGGATCAAGCGAAATGACCGCTTCGCGATCCATGTTCTCATGGGTCGTGTATCGGCATTGGATTCGCTCCGGCGGGCAACACGAAACCTCGGTGCCGCTCGAATCCTCTGGACCGTTGGAGAACTGGCTGAAGGCCGATCAGTCGACCGACGAAATCCCCATGGACGTGACGGTTCCTCGCGTTCCGATTCGCTACGAACGGCAAACGCAGCGACTGGTCGCGACCGGCGCGCTGTCTGAGGAGTGGCGAGATCGGCTGCTGGCCAAGTCGAACAACGACGACTTCGCCCGAGCCGTCCAAGAGTTGTACGAGCAATCGCACATCGCTCCCATCACAGATGTCTACGGTTACAATCGCGACGACGGCAGCGGCTCGCAGATGCCTGTCCGCGATTTGATGTTCTCTGCACAGGTGACGTTCCGCGCAGGTCTCGGAGAATTTGTCCTGCAGATGACCGATGGCCGCGACGTGTTCGACTGCGTATTTGACCGGGGGCGGAACGAAGTGCGGTTGCAGCCGAATAGTCTTGGCAGTCCGGTTCGGACTCTTGGCAGTCCGGTTCGGACGGCTCGACTGCCGATGACGACGGCAACCGAACCATTGCGCGTTGAAATGTCGTTGATGGATCGTCAGGTACTGGTGGCGGTCGACGGCCGGGCGGTGTTTGCTCCGTGGAAATTGTCGCCGATCACGGACAAACAGCATGCGTGGCCGCGTAAGCCGGTCCGATTCGGTGCGAGGAATCTCTCTCTCCACGTCTGTTCCTTAAAGCTGTTTCGCGACGTGTATTACACGTCCGACAGAGCCCGAAACGGTGTGAGCAGTCCGTATCGGCTCGGACCGGACGAATACTTTGTGCTGGGCGACAATAGCCCGGTTTCGTCCGATAGCCGCGTTTGGCCTGACGGCGGGGTCAGTGCGCGCTGGCTGCTCGGGAAACCTTTCGTGGTGCATTTGCCTTCACGGCCGGGCAAGATCAGAATAGGCGATTGGATGGCTTACATCCGCATTCCCGACTTTGCTCGAATTCGCTATATTCGCTAATGGTCTGTCAGGAACAGCAATGGTTAAAGAAATCGCGACACGCAAAGCACACTCCCGGAAGGCCAAAAAGCAAACCGCCGAGGACGTCAAAGCCGACGATCAGAAGAAGCCGCCCCGCAAGGATGGAATGCGCGAAACGGTCGAATCGGTGGTCGTGGCCTTTATTCTGGCGTTCCTGTTCCGCACGTTCGAGGCAGAGGCGTTCGTCATTCCGACCGGCTCGATGGCGCCGACCTTGTATGGCCGCCACAAGGAAATCGAGTGTGAGAAGTGTCATTTCGTGTATGCGATCGGCGCCAGCGACGAGGTCGACAAAGACGGCTTCTTCGGCCATCGCATCCAAACGGCATTTTGCCCGAATTGTCGCTATGAGATGTCGGTCGAAAATTGGCCGGTCTTCAAGGGCGACCGCATTTTGGTCAACAAGTTTCCCTACGAGTACAGCGAACCCCACCGCTGGGATGTCGTCGTATTCAAGTATCCCGAAGAGCCTCAAACGAACTACATCAAGCGGCTGGTCGGCCTGCCAGGCGAAACGTTGCAGATTCAGCAAGGTAACGTGTATGTGCTAACAGATGGTGAATGGAACATTCTGCGCAAACAGGACCCCAACAAGCAGCGGGTCTTGCAGTTGTTGGTGTATGACAACGATCACCCAGAGACCGAGCTGCATGCCCAGGGGTGGCCCCGGCGCTGGGCCGCAGTCCGGCGAGACGGTGCGCCAGAAAGCATCGCCGGCTGGTCAAAAGACGACTCGGGGTGGAAGCGCAATGCAAAGCAGCACTCCTTTCAGTTGGATCGCGACCGGACGAGCGACGGCGAATTGCGGTGGATCCGGTATCGACACATCGTCCCCACCCAGCAAGATTGGGATGTGGTGAGCGAAAACCCGCCGTCGCCTCCGACTGCGAATCCGCGTCCGCAGTTGATCAGCGATTTTTGCGGCTACAATGCTTACACGGGCGGTGTTCCGACCGACCGCGGCTATTATTGGGTGGGCGATCTGACTCTTTCCTGTGAACTCGAGTTACTCGACGTCGGTTCTGGGGGCGTCGTGCTGCTCGAGTTGAACAAGGGTGCTCGACAGTTTCGTTGCCGGATTGACGTTGCCACGGGCGAAGCCTCCATCTCCCACACGGTCAGCCTCAACCGCGCCGAAGATGAGGAGAAGCTGCTCGCGACTGCTAAGACGGATGTCAACGGGGTGGGCGTCCATGATCTCACGTTCGCCAACGTCGACGATCGGCTTTGTTTGTGGGTCGACGATCGGCTGGTCGACTTTGGCGCCGGCGCCGAGTACAAGCCACACGCCGGCCTGCGCACGCAGTCGCCGTGGGAGGACGATTTGATTCCGGTCGGCATTGCGGCCCGGGGCGTTGGAGTTCGCGTGTCACACCTTCTCATTCAGCGGGACACTTACTACCGCAATGAATTCGTTCACCCCAGGGACCAATTCCACAACGGCTATGCGGATACCGTTCGCGAATACGACGGATACGAAGAGAACCTGCGAGATTTGCTTTCCGATCCCCAGGCGTGGTACCAGGAATACGATTCCAAGCTGTCGCGGAACCTGGAGAAGTTTGAGGACCTTCCGTTCAAGTTCGAGCTGGGCCCGGGTGAGTTTTTCATGATGGGCGACAACAGCCCCCGCAGCAAGGACAGTCGTTTGTGGCCCAACACCCGGTTTGCCAAACACCGCCATGCCGTACCGCGTTCGGCGCTGGTGGGGAAGGCGTTTTACATCTACTGGCCGCACGGCGTGCCGTTCCTCAACGACGGAAAGGGATACCCGGTCCGCTATCACTATCGGAAGGAATTCCATGATGGACGCGTCACGGTCGAAAAGACCGACTACCCAAGTTTCCGTATTCCTTTCTATCCGCACGTGAGCCGTATGCACCGCATACGATAGGTTGTCATGCCGTGTTCTCTCGCTTTCGGTGAGACCCAGACAAGGAAGCCAGCGGTTTGAGAGTTTTTTGATGTGGACAAACAGCGAGAACGGTCAAGGAGGACGCGCTCGATGTCACTGCTGCAATGCGTCGGTCTGGTAAAGGATTACCCCGGAAAGCGGGCCGTCGACGGCGTAGATTTTCACGTGGGGCGCGGCGAGATCGTCGGCTTGCTGGGACCCAACGGAGCCGGCAAGACAACGAGTTTTCGCATCGCCTGCGGGCTGATCGCACCGAACGAGGGTCGCGTCTACCTCAACGGAACAGACGTCACCAACTGGCCCATGTACAAGCGCGCCCGGCACGGCATGGGCTACCTTCCACAGGACGACAGCATCTTCGTCAAGCTGACGGTCTGGCAGAACATCATGGCCATTTTGGAGTACCTGCACATCGATCGCCGAGAGTGCCGGACGATCGTCGATGAACTTTTGGAGAAGTTCGGCTTGCAGGACAAGCGGAATCAAATTGCCTCGACGCTCTCCGGCGGGGAGCGCCGTCGACTCGAAATTGCGCGCTGTCTGGCGAGCGAGCCACAACTCATCTTGCTAGATGAACCGTTCACCGGGGTCGACCCGGTGACCATCCACAGCATTCAGGACATCATCGCCGACCTGCGTGACGCCGGCATCTCAATACTGCTGACCGACCACCGCGAACGAGAAACGCTGACCATTACCGACCGCAGTTACATCGTCTGCGCCGGCAGAGTGCTGGTCAGCGGTGACGCCGAAACCGTGTTGAACCACCCTCTGGCCCAGGAACTGTATTTCGGGAAACGATTCGACGCAACCTCCATCATTGAAAGCAAAGAAGCGTTCGCGCCCGAATCAGAGGAGACGTGGGACGAACCACAGACGGAATACGAACCACTCGACGAGGAGGCGACCGAACTCGACGACGAATCGGTAGACCACATCGGGCTTCAACCAGACCTCTCGGAAGAATTGTACCCGGACGAACACTCACAACTCCCTGACGAGTCGGTGGATGACTAGTGGTCTGTCAAAGCCAATTTGACAGGTGTTGTGGGGCAGGCTTTCCAGCCTGCCGTTTGGCCGCGGCAGGCTGGAAAGCCTGCCCCACACTGGAAAACTGACCCCAATCGGTGGGAGAGACCCGCATGTTCCCCAAACGCCGAGCATGGATATTGGCGCTGGCCGTGACGACGATTGCAGTGGTTGCCGGACTGGCGTACCGCCAGCACCATCGCTACAAACATCTGGCCGTTCACGATCCGGGCATGGTGTATCGCAGCGCGTGGCTGGAACCCGATGTGCTCCGCGAAGTGATCGAAAAGTATCAGATCCGCACGGTGGTCAATCTTTGCCAGCCCGGGGAGTTGGGCGAAGACCGTTGGCGTCGCGAACGCCAGGTGGTGCAAAATGCCGGCGCCCGATTGCTGGAGCTGCCGATGCCGGTGACGGTCGATCCAGTCGATCCGGCCATCGCCAAACACGTCGAGATGCTCGGCAATCCGGACAACTACCCGTTGCTGGTGCATTGTCAGCACGGAGTCACGCGCACGGCGAAGTTGTTGGCCATTTACGACATCGTCTACCGAAACATGTCGGCCGCCCAATCGCTGGCCGCACAACCGCTTTTCGGCCGCGACGACCACAACGTCAACGTCAGAGCATTCGCGAAACGCTTCGAGAAGTCGTACCGGAATCTGTACCCGCAGGCATCGGCCGACGACCTGCACGTGCTGCGACGATAACGCTCACAGGTTACGCGACAGCCCCCACAACACGCCGAAAACGATGCCCATGAAGAACAGGATGGTGACGAACAGCCTGCCGGCGCGGCGCAGGATGCGTTCCGGCAGTTCGTAGCGGCTGGCGCTGTAAACGAGGCTGATGACTGCTGCCAGCGGCAGTAGAAACCAGGTGACCTTGATTGCTGCTGCCAGTAAAGTGAATGTCAACATTGGCTCATTCGCCCGTTTCACGCGAGCGTTTTTTCTCCTCTTCGTTCTCTTCCTCGTCTCCGTATCCGTAAGCCGGCCCTGAGAGCGCGTCCCAGATCGCCAGAATGTTCAGCAGCCCGGCAATCCAGGTGTAGACCCCTGCCAGCTCGTAGAATTTTCCCAGTCTTCCGTGGAGCCCTTCCAGCAATTCGCCCTCCAACGGAACTTCAAACCAGTTCCAGAAACTGCGCGGAATGCTGCCGCGAATCTGGCCGCCCACGAATTCGGAGTGGCCTTCCGGAGGGTCGGTGATCGAGCAGACGACGACGCGTCGGGGGTCACCGGCGATTTCCCGGTCGAGGAATCGCAGTCCGGCCAGGTGTAGTTGGATGGTTTGCTTGCCGTCGAGCGTCCCGGTGAAGGTACCCTCCACGTCGGCGCCAAACTCGCCGTGGACCGGTTTCAGCATGATGTTGCCAGCCAGCGCACCGACACCGGGCTTGCCGTCGACGCCGTCACCGGCCATCTCACCCGTGAAAGACGCCGAGAGAGGTTCGCCGAAAGCGTTGGGCGGCCGGTTGCTGGGATCGTAATACCGTTTCGACTGCACCAAAGCCGGGAGCGCAGGCAAACCGACCAGAGCTTGCGCCAGATAGCCGAGGTTGGCCGCTTTTCGCAACTGCAGGTCGGCGCGGTAGTAGACAACTTTCCACTCGCCCAGTTTCATCCCGTAGAGGAAAGTCCCCAGAATGCAAACAAAGTACAAAAGGCCCTTAAACACCCGCCCCTGATACAGATGTCCCGCCCCGGGGATGAGATAGGCCAGGAAGGCGGCCAACCATGGGTTTTTCAGCGATACCTGGGATTCGGGCATACCTGGGATCTCGAGGAACCGTCCGTCGCGGCGGGTTTTGCGAGTTCGCCCCATTGTATGGGGTCCGCGAGATCAAGGCCAGTCCACCTCCGAGGTTGGACAAAAAGGTTCTCCAGGCTTGTTACGGGTGTTTCGGCCCGCCTTTCATCAGCAGCCAGCCGACCACACCAATACAGACGAGCATTCCGCCGTACTGCATCGGCGTCAGATGGTGCCAAGCCTTCTGCAGCAACTGCTGCAACTGACTCAGCCATAATGTGAAGTTGAACCACAAGTTCTGGATCATCGTGGGGATCGATTCTGTGCGAGGCAGAGAGAATGAAAAACTCTACTTCACAGAACCGCGGTCGGCAAATGACAGTCGTTCCAAGTTTCGCTGAATGGGTATAGGTAAACGCAAGACTCCTCTTGTCACTGACTGGTGGCAAACAGTTGGTGTTTGGATTCAGGCGAAACCAATTGGCCGTGCGCCTGACACTCGGCAATGCACCAAACTGGGGTTGGCTGATTTCGACGGCCCCGCATATACTTCCCGCCGCCCTCAGCCCGGGGGAAGGCAAAGCAGCGACGTCCGGACGGTCTGGCGGCGGGTTGATTTCAGGGCCGGCTTTGGTTCACACACGCAAATGCATGGAGGCGCAGCGTGGAGACAATTCTGGTCGCAGGCGTTGAGTCGGTTGTGGGCGCCAACCTGGCCGCGGTGCTGTCGGAACGGTATCGTGTCCTCGGGCTGGCGTCGTCCGCCGCGGTTTCGATCAAGGGGTGCGAGCTGGCAGTCTGTCACGGCCACCGTGCCGAGGCGGTCCGGCGCGCGGTCGCATCGGCCGGGCCGGATTGGATCCTCGACTGTGCAATGCCGGCCCAGTCCCCTTGGCAATGCGATCGCGTGCAATGGCGGGGGGAGAAGTCTCTCTCGGCCGCCAGCCATTGGGCCGCCGCCGCCCGCGACGCCGGTTGTCCGCTGACAACCATTTCTTCCGACGCGGTGTTCACCGGACCCTGGATGTTCCATGAGGAGAACAGCCTCTGTTTCTGTCCGAGCGAACAGGCACGGACGATCCGCAAGATTGAGGAGCGGGTGACCCAACTCTGTCCCGGTGCGCTGGTCGTACGAACCAACGCCTACGGGTGGTCGCCCGCACCGGCCGGTGCGGGTTGGATCGAGCGGACGCTCTCGGCATTAGAGACGGGTAGCGCCGGCCCGTACGACTGCTACCGTCATGCCACGCCAATCCTGGCCAGCGATCTTGCGGAGATTCTCGAGCGGGCCGTCGGGGCTGGACTGACCGGCTTGTACCACGTCGCCGGCGCCGAACGGACCAATCCCGCACGCTTCGTCCAACAGTTGGCCGAGCAGTTTGGATTGCCCACCAGCCGCACGTCGACGGCCAGCACGCTTTTGAAGCGTCCCACGGGCTTCGGCCGCGGCGAGACGTCACTGCAAACCAGAAAAATCCGCAAGGCCCTGGGCATCCCCATGGGGGCGCCGTT
>CAZGYE010000295.1:0-7382 GCA_964530165.1 uncultured Planctomycetaceae bacterium
AGTTCCGTTGCCCCGACAGCTCGTCAAATCCATACCTGGCGATGTCGGCGGTGCTGATGGCGGCCCTGGATGGCATCCAGAACAAGACCGATCCCGGTTCGCCGCTGGACAAGGACATCTACGATCTCGATCCGGAAGAACTCGCCACTGCCCCCCACACACCGGTTTCGCTAGAGGACTCGCTGGCTGCGCTGCGTAACGATCACGAGTTCCTGCTCCGCGGCGACGTGTTCACCGAGGACGTCATCGACACCTGGATCTGGTACAAGACCGCCCACGAAGTCGACGCCCTGCGCCAACGGCCGCATCCCTACGAGTTCGCCATGTACTACGATATTTGAATGACTGTCATTAGAAATCTGCCATTCCTCGGCTGTGCATCGTGACGGCGAGTTCCTGTCGCCGGCGAATCTTCGGCTTGCCCGATTCTGTCGGCGGCTTTATGATCCGCAGCATATCACGGGAAGTTCAGAGAAGAATGATGAGCAATCAGAACAGCAAAATGGAAAAGATCGTCGCGCTGTGCAAGCGGCGTGGTTTCATCTTCCAGAATTCGGAAATCTACGGCGGTCAGAACGGCTTCTGGGATTACGGCCCGCTGGGCACCGAGCTGAAACGCAACGTCCGCGAGGCCTGGTACGGTGAGATGGTCGCCAATCACGATGAGCTGTCGGTGCCGGACGGTGCGCCGCGGGCGTTTTCGATGGTCGGCATCGAAACCTCGATCATCATGCATCCACAGGTCTGGAAGTGCGTGGGTCATTACGATCTGTTCCACGACTACATGGTCGACTGCCGGGAATGCAAAGCCCGCTTCCGCACCGACCACATCCAGACCAGCGAGTGTCCCTTGAAGCCCAGCAAGCATCCCGGCGAGCACGACAAATGCCAGCTCACCGAGCCGCGCGAATTCAATCTGATGTTCAAAACCGTCATCGGTGCGCTGGCGAGCGAAGAAGAGGGAACGGCGTTTCTCCGGCCTGAGACGGCCCAAGGTATGTTTGTCAACTTCAGGAACGTGCTGGACAGCAGCCGGCTGAAGATTCCCTTCGGCATCGCGCAGATCGGCAAAAGCTTCCGCAACGAGATCACGCCCCGGAACTTCACCTTCCGCTCCCGCGAGTTCGAGCAGATGGAGATGGAGTTCTTCTGCCATCCCAGCGAGTCGCGCACGTGGTACCAATACTGGCGAGATCGGCGTCATGCCTGGTACGCGAACCTGGGCATCACCAGCGACAATCTCCGGCTCCGCGATCACGAAAGCGACGAGCTTTCGCATTATTCGTGCGGCACCGCCGACGTCGAATACGCCTTTCCGTTCCTCGAAAAAGGCGAATACGGCGAGCTGGAAGGCGTCGCCCACCGCGGCGATTTCGACCTGCGCTCGCACATGGAGGGCAAGCTGGTCCGCGAAGGCGATTGTCTTGTCGTCGAGAAAGACGCCGCCGGCAACCCGAAGTATCGGGGCAGCGGCAAGGACCTGACCTATTTCGACGATCAGACGCGCGAGCGGTACATTCCGCATGTGATCGAGCCGGCCGCCGGCGCCGATCGCGCGGCGCTGGCCTTCATTTGTGAAGCCTACACCGAGGACGAACAGCCGGACGAGAAGGGCAAACTGCAGCAACGCGTATTGATGCGGTTTCATCCCCGGCTGGCGCCGATCAAGGCGGCCGTCTTCCCGCTCGTCAAGAAAGAGGGCATGCCGGAAAAAGCCGCCGAGATCTATCGCGAGCTGAAAGCCGCCGGCATCGCCAGCTTCTACGATCAACAAGGCGGCATCGGCCGCCGCTACCGCCGGCAAGACGAAATCGGCACCCCCTTCTGCATCACCGTCGACGGCGACACGATGAGCGACGACACCGTCACCCTCCGCGACCGCGACTCATTGGAGCAGATACGCATCAAGACCGACGAGGTCGTCGAGTCGGTGCAACAGCGGCTGCGCTAACCCGGATTACTCATGGGAACCCAAGCCGACGACTTGTCGTCGGTGGATGTGCCGTCCACCACTGGAGTCCGACAACGAGTTGTCGGCTTGGGTACCACGAGGACAGCCTACGAATAGTCCAGACTAATCGGTGTCGCCTGCCTGCCTGTTAACTTGAATTGGAAGCTGAATCAGAACCCATGAGTAGACCACGGCTGCTGGTTACGCTGTGCACCTACAACGAGCGGGAGAATCTGGAGCGATTGATTCCCGAGATCCATCTCCAAGCGCCAAACGCCGACGTCTTGGTGATTGACGACAACTCTCCGGACGGGACCGGCGGCCTGGCCGATGAGATGAGCGCGAACGACCCGCGCGTTCACGTTTTGCACCGTGAAGGAAAACTGGGCCTCGGTACCGCCACTCTTGCCGGTTTTCGATACGGCATCGAACACGGATACGAGTTTCTGATCAACATGGACGCCGATTTCAGCCATCACCCCCGTCACATTCCCGCCTTGCTGGACTGCATGGCGCGCGTGGACGTCGGCATCGGCTCGCGCTATGTGCCTGGCGGCGGCGTGGAGGGCTGGGGGTTGAAGCGGCATCTGATGAGCTGGGGCATCAACGGCTACGCGCGGCTCATGCTCGGTTTGAAGACCCGCGACAACAGCGGCAGCTTCCGCTGTTACCGGGTGTCGCGGCTGCGAAAGATCGACCTCGACCGCGTCCGCGCTCGTGGATACGCGTTTCAAGAAGAGATTCTCTACCGCTGCCGGCGGATCGGCTGCAGCTTCGAAGAGACGCCCATCGTCTTCGAAGACCGCCGTTACGGCAGCTCGAAGATCAACTGGCGCGAATCCGTCGCGGCGCTGTGGGTCATCTTTCGTCTGGGCGTCGAGAACCTGTTGCGAGTCCCGCTCGCCCGTTGTTTCAGCTCCGTCGCAACATTGCGCCCGCTGACCGCTCACTAATGACTGTGCGCCTCGTCGGGGAATCGTCCGTCCTGCACCTCGGCAATGTACGCCTCGGTTGCCGAGATTGCAGCCGTGCGCAGGTCACAGAACCGCTTGAGGAACCGGGGATGAAACCCCTCGTTCAGCCCGAGCATGTCCTGGCTGACCAGCACCTGGCCGTCGCAATGGGGACCGGCGCCGATGCCGATCGTGGGAATGTCCAGCTCGGCGGTGACAACCTTGGCAATCTCGCGCGGGATCAGCTCCAGCACGATGGCGAACGCGCCGGCCGACTGCGCGGCCCGGGCATCGGCCAGCAACTGCCTCTCGTCCCGCTGCACCTTCCCCATGCCGCCCAGCGCGTGGACCGACTGCGGTTTCATCCCAACGTGTGCCATTACGGGGATGTCGGCCGCGACGAGCGCCGCGATGGTTCGGGCCTGGCCGGCGCCTCCCTCGAGTTTGACGGCCGCGGCGCCGGTCTCCTTCAGGATCCGTCCGGCATTCGACACGGCCTGCTCGGCACCGACCTGGAACGTCATGAAGGGCATGTCCACCACGACCAGCGCACGCTGCACCCCGCGGACGACCATCTCTGCATGGTAGATGATCTCGTCCAGCGTGACCGGCAGCGTCGTCGATTTTCCCTGAACCACCATGGCCAACGAATCGCCGACCAGAATGCTGTCAACTCCCGCGCAATCGAAAATCCCGGCCCAGAGATGATCGTAGGCCGTCAACATCGCCAGCTTTTGGCCCTTCGCCTTCGCAGCGATGAAGCGCGGAACCGTCATGACCGGCTTGTCGTCCGTTGTTCTTGAACTCGATTTGCCATTCATCGGGCTCACGCTCCGTTTGTCTTGGGAAGTCGCGACGCTCTCAGTCAAGGTATCCGAACGACGACTCCATTGGCAAGACATTCATACGGGAACCGCTCGTCGACGGGTGCGGCGGCCAGTTCCACGAGGAATGCCGAGAGCCGTTCGACCAGCGCCGCCATGAGTCGGCGTCCCTTCTCGGCCGTCGCCGGGTGGGGATTGCCGACTCCGCTACTCTTCGTCAGCAAGTGCCACGGCCGAGTGATCGACACCCAGCCTTGGTTGACCGCTTCGAATCGCGTCTGGTTGATCGCGCCATCGTCGGCGGTCATCCGACCGGTTTGGGGATCGGTGGCCACCAAATCAGGAAAGTAGGCCAATGCAAAGGCGGTCTCCATCTCGCCGGCATGGTCGCCCGGCTCTTCGAAGATCTCGGCCTGTACATCGGCCGAGGCTTTTCCGTACCAATTGCAAAGAAAAATGTGTACCGGCGTTTTGAGGTGCAGCTCGCGAAGCACCGGCTTGAAATCGTTCCCGCCGTGGCTGTTCAGAATCACCAGCTTCCTAATGCCGTGCTCGGCCAGCGAATCGACAATGTCGTGAATGACCTGCCCCAACGTCGAGGGGTTCAGGTTCATGGAGAGCGGGAATTTCATCTGGTTTGTCTGGGTGCCGTAGGGAACCGCCGGCAGCATGACGACCCGCGCCCCCTGCTTGAACGCAGCTTCACAAATTCCGCTGCCGATGATCTCCGATTCAAAAATGTCGGTGCCGTAAGGCAGATGCAGGTTGTGCGGCTCGGTGGCCCCCATCGGCAAGACGGCAACCTCGTACGGGTTGTCTTTGACGGTGCCGTAGTTGACCTCGGCAAGAATCCACTCACGCACCGGACCGGGCTCCTTGAGAGTTGAGAGTCTAGAGTTGAAAGTCTAGTGGTCTGTCAAAGTCGAAATAACACGCAGAGCCGAGTGTGGGGTAGGCTTTCCAGCCTGCCGTGGCCAATCGGCAGGCTGGAAAGCCTACCCCACGACACCTGTCAAATTGGCTTTGACAGACCACTAGAGCAGGAAGTCCAAAGTGCAAGTCTCGTGATTCTTGACTCTCCACTTTCGACTCTCAACCAATTAATGTTTGGCTTCGTAGAGTTGCGTGACGACGCCGTCCAAGAACGACGCAAGCTGCTCGGCGGCGTGCTGGGCGGATTCCCGCAGTTGCCACATTTCTTTCACGCTTCCCGGCCGCTTCCAGACGGCCCCCAAAGCGGCCCCCAATCGCATCGTTCCGGTTGGACCGACGACCGACAACACCTCGGGCGGCAGGTCGGCCGACAGATCGTCGCTGACGACCCGTACGGCAAGGAACCGCGTTTTCGTGTCTCGGCAAACTTGCGCGACGGCCAAGCTTTCCATGTCGACGGCAATGGCTTCGTGCTGCTCGGCCAGCTCTCGCTTCTGTTGGACGCTGCGGATCATCGCGTCGGCGGTGACAATGCGTCCCACGTGCAAACCTGGTTGCCCCTCGCCGGGCAGCTTCAGGTCGACGGTGAGCTCGTGGCCGTGTACATCGACGACGGAGTCGGCCATCACGACCTCGCCGATTTTCATCTCCGGCCGCAACGCGCCGCAGAAACCGGACGCCAGGACCCACGGCGGCGTATGCGCGTCGATGAGCGCCTGCGTCGCACGCCGCGTCTTGGCGTATCCCAGACCGGCCTGAACGACGACAATTCGGATCTCGTTGTAACGGCCGCCGCGAAACTTGAAGTCGCCGCCGGTGTACTTCCGCACGCGGTCACACCGGTCCAGAAACGGCGTCAGCTCCATCGGCAAGGCGGAAACGATTCCGATGTCGGCATGTGCTGCGTCGGTCTGTGGATCATCGGCGTCTGTCATGGTCAGCAGTCAGCTTTCAGCAGTCAGCCTTCAGGTTTCAGTAAAAACAAACCTGATCGCCGAGAGCTGACAGTTGTCTTTCTTTTTTCGTAACTGTTTAGCCGAATGCAGTGATGAGGAAATTAGGAATCTAGGAAGACAGGAGAAAGACGATTTCCGACATTCCTGCTTTCCTGGTTTCCTAATAATCCTCCGCTTACTACGAAATGCACTGCCGTGAGGAAGTTGCTCCAGACGGCTAAAGTGTTACCTTTTTTCTTTTTCCTTTTGCCTTTGTACTTTTGCCTTCACGACTGGTCTGCTTCGAACTGACGCATGGCGTCCAGCAGTGCGTCGACTCCCTCGCTGGGAAATGCATTATACAAACTGGCGCGCATTCCGCCCACGCTACGATGCCCTTTCAGCCCCGCCAACCCGACTGCTTGGGCGGCCGCGACGAATTTCGCGTCGAGATCCGCATCGCCGGTGACGAACGTGACGTTCATCATGGATCGGCTTTGCTTCTCGGCCGTCGGTTGGAACAGGCGGCTTTCGGCGAGGAAGTCGTAAAGCCTGTTCGCTTTCTCGCGGTTTCGTTGCTCGATCGCCTGCAGACCGCCCTGCTGTTCGAGCCACTTCAGCACCAGCCCCATCACGTAAATGCCGAACGTGGGCGGCGTATTGTAGCGCGAGCCGGCCGCAGCATGGGCGCGGTACTGTAGCATCGTGGGCAACTCTGACGAGCCGCGCTCCACCAAATCGTTGCGAACGATGACCAGCGCCACCCCACTGGGCCCCAGGTTCTTTTGCGCGCCGGCATAGAGGATCCCGTAACGAGTGACGTCGATCGGGCGAGAGAAGATGTCGCTGCTGGCGTCGCAGGCGAGGAAACTGCCCTCTGGAATCTCCGGTTCGGCGGCGAACTGAGTCCCGAAAATTGTGTTGTTCGATGTAAAGTGAACGTACGCCGGCGTGTCGCTGTAACTGCGCGATTCGGGAATGGTGGAGAAATTGCATTCTTCGCTGGAACAGGCAACGTGGACGTTGCCAAATACCTTGGCTTCTTTCAGCGCTTTCTTCGACCAGGAACCGGTCACCAGATAATCGGCCGTCCGGTCTGGCGTGAGGAAGTTCATCGGCAGCATGAAGAACTGCGTCGAGGCACCCCCTTGCAGGAACAGAACGCTGTAATCGTCGGGAATTCCGGCCAGCTTCCGACACAGCGACTCCGCCTCCTCACAGACCGCGCTGAACGCCTTGCCGCGGTGCGAATGTTCGAGAATCCCGATACCGGTCTCACCCAGAGACAGCAGATTCTCGCGGGCCTCTTCGAGCACCGGCACCGGCAACACTGCAGGGCCTGCTGAAAAATTGAACACTCGTTTCGTCATCGCAAAGTCTCCGTACCTCGATTACCAACGTGAGGTTGCATGCTATCCGCGATGCAGACACAATTCCAGAGCGATTCGGAAGATGCCAGCAACATGATCGCAACAATTTGAGCTTGATCGGCTTGCGGCGTGCGCGTAACATCCGTGCGGCCGTCGGCGCGCAAGGAAAAAGGAAAAGAGGTAACTGTTTAGCCAAATGCGGTGATGAGGAAATTAGGAACCCAGGAAGACAGGAGAAAGACGATTTCCGAGATTCCTGCTTTCCTGGTTTCTTAATAATCATCCTTTCACCACGAAACACATTGTGGAGACGAACTTGCTCCAGATGGCTAAGGTATTACGAAGGAAAAAGTTCTCCCTCTTCTCCCCCTTTTGCCTTTTGCCTTTTTACTTTTTCCTTATGAACATGAGGCGCC
>CAZGYE010000296.1:0-7321 GCA_964530165.1 uncultured Planctomycetaceae bacterium
TCTGGGCTACCATTTCACGTCCCTCCGGGACTGAGAAAAGGCTTTCCAAACGCGCTCTCAGATTTCCCCCTTTTTCCTTTCAACTGTTTCCTTGTCTCGTCCGGAGTCCTTTGGGTGGAGACAGTATTTCGTTGAGCAGAATCGCTTGGCGAACGCCGGCTGGATCGCGCAGCAGGCTGACCAATTTGTGCGCTTGCCCCGGCGCTGCCCGCGGCAAGTGCACCGCTGTGGTTCGGCGGGCCTCGCTGGGTGCTCCCAGGTGCTCCGCGACGCCCTCGTCGACCCGATCGTCCATGTAGTCTTCCAAGTGTTCGAGGACGTCACGTTCCAGATGGTGCGTGCGGACGTCTTCGCCCAGATGTTCGGAACCGGGCGCCTCGCGTGCAGCGATATCCAATCCGGGCGGAGTGTGCCGTCCGACGACCTCCGGTTGGAGGCGCGAAGGATGTCGCGGTCGCCTTTGCCGGGGCCGGTCGGCCTGGCGCGGGCGGCGTTCTTCCTCGGGAACGATTTCGATCGGCGTCTCCTCCCGGCGCGCCTTGCCGGTGACTTGTCGCAGAAAGGCATCGATTTCGTTTTGCAGCCGCGCATCGCCCGGCCCTCGGCGGGCCGGCCGAGGCGGCTGTCGCGGAGGTCCACCGGCGACCGGGCGTTGTTGCACGCCGCCGATCATTCGGAACAGCCAATTCACAAAGGCAAGGGCCATCACGGCCACAAAAACCCACGTGTTGAAACCGGCTGCCAACACCAGGCCCAGCAGTGGAAATGTCATGTCGCGATTCCCCACTCTCGTGCGAGAGGAAACATTATTGGCGCTCGGCCGAACCGCCCGTTGCGGGGCTATCGCCGGCGATTGCGGCGCGCATTTGGGTGTCGGCCTGAACGTTCTTCAATTCGTAGTAATCCATCAGCCCGACTTTCGCGCTGCGGAACGAATCGGCAATGGCCTGCGGGACTTCGGCTTCGGCCAGGACGACTTTCGCGCGGTTCTCCTGGGTGTAAGCGACCATTTCCTGTTCGCGGGCCATTGCCTGGGCGCGTCGCTGCTCGGCTTTGGCCTGCGCGACCCGCATGTCGGCTTCCGCCTGGTCGGCTTGCAGGCGGGCGCCGATGTTCTCGCCGACGTCGATGTCGGCAATGTCGATCGAGACGATCTCGTAAGCCGTCTGAGCTTCCAACCCCTGATTCAACACCGTCTGCGAGATCTTGTCGGGATTTTCGAGCACGTCCTTGTACGACGCTGTGGAACCGATGGCCTGCACGATGCCCTGTCCCACACGGGCGATCACCGTCTCTTCGGTTGCTCCGCCGACGAGCTGTTTGATGTTGGTGCGGACCGTGACTCGGGCCCGTGCCTTCAGTTGAATGCCGTCGCCGGCGACGGCGTCGAGCGTCCCAGCTTTCTTCTTCGGATCGGGGCAGTCGATCACCTTGGGATACACACTGGTCCTGACGGCTTCGAGAAGGTCGCGGCCGGCCAGGTCGATGGCCTGCGCGTCCTGCCAGTCGAGATCGATTTTCGCCCGATGCGCGGCGACCAGGGCCTTGAGGACGTTCGGCACGCTGCCCCCTGCCAGATAGTGGGCTTCCAACGCGCGCGTGGTAAGAGGATACGTCTTCGTCAACCCGGCCTGCACGCCCATGATCTTGCAGCGCACGATGATCGACGGATTGACCTTTCGAAAACTCATCATCACTAGGTTAAGAAAACCGATGCCCGCGCGCGTCATCTTGCACTGAATCCACAGGCCGAAATAACGTGCAAACACAGCCAAAAAAACGATGAACGCCAGAACAACGAATGCACCGACAATCAAAACCGGGCCTCCGATGTCCGCGGCAAGAACGGGAATCTCGAACATGGCAAGTTTGTCTCCACAGTGAATGTCGTGGTAAGAGGCGGATGATTAGGAAACCCGGAAAACAGGAATCTCGGGAATCGTCTTTCTCCTGCCTTCCTGGCTTCCTAATTTCCTCATTCCTGGATTTGGCCAAACAGTTATGAAAAGTGTAAGAGATACGAGGCCGCTGAGACAACAAAACACTGAAGAACAGGGGCGTTTTACTCTGTGCCTCTGTCCCTTTGTCGCTCACTTGTGCTTGTGCCTTTCTAGTTTCACACCTTTCCTTTTGGCTTGGTTTAACTTTGCGGAAGGTCAAAGTCAAGCCGCGATTCGTCACCCGCATTGGCTTGCCGACGCGGGCGGTCCTCTGCCGGCCCGGCTGATTCTGCTTGCTTCGAGGCCAGGCGAACGACGAGCCGGTTCCCCTTCACGGCGAGGACGTCCACCTCTTGTCCGGGGTCGATCAGCATGCCCTCGCTCTCGCAGTGTATCCGTTCTCCGTCGATCTGGACCAGCCCCCCCGGTGTCAGCAGCGTCAACGTCTTTCCGACCTTCCCGACCAATTGCGCGAGACGCGCTTCGTCGTCGGCATACGGGGTGACTTCGTCAAGACTGGGTCCTGAGAGCAGCACTTGGTGCCCGAACGAAGTTCGCGGGAGGAAGTACAGTGCCCCGACCACAACGGTGGGTATCAGGATCGCAACCGAAGCAACGTACGACCACCAAACAACCGAATTCGACGTCCCCCAGGCTTGCCAGGCAAACCAGACTGAACCCAGACAGCACACAATGGCCAGCACAAGAATCATTCCGCCCGAGGGAATGAAGAACTCTGCGCACAGCAACGCCAACGCGACGGCAAGAAGCAGCAATGAAATGGTCGAGGAGTCCATATTGCCTCAAGATCACTGGCAACACAGGAACTTGAACGGACGACCTCACGTCTGGAACGCCACACCTAAAGTTTAGCCGTCGCAGCCGAGTAAGCAATAGCACGGTTGGCGCCTGCACAACAGCAAGCGAGCCACCGGGGGGCCGGTGGCTCGCTCTGGGAAGAACAGGAGTGCGATCGACGGGGAACTCGGGCATCCCACTCGTCAGGGAGAGAAGGAGCTCTTGGATGCGTTTCCGAGTCGTGTCGAGCCGCCGCCAATCCGACGTTGCGGGAAATCGGACCTGTTGGTGATACGGCCGGATCGAGAATCCGGTTCTCCCCTTGCAGTCTGCGTTTGGTCCTCGGGGTTCAAGCTCACCGATGATTTCAGCGGGACCCAGCCGTCGTTCAAAGCTCGCCGCCAGCCTTCTTGCAGGCTTGCTTGGGGCATGCTGACTTTGTCCCCAGCGGTGACGGCGGGGCCGTCCGGATTCTGTGACCGGACAATCGACTCCGGCAAGGCGCGCCGATTCTCCGTCGAGCCTGCGGCGGCCAATTGTTGTCCCGCGGCCAGATCGGCTCGCGGACTACCGGCCATGATCCACGCGTTCCATTTCTTGTCCAACACCCCGACGTTGGACAGCCCGTAAAACTGTGCGACGGCGCGATCCCATCCGCGATAATGTGCAGAGTTCAGAAATTTCAAGTACCGCGCCTTGCCGCCGCGTTGTACGAGATAATCGGCCAGCGAAAACCCTTCGGCATACAGTGTCAGGACGTTATTTGCGTCGCGGGGGTAGTTCTTCATCGACAGCAGCGTTCGCAACGGGATTCTCCGCCGGTTCTCGATCACCTGCTCGAACAAAAGCTTCTGCCGGCGTTTTTCTGATTCATCTTCGGCCAGCGTGGCGGCTCCCTCGTCGGCCCATCGGGGCAACGGGCGGCGGAAGTGGCACGCGAAAATGGTATGGCTGACTTCGTGCGGCAGGACCGAGTCGAGAATGCGGTCCAGCGGCCCCTGAATTGTCATCCGCCAACCAAACACCTCTCCGCGGTCAAAAGCGAACGTTGTGGCGCCGCCGGCCCCGACACGACCGACCTTCACCCATACCCGGCACGGTCTGTACCAAGGCCGCAGCGACTGTCCCAACCATTCCTGGGCCAACTGGACACGGTACTGTTCCGCCGCAACCGCGACCTGGCGCGCGATCTCCGGCGTCGGCGCGTCGACGACAAAGTTGCGGGTGCGGTGTGTGGCGCCGACGGAGCTGAAGGCAGCCAAAGCCAGGACGAGTCTTGCCAGGCGAGCATCCATGCTCTCGATGTTCCTTACTTGCTGTCTCGTGGTCCGCGATCGGCCGAGCGGCATGCGACCGTGACGCCGAGCAGTCGGTTCCAAAGAGTTGTCGGGCCGAAAGTGCAAAAGACAGTCCCATGCCGCCGAAAGACACGGTTTCTGGGTGAACGCAGCCCCTTTCGTCGCGCGTTAGTCATTGGCGTGCAGTCGCTTACGGAGATTTCTCTGGTTCAGATTTGCTGCTCGGCCCGCACAGAGCCTCCACAGGATGTGTTGTAAACTTTGCAATCGGCCCGTTCATCATTTCCCGGCGCGTGGGCCATGACGGGGCAAATCGGTATAATTGGTTTTGTGATGAGCGACGAGCGAGCTGCTCCGATTCGCCCACTGTTGAGGTCTCACTCCGGGGAAGTAAGAAATGACGCCGCTGCGCTACGGGATCGTGGGAGGGGGATTTGTCACGGCATTTCATCTGCGCGCGTTGCGCCAGGTTCGCGGTGTGGAGGTCGCGGGTCTTGTGTCGCGGGACGCGGTCGAAGAATTGGCGGCCGAGGTTCGACGGCAAGACCTGGGTGAGTGCCGCGTCTTCAACAGCATCAGCGAGATGATCCCGCATGTGGACGTCGTCGCCGTCTTTTCGCCAAATTTCACACGAGTGGCAGTCGTCGAAGAGATCGTCGAGGCGGTCCAGGCTGGTGCGGAACTGAAAGGAGTGATTTGCGAAAAGCCGCTGGCTCGCAACCTTTCCGAGGCCCGTCGCCTGCTCGACTTGATTCGACAGGTCGATCTGCCGACCGCCTATTTCGAAAACCAGTTGCACATGAACGCGGTGCAGTCTGCGTGGAGCCAACTCCAGCCGGTTGCCGAGGCGATGGGGCCGCCCGTTCTGAGCCGTTCCAGCGAGGAACATGCCGGGCCGCACGCTGCCTGGTTCTGGGATCCTGTGCAACAGGGAGGCGGCGTGATGAGCGACATGGGCTGTCATTGCCTCGCCGTCGGCTGGTACGCACTGACACCGCCGGGTAAGCCGGTCACTTTTCTGGAACCGCAATCGGTCATGGCCGATCTGTCGTTGTTGAAGTGGGGGCAGCCCCGTTGGCGAAAGCAGCTTCAGCAGACTTATGGCGTCGACTACGAGAACACCCCCGCCGAGGACTTCGCGACCGGCATGGTGACCTACCGAAATCCGGAATCCGGGCAGTTCAGCAAGAGCCAGTTCACGGTCTCCTGGATGTTCGACAAACAAGGGCTGCGACTGGCGTTGGACGGCATCGGCCCCGGTTATGCGTTCGAGATGAACACGCTGCGCTCGCCGTTGGAGATCTTCATCGGCGATGCCGCCGCCTCGGGTCTGTCGAATACGGAATCGGCCCTCGAAAAGTCACAGGCCAGTCGGGGGCTGTTGACTGTGCAACCCAACGAAGCGGACTTGCTCGGCTACACCGACGAGAACGCCGACGCCGTCAGCGCGTTTTCCCAGGGCCGAGCGCCGTTGCTCGACTGGCGGTACGGTTTGGAGATCGTCCGTCTGACCATGGCCGCGTACCTGTCGGCTGAGCGCCGTGCGTCGGTGGATCTCACCGATGCCGGTACACGCGAGGAATTGGAAATGTATATTCCGTTAATCCAGCAGGGACGCGGCGCAGATGTGCTGGAATTGCCGGCAGAATGAAGAATCACAGTAGTTCCAAATTTGGCCGTAGCTGAAGTCCCAAGACTTCAGAGACTTACCGTATCAACGTCAAGGAAACGAAAACATGCAGGTCTGCGACTTGAAAGGGAAAACGATCGCCTTCGCCGCTTCCGGTGGTCTCGATAGCTGCACCATCACACGATGGTTGGCAGACGAGGGCGTCAACGTGGTTTGTTTCACCGCCGACTTGGCTCAGCCGGACGAGAAAAGCCTCGACGAAGTGCGCGACCGGATGCTCGCCTCCGGGACGGCGGATTTCGTCTTGCTGCCATTGCAGACGGCGCTTGCCGAAGCCGGACTGGAACTCATCCAGGCCCAAGCCTGCTACGAAGGACGCTATTGGAATACCACCGGAATTGCCCGGCACGTGGTCGTCGAGGGAATGATTCCGGAAATGCAGAAGCGAGACATCGATATTCTGAGTCACGGAGCCACCGGACGCGGCAACGATCAGGTCCGATTCCAACTGGTCTCGAACATGCTGGCGCCGCAGTTCCAAGTGTACGCTCCCTGGCACGACGAGTCGTTCCTCGCACGTTTCGGCGGACGCAGCGAGATGATCGACTTCTGTCAGCAGCGCGGACTCAAGATCACCGCCACCAAAGAGGCTCCTTACTCCACCGATGCCAATCTTCTTGGTTTGACCCACGAAGCGGGGCGGCTGGAATCGCTCGAGACGCCCGCGTTCTTCGTCACGCCGGAAATGGGCCGCCTGCCGACCGATGCTCCAGACGAACCGGAACAGTTCACGGTGAGATTCGAGAACGGTCGCCCCGTCGCGATCAATGGCACTCAAGTGAGCGTGCTGGACGCGATTCTTCGCGCGAACGCCCTGGCCGGTCCGCACGGAGTGGGCATCGCCACACACTTGGTCGAGAATCGTTTTGTCGGCGTGAAATCCCGCGGCGTTTACGAGGCGCCGGGAATGGAATTGCTCGGCGGCTGTTACAAAATGCTGCTGGAATTGGTACTCGATCGCCGCGCGAAAGAGTTTTTCGATCAACTTTCGCTCTTCTTGGCGAAGCAGATTTATCAAGGCTACTGGTTCGACCTGGGCTCGCAAATGGCCCGAAAAGCGGTTCGCGCGACGGCGGAACTCGTGACGGGAGAAGTGACCGTCTCGCTCTATAAAGGGTCGGTCTCGTTTGTGTCGGCCCTCGGCGTACCTCATTCACTCTACTCGGAAGAGAATGCGTCGATGGAAGCCATCGGTGAATTCAGCCACGCCGATTCCGAAGGCTTCCTGCGGGTCCTGGCGGTCGGCGCGCGCTCTCTGGCCAGCGGCGGTCAGATCTCGAATTGATTTCCCGTACGGTTGTCACGACGAAAGACAGCCGTACTTCTCGACTTTGGAACCAGACAACCGGAGAATCAGGAAAGAGTCTCTTGAAATAATTGGCGTTGCCTGCAATAACACGGTCTGTCAAACCAACAAGACACTGCGGGACGTGGCGCAGCCTGGCTAGCGCGCTTGACTGGGGGTCAAGAGGTCGCAGGTTCGAATCCTGTCGTCCCGACTCAAGTGGGGCAAGGACTTACGGCAAATCGGTTTTTCGGGAAAGAAAAGGGGATAAGTCCAATATTCGTACTGCTCAAAGATCGGCATTCGGTTG
>CAZGYE010000297.1:0-4193 GCA_964530165.1 uncultured Planctomycetaceae bacterium
TCGGAGAGGGCGTGCCAAACGTGTACGGCCGATTCCCAGCTCTCGCGTCCGGAGACCGGCGGCAAATCTTCGACGGTCGTCGTCGCGAACTGGTCCCAGAAACAGGCGAGTTTTTCGAACGAGTGTGAAAACAGCACGACCAGGGCCGCCTCCCCCTGGGCCGCCGCTTCACCCAACGCGCGCGAGTAAAGGCCGAATATCTGTTCCATTAACTCCAGCAGCGTTTCGACGCGCTGGTCCGGAATGCTGTCTTCCCGCGCGGAAAACAACGGGAAATGCGCTTGAAACCCAAGAATGTTCCACGGATCGACGAACGCGCCGCATCGAATTCCGCGATGAAGATGGTCTTCGATTTCGGTGATCAGCTCGGCGGCTGGCTGCAGTTCGGCACGGTCGAGGTGGAGATGGGCCGACGTAATTCGCCAAGCGATCTCGCATTCGAATCGGGCCGACGCCGAGGGGATCTCCCTCGCCTCTTCCTGACTCGCCTCGTGGTAGCCCATGCGGGCGAACAGTTGAGCCAGCTCGCGGTGTTGAACCTGTCGCGCCCCGTATTCGGCCATCTGCATGTTGAGATACTGCCGCACGTGGCCGAACGGTTGTTGGGTGAACTCGGCCTCTCTGCGAAGCCGCTTGGAGCGGGCCCCGCTGGCATCGTTGAGCAAACGGGTGTAGAAGGCGTCGCGTTGCCGGGCGACCTTCGGCAGCAGCGACGTCAACGTGACGCTTGAATCGTGCGTCTCCGGCCCCGATCCGCTGATGGCCGAAGCCATCAACATTGTGCCACACAGCACGGCCGAGGCGTCGTACATCCGTTCCTCGCGCGGCATGTCCTGGTTCTCGTACATCCAGCTCAACAGCGCGTCGAGAATGATCTTGCGGATGACAAATCGCCGGTAACGGCCTTTGACGTCGAGCACGTGCGGATCCCACTCGCCGAACATGTAGTTTGTCCGCTTGTTGACCGGGTGCGTGTGGTCGTGGGCCCGGACGTCCAGCGCCAGCTCGTCGAGCAGCGCGATATCGAAATGTGCTTCGTGAAGAATCGCCGCCGGCGCTTGCTCGAAGAACGCGATCGCCCCTTCGATCAGGTCGTGGTACGGCCCGACCGCGACACCAGCCCCCCGAATGTACAATGGCACCGGCCGGAAGCGTTCGTGCGGATACGGCTGCATCTGCTGTTCGTTCTCGAGCACGGCCAACGGGCGGAAGCCGAGAAAATCGTTCAATTGGTCAACGGCGCCGTTGACAATTCGTTCGCTCTCCTGCCACGGCGGTCCCTGCACAAGGACGGCCTCGCAAACCCGGGCGACGAAAAACGGCTGCGCAAACGCTTCGTCGCTGAGGTGAAACAGCAAATCGGCGTGATGCCGTTGATAGGCCGGTAGACATTCATCGAAAACGAGCGCGATCACCGCCGCCGCTTGTTCGGAATCGGCGAACGCGGCCGATGTTTCCTGCAATCGCTGCAGTTGCTCACGCAGAAACTGTTGGAACTCCGCCCACGGCCGATCGGCTCCGAACGACGCCCGCAGGCTGTTCAGGTTCCGCTGAAAGCCGGTGTCGGGTTTCCCGCTGGAGAAGTTCAGATACCCCAGAATTTCCCGAAACGCTGTTTCGTTTTCCGGAGGGTATTCCGGTGTCCCGGTGTCGGATGTCGCTGCCATTGCCTTGGAGCTGTTAAGGGTCCGTAGAATGGAGCCCCCATTAGAATAATTGCAGGGATTTTTTGAAAGTCTGGCGTCTCAGACCCCCTCAATCAAATTGGGAACGACTGAATTTTCGTTTTACGTTTGACGGGAACACCTCGCGATGGCACAACAGGGGCACTCAATTTGGCTTGCGACGCAGTTCAAGCAACGAGAGACAAGGCAGCAACAATGGCCGAAAACCAAACCGAGACTCCTCCGGCATCCCTCGAGGCGCCGCGTCCGGGTGTTCGCAGTATGCCAGGCTGGAACGTGGGCGAGCTGATCGACGCGCCGACCTTCACCTGGCAAAACTGGTTCGCCCTGCTGGGACCCGGTTTGCTGATGGGTGGCGCAGCCATCGGCGGCGGGGAATGGCTCGTCGGGCCGATCGTGACCGCCAAGTACGGCGGGACGCTGTTGTGGCTGGCGACGTTGAGCATTCTCGGCCAGGTCATCTACAACATCGAAATCAGCCGCTACGCCCTGTACTGCGGCGAGCCAATTTTCACCGGCAAGTTCCGCACGCTGCCCGGCCCCACGTTTTGGGTCCTGGTTTACCTCCTGCTCGACTTCGGCTCGATTTTCCCGTATCTGGCTGCGCATGCGGCCACGCCCTTGGCCTCCGTGTTTCTCGGTGAAGTCCCCAACGCGGCAACCGGCCAATGGGATGTTTTCGGCAGCGGTCTGATCATCTCACACAAGACGCTGCTGAGGGTCCTCGGCCACCTGATTTTCCTGGGCGCGCTGATCCCCTTGATCTTCGGCGGAAAGATCTACAACGCGCTGAAAGGCCTGATGACCTTCAAGATCGTCATCGTGTTGGGCTTCCTGCTCATCTTGGCCGCCTTGAATCCCAGTGCCAAGACGTGGAGCGAGATCTTCAGCGGGTTCTTCAAGTTCGGCAACGTCCCCATTCGAACCATCGAAGACGCCAACGGAAACGGAATCCTCGACCCTGGCGAAGATTGGGACGAGGACGAGCGTCTCGACGTCATGGAGCCGTCGCTCGGGCTGAAGTTCGGGACCATCTTCCGCGACGACTACGCGACCGACGTCGATCAAGACGGCCGGCCGGACAACATGGTCTCCATCACCTTCGACGTCGACGGGAAACAGAAAACCGTTCCGTGGCCGGACCTCGACGAAGACGGCCGGCCGGATGAAACGGTCACCATTGACACCGACGGTGACTCTCAGACCGACGGAACTTACCAGCTCGAACGGGGCAAAACCGGCCGCATACTGCATCGAAACGACAACGGCACGCTCAATCCGTTCATCGACGTCGACGGCGACGAGACCCGCGACGGCGACGCCGTCGCGAATGTGTTTACCAGCCGAAAGATCCCACAAATCGACTGGTCGCTGATCGCGTTTCTCTCGGCACTGGTCGCGATTTCCGGAGCGGGCGGGTTGTCCAATGCGCCCATCAGCAACTACACCCGGGACCAGGGTTGGGGGATGGGCCACCATGTCGGCGCGATTCCCAGCGTCGTTGGAGGACATGACATCCAGCTCTCGCACGTGGGCACTGTGTTCCAGCCTACCGAGGAAACGTTGCCGCGATGGAAGCGCTGGTACCGGCACGTGGCCCGCGATCAACTGGTTGTTTGGATGCCGGCCTGTTTCTTCGGGCTGGCGCTGCCCAGCATGCTTTCGGTCCAGTACCTGCCACGAGGAACCGAGGTCAGCAGTCAATGGGTGGCGGCCGCCATGACCGCCGGCGCCGTCCAGGAACACTTTCAAGGTCGTTTAGGCGCGTTCTTCTGGTTCATGACGCTCTTCTGCGGTTTCTTGGTGCTGGCTCCCAGCATGGCGACTTCGGCCGACGGCGTGATTCGCCGCTGGGTCGACGCCTTTTGGACATCCAGCGAGACCTTGCGCCGCTTCGATCCGAAAACGATTCGCTACGTCTATTTCGGCGTGCTGGCCGTTTACGCGCTGTTCGGGATGATCATGCTCTCGCTGGAAGCACCGACCAGGTTGCTCACCATCGCCACGACCATCTTCAATTTTGCCCTCGGTTTCAGTTGCTGGCACACGTTGGCGGTGAACGTGATTCTGCTCCCCAAGCCGCTGCGGCCGAATTGGTTCGTCCGGATCGCCTTGGCGCTGGCCGGCGCGTTTTTCTGGACGGTCGCCACGATTGCCGCTCTGCAGAAGCTGGGAATGATTTGAACCACGGCTTTTTCGCTGAATTTGAGTCAACCCGCTGTCAAAACAGGTCGATCTTACCATTTGTAAGGTTCGTAATGATTCGTCCGGCACCCTGTCCCGGCGCGCCGAGACGCGGTCATTCTGCGCAAGTCTCACTCTTGCAAAGGCTTACCGCGCCGGCGGGATGTGTGACAAGGCGGTGGGGAACGTAGTGGTCTGTCAATTGTGATGCGATGGGCGTTGTGGGGCAGGCTTTCCAGCCTGCCGATTAGCTGCGGCAGGCCGGAAAACCTGCCGATTAGCTGCGGCAGGCCGGAAAACCTGCCGATTAGCTGCGGCAGGCCG
>CAZGYE010000297.1:4293-7308 GCA_964530165.1 uncultured Planctomycetaceae bacterium
GAAAACCTGCCGATCGGCCCCGGCAGGCTGGAAAGCCTGCCCCACACTCAACTAGGCCCGCCACTTCAAAGCAGGCAAACCAGTAGGAGCAAACGTCATGGAGGAAGAACAAACGTCGATCGGCAACCGGCCGGCAATCAGCACCAAACGGCGTCGCTGGCCGGCAGCCCTGTTCCTCTCGCCGTTTCTTTGGGGGGGGCTGCTGAGTACGGGCTTCTACGCGCTGATTCCGTTTTTGCCCGTGCAGCGTGAGTTGGCGGTCCGCTACTTTTGCAGCCACCCACTAGAATATGTGACCGCCACGCTGTTCTTTGTGAGCATGGCCATTCTGGTCTTGAAGACCGTCGGGCTACTGAACGAAAGGGCCGCCTTCGAGTGCGATTTGCTGGACGACTTCCAACCGGTTGAACCGTTGCAGCCCTCCGAACGGGTCTGCCTGACGGAAAAGAAACTGCAAGCATTGCCGTCCCGTTGGAAAAACACCTATCTCGCGCGGCGGATTCGTGACGTGTGCGCCTACGTCGCTTCTCGCCGGTCAAGCCAGGACCTCGAAGAGCATCTCAAGTATCTGGCCGAGCTGGCGGCCGAACGCTTGCACGAGAGCTACGCGCTGGTCCGAACGATCACCTGGGCGGTGCCGATCCTCGGTTTTCTCGGCACGGTCGTCGGCATTACCATCGCCATCGCCAACGTGACTCCCGAACAGTTGGACACGTCGCTGGGCGACGTCACCAACGGGTTGGCCGTCGCATTCGACACGACGGCCTTGGCACTGACGCTGTCTTTGGTGATGGTCTTCGCTTCGTTTCTGGTCGAGCGATCCGAACAGCGAATCCTGACGCGGGTCGAGGAATTCGGCATCGAGCGCATCTCATGCCTGTTCCCACCGGAAGAACGACCACGCGGACCGCTGGCTGCGGCCGAGGAGCAGGCCGCCCAACAACTGATCCAGCAGACCGAATTGCTCGTCAATCGGCAAACTCAACTTTGGCACGAGAGCCTGGAAGCGATCCGCCGCCGCTGGACCGAGACGCTCGATACCCAGAAATGCGAGTTCGACCAGGCGCTGCAAACGGGCATGTCCGCCACACTGGCCGATCATGCCAAGCAGCTCAGCGCTTTGCGGGCCGAGTTCCTGGGCGCGTTTCAGCGTGCTGCGCAGGAACTGACTGGCGGCCTGGCGGAATCGCGGCAAGCACAACAGCAGCAGCAACAACAGTTCGAACACCAACTGAACGAATTGTGGCGGCTGATTCAAACCGACATGGTCGCGTTCAGGGCGGATGAGAAAACCCGTATCGAGGAATTGGCTCAAACGATCTCACAAAACGTCTCGAGCTGGCAGACGCAACTGCACGAGAGCACGCAAACGGGAACCGCACAGCTCGGCGAGCTGCGCAAGCAAAGCGAGACGCTGTTGAACGTCGTTGCGCAGGAAGAACAACTGACCAGGCTGCAGGAACGACTTTCACAAAATCTGGAATCTGTTCGCGCCGCCGAGACGTTCGAGGAAACGCTGCACAGTCTCAGCGCCGCCGTGCACCTGCTCACCGCCCGAGCGAAGCCGAAAGCCGCGTAGGACTACAACGCATGGTCTGTATCGAAAATCAACGTAATCGCAATCAAAAACAGAAGTTCCGACGAACCACGGATTTCACGGATGGTCACTGATATGTGGGAGGGACAGAGTCACTTCCATTGTTCTTGTTGATCCGTACAAATCCGTGTGATCCGTGGTCCTTCTCTGCAGTCGTCGGATGCTCTGAGGCGTTAGACCCTGCGCTGTAGTGCCGACCCCTAACCCCTAACTTCTAACCCCTGATCTTCAACAATGAGTCGCCAACAACCCCGCGCGACCAATTCCGTTTCGTTGTTTCCGTTCTTGGCGGTCCTGGTCTGCGCGATGGGAGCGCTGATTTTTCTGCTGTTGATCACGACTCGCCGCATTCGCTCTGAAGTGATCGCTCGCGCACAGGAAACCTCGCCGGCGGAGTCAGAGACCGATCCACCGACCGGGCCCGATTGGGAACCGGAGATCGTTGATCCTGATGCCGAATTGCGCACGAAGATCGCACAGCTTTCGCAGCAGCGAGACAGAAAACAAGCAGAACTCGAAAAGCAGCAGACTGTGCTGTTCACGGCCAAGCGTCGTGCGAATGAAACTCGAACGGCCTTCGACGAACTGAAGCGCCGCTCGTGGCAGGCCGAAGTACAGCACGAGCGTCACGACAAGGAAAAACAGGCGGCCCAGCGGGAGAGCATCGAACTGGAAACGCAAATCGCGGCCGTCCGGCAGCAGGTTCGCCAAGTTCGGCAAGCAAAAGCGACCGCCCCCAGCAAGTATGCGTTGATCCCTTATGACGGCCGGACGGGAACCACTCGGCGGCCGATTCTCATCGAATGCACCGAGCGGGGAATCCGCTTCATCCCGGAAGACGTGTTGCTGAAGGAAGAGGATTTGACCGGTTTCAGCGAGGCATACAACCCACTGTTGGCGGGCGCGCGGGCCTTGGTCGACTACTGGACGGCCCCGAATCGGCGCGTCCGTGGGCCGGACCCTGAGCCGGAGCCGTATGTGCTGCTGATTGTTCGTCCCAGCGGCAGCATCGCATACTACACCGCTCGCAAGCTTCTGCGTCGTCTGCGTCAGCCGTCCGGATACGAACTCTTGCCGGAAGATTGGGAGATTGATCTTTCCGAGAGCGATCCCGGGGCGAAGGCGACCCTGCAGGAAGCGATCCAGCAAGTGCTGGCCGAGCGCAAGCGTGTAATCAATGCCGTCACGGGCGACGCGGCAGCCGGCCGGCGGCCTGCGTTTCGCCGAAATCGTGGCGGCGGTTTTTACGAGGAGGACCTCGACCGGGTCCCATTCGGTCCTCGTGGCAGCAGTGTGACGCGAACTGCCGAGTTGCCAAACGGTCCGAATCAACAGGGTTCGGGGACCACCGATCGCCACGCCTCGGAGTCGATCGATCAGCTCCTCAAGGGGGACGCGTGCCACGCGGTTCTCGGCCA
>CAZGYE010000298.1:0-7268 GCA_964530165.1 uncultured Planctomycetaceae bacterium
GAGAAGATCCCCGAAAAAATGCCTTACGTCGTCATCGTCGCCGACGAAATGGCCGACCTGATGATGACGTCCGGTAAGGACGTCGAGGGACACATCATTCGGCTGGCGCAGAAGTCGCGGGCGGTCGGCATCCACCTGGTGCTGGCCACGCAGAAGCCGACGGTCGACGTGATCACCGGCTTGATCAAATCGAATCTGCCGGCTCGCATCTCCTTCCAGGTCGCCAGCCGCATGGACAGCCGCGTGGTCCTCGACGAAATGGGAGCCGAACGGCTCTTGGGCAACGGCGATATGCTCTACCTCGCCCCGGGAACCAGCCACCTCACCCGGGCGCAAGGCACTTTTGTCAGTGACGACGAGATGATGGAAGTCATCGACTTCTTCAGCGACCAGGAGCCGGAATACAACATCGAGCTGGCCCAGCTCAGCGCGTCCGCCTCCGGCGGCGCGAACGATTCCCCCGCCCGGCCCAACCGCGACCGCCTCTACGAGCAGGCTGTGGAGATCGTCATCCGCGAAGGCCGCGGCAGCGTCTCGCTGCTGCAGCGGGCCCTGGGCATCGGCTACGGACGCGGCGCCCGGCTGATCGACTACATGGCCGAAGACGGCATCGTCGGCGACTACAACGGCTCCCAGGCCCGCGAAGTCCTCTACACCATCCAACAGTGGGAAGCACTCAAAGCGGGTCAGGAACTCGAGGAAGTGTCGGCTTAGTGGTCTGTCAAAGCCAGTTTGACAGGTGTCGTGGGGCAGGCTTTCCAGCCTGCCGATTGGCCGCGGCAGGCTGGAAAGCCTGCCCCACACTTGGCTGTGCGTGTCATTTCGGCTTTGACAGACCACTCGAGCATTTCAGATCGGCCCGTGTCGGCGAGCGGGGGGGGACGTGAGTCCCCTGATGACAACAGCGGACTGGTCTCACGGCATTCACTGTGTTTATAATCGGCGCCGATACGCTTTTTCTGGGTCTTTTCAATCCGTCATCCCCAACACGCCCAACAGAAACGGCCCCATCATCACGAATGCTTGGCAACTCACCAGCCGCCGGACGTACGCTTGCCATCGGGGACATCCACGGCTGCGACGTGGCACTCGACGTGCTCCTGGGGAAGCTGGAGCCGACCGCCGACGACACACTCGTCGTACTCGGCGACGTCGTCGACCGCGGGCCGGGCTCCCGGGAGGTCGTCGAGAGGTTGATTGCGCTGCAGCAAGCATGTCGGTTGGTTCTCATCATGGGCAATCACGAGGAGATGATGCTCGACGCGATTGTCGGAGGCGACTGGCAAGCCGGCTGGATGCAATTCGGCGGCTACGCAGCGATCGAATCGTACGGAGGCCGCTTGGATCAGATTCCCGATGAGCACATCGCGTTTCTGAAATCGGCGCGAAACTACTTCGAAACCGATTCCGAGATTTTCGTGCACGCGACTCTCGACCCGGCCGTGCCGCTCTCTGAGCAGACGCCTGAGACTCTTCGCTGGAACAAGCTGACCGGACTGGAACCACCGCATCCGTCGGGAAAGCGCATCATCTGCGGGCATACGCCCATCCCGACCGGTGTCCCGGCCGTGCTGCCCGGCTGGGTCTGCCTCGATACGTGGGCGTACAACGGCCTGTACCTGACCGCCCTGGACGTCGCAACCGACGAAGTCTATCAGGCACAGCAGTCGGGCGTGTTCCGGGGCGGCGTCACCTTGGCCGAGATCGCGTGAACGCTTCTCGGATCATCGTGGCCCCTCGGCGAATCTTCTCAACGGCCACCACGATTTGATGCATTTCGTCAGCGCTCTCGAGCAAAACCGGATGATGCAGCGTCAGCACCCGGTTGTCGGCATCGGTCGCGGACGCGAGCTCGCCGATCTTTCGGAACCTGCGGGCGCTGTGCGTTTTGTGCAGCGCGCGGAATCCCGCATCCAGCGCGATGCCTTCCGCCCGCATCGATTCGGCAAACGCATCGCGTGGCAGTCCGTCGAACCGGGCCGGGTCGTATTGAAACCCCAGCTTGTAGTACCCCGGCTCAAGTTCGTCCGCGGACGTCGGCCCAAAGTGTGAATTTCGAAAAGGCGCCAGCCCGGTCTCGGCCGAGAGTAATTGGCACAATAGGCGAACGTTTTCCGCACGGCGGCGATTGGTTTCGTCCAACTGTTCGAGCTGCGGCGGCAGAACGGCGGCCTGCAGCTCCGAGAGCGGATAGGCTTCGTTGCCGCGCTGCGAATACAGCTTGGCTCGCTGGACGATCTCAGGATTGTTCGTGAACAAGGCGCCGCCGCGTCCCGCGCTGAGCAGCTTACTGCCGCCGAAGCTCAAGACGCCGACGTCGCCCCACATCCCCGCCTTTCTGCCGGCCAAGACTGCCCCGGGCATCTGACACGCATCTTCGATCACCGGCACTCCATGTGCGCCGGCGACGTCCATCACGGCCGGCATCGGCACAACGCCGCCGTGCAAGTGCGAGACGATGATGGCCTTCGTGATTGGGCTGATGGCTCTTGCGAGCTGACTGGAATCGAGATTCCAGTTGTCACGATCGACGTCGACCAAGACCGGTATCGCCCCGATTGCGAGGACGTCCTGAACGTTCCCCTTGAAGTCGTAAGCCGCCAGGATCACCTCATCGGCGTCGCCGACCTTCAGACCACGCAGCGCCAATTCGACGGCCACGGTGCCGCTCGAACAGAGCACCACGTGCCGACACCCATGGTACTCGGCCAACTGCTCGGCGAGCCGCTGGCAGTTCGGCCCGTGATATTTTCCCCAAGTCCGCTCGGCCAGCGAACGCTCCAGCGCCTGCCTGACACCTGGTTCGTCTCTTGGCCAATCGGGTGGACCATCCGGACGAACCGGTCGACCGCCGAGAACGGCCGGAATGTCGGACGATTGTCGATTGTCGATTGACGATTGTCGATTCACCGTTGACAATTGTTGATCGAGAAAGAAGGGTTGTCAATCTTCAATATCCAATCGTCAATTTTCAATCGTGCACAAGATTCGCTATCTGATGGTCGGCGGCTTTTTGGGCGCCGGAAAGACGACTACGTTGGGACGGCTGGCCCGGCATTACATCGACCGGGGTCTCGCCGTCGGCATCATCACCAACGACCAGGCGACCGATCTGGTCGACACCAACACGTTCCGCGCACAGGGGTTCGACGTCGGCGAGGTGGCCGGCGCCTGTTTTTGCTGTCACTTCGACGAGCTGATGGAAACCATCGGGCGACTCGGCGCCGACGAACGTCCCGACATGATTCTGGCCGAACCGGTCGGTAGTTGCACCGATTTGGTGGCGACGGTCATTCAACCGATCAAACGGCTCTTCGACGCCGAGTTCAGCATGGGGCCGTATGCGGTCATCCTGAAGCCGAGCCACGGCAAGAGAGTTTTGCTCGGCGAGAAGCGGGCCGGCTTCTCCCCCAAGGCCGCCTACATTCTGAAGAAACAGCTCGAAGAAGCCGACGCGATTCTGATCAACCGCATCGACGAACTGACCAAAGAGGAGACCGAGGAGTTAGAGGCACTAGTGAAAGAGCATCATTCCGGCGTGCCGATCTTGCGCATCTCGGCTCGGACGGGTGCGGGCTTCGACCGGTTCACCGAGCTATTGGACCAACAGGGCGATTTCGGCCAGCGCGTGCTCGACATCGATTACGACGTCTACGCAGACGGTGAAGCCGAGCTGGGCTGGTTGAACAGCAGCGTGCGGATCACTGCGCCGCAGAAATTCTCGCTGGATCATTTGCTGCTGGATGTGGTCACTCGCCTGCACGACGCGTTCGGCCGCTGTGGCGCGGAGACGGCCCATCTGAAGACGATCGGGCTGTGGGAAGGTTTCTTCGGCGTTGCCAACCTGATCAGCAGCGACGCCCAGCCGGAGCTCTCACTGCCGTCGAACTGCGACGTCAAGGAGATGGACCTGATCGTCAACGCCCGCGTCGCCTGCGCCCCGGAACTGCTCGAGAAACAGGTCCAGGCCGCCATCGAGCAGACGTGCGCTGCAGCCGACGCGACCGCCGAGTTCCGGAAGACGCAAAGCTTCCGCCCGAGCCGGCCGACGCCAACGCATCGCTTCGATGCGCCGGATTAGGACCGTCCGGTGAAATGCAATGGCGAGCGGCCGGTGTCAGTCGGCTGATGTGATCAGGGGACTCACGTCCCCCGCTCGCCGAAACACTCAAGCACGGCACAGCAGAGTGTGGGGCAGGCTTTCCAGCCTGCCACGGCCAATCGGCAGGCTGGAAAGCCTGCCCCACGATACCTGTCAAATCAGCTTTGACAGACTGCCAGGTCGACTAGATCGTCAATGGTCAATGGTCAATCGAGCGACGGTTTGCTCGTCGTCTCCCCGCAGGACCGCTTCCCACTGCGCGAAGAACCGCTCGGTGCTGAAGCGTTCGAGCACGTCAGGCGCCCGGTCGGCCAAACGCAATCGCTGCTGGGGGTTCGAGATCAGCCGCTCGATGGCCGCCGAAAGCGCATCGACGTCGTCCGCCGGGACGAGCAGACCGTCGACGTCGTGTCGAACGATCTCGGCCGGACCGCTCGGGCAGTCGAAGCTGACGACCGGCAACCCGCAAGCCATGGCTTCCAGCAGTGCGTTCGGAAAACCTTCGTACCGCGACGACAACACAAACAAATCAGCCTGTCGCAGAACGCTCTCCGGCTCGGCGATCCAGCCGGCCAGCGTCACGCGGCTACGTAGCGAATGCCCTTCGATGAGCCGCTCGAGCTCCCCGCGCTGCGGTCCCTCGCCCAAGATTTCAAGCGTCCACTCTCCGCACTTCGCGGCGATGCGGGAGAACGCGTCGATCAGCAAATCGAAGCCCTTTTGCCGCTCGAGCCGTCCCATGGCGACGATGCGGCGACCGGCCGAATGCGGGCACGGAAAAGGGGACAGGTCCAATTTGCCGGAACGGCCCAAAGGGTGCTTCGCACAAATTGGACCTGTCCCCTTTTCCGTGCCCGACGGCGTGCGGGCGGCATTCGGAATCACAAAGATCGGCTTGTGCCTCATGATGCCGCGCATCTGCTGGCGAGTCCGCTCCGTCTGCACCACCAGCGCTCTCGAGCGGGGAGTGACCAGTCGGCGAAGCAACGACCAGGTCCGGCCTATGTCGTGACGGGCCGGATCGATGCGCTCGCTGACGACCACGTCGACGTTCAAACCGAGACACGCCAGCAACGTCACCACGTTCATTCGATCGGTGAAGCTGATGACCGTCTGTGGCTGAGCAGTTTGAATGGCCCGTCTCAACCGCCGCACGCGCTGCAGATTCTTAACGATTGCCTGCCCGAAGCCCCGTGATTCCTGCATCATTCCCAGGGCAATGCGGTTGACTCTCGGTGAGAGCTTGTATGTGTCGGTCTCTGTGGAGTCCAAGGTGATGAGCGTGACATCGTTCTCGCTACGGGAGAAGTGATTGGCCATCTCCGAAATCACGCGCTCCGCCCCACCGAACGCCAGCGACGGGATAACCAGCGTCAATTGACGATTGACCATTGGCGATTGAGGATTGACGATTGAGGATTGACTCCAATCTTCAATCTTCAATCCTAAGGACCAACTTTGTCAACTCGGGCCGGCAATTCAGCCGCAGCGGATGCCGCCCCGAGATGCCGCGGGAAACGTACAACAACGTCGGCTCTTCCCAAAAGGCGCCCGAGAAGTAGCGGACCCCGTGTCGGCTCGGCGAGTAAACCGGGCCGATGACGGGCAGAACCACCTGGCCACCGTGATTGTGGCCCGCCAGCATCAGATCGACGCACTGACGTCTCGCCCAAGGGAGATGATCGGGCGTGTGACTCAACAGCAACCGAAAGGCGTCGGCGGGAGCAAGCGAGAAATCGGGATGCGTTCCCATCCAGGGGAGTTCCGTTCCGCCGATCACAAGCGGGTGGCCTTTGTGGTCCAGCGTCGTCGTCTTGCCGGCGACGTCCTGCCAGCCAAGCTCAGCCAGTTGAGAGCGGATTTGTTCCGCGTCGAGGTACCAATCGTGATTCCCAAGAACGAAATAGCAGCCCAGCGGTGCACTGAGCCGTCCGAGCGTCGTCGGCAACCATTCGCTGAATCGCTGGCGGTCGAGCAAGTCGCCGGTGAATACGATCAGGTCGGCTTCCTGCCCGGCGGACAGTTCCGCCACGTGCTCGAAGAACGACCGGTCCAGCGTTCCGATGAAGTGCAAATCGGTCAGGTGCAGAATCGACAGGCCATCCCACGATCGCGGCAAACGAGGCAGTCGATAGATTTTCTCGGAGACTTCGACCTGAAAGATTTCGTTGCCGGGAAAGCCGGTCAGGTAGCGAAACGGACCGTCAGCCACCGGCCGATGGCCAAGACGTTCTTCCACGTTCACCACGCGCGAATGGTTCGAGATCTGGGCTGCCGGAAGCCGCCGAAAGCTCCACCGAATCACCGAATACGCCAGGCCCGCGGTCCCCAAACCGCACAGACCGAGATAAACCCGCCAGCCAACTGGAACGTTCGACCAGGTGCCGCCGGCAAGCAGTTCGTGGCCACGGGTCCCCATAAACCACAGCAGCACAATGGGAAACACTGGAATCAGAACGTCATGCAGGTGCCGGAAGCGGCGGAGTATCTCGCTACGCACCGGCCGCGCATGCAACCGGTTGACCAGCGTCACCAGCAGTTCGGTGTGACCGGCCACCAGGAGAAACAGCAGCAAGAAATTGAACCAAAACATTTCGACGTGTCCGAAACGGATAATCGACAATCGTCAATCCAAGACCGCGAGAATTCTACGGCCTGTTTCCGTTTAGGGAAACTGCAATTGTCAATCTTCAATCATCAATCGAAAATCATCCTATGGGCTATCGCAATCTGAAGGAATGTATCGATGATCTCGAACGAACCGGACGGTTGGTTCGCATCGAAGAAGAAGTCAATCCGCATCTGGAAGCGGCCGAGATTCAGCGGCGGGTTTACGCGGCTCAGGGACCGGCCGTCTATTATGCGCGGGTCAAGGGCTGCCGCTTCCCTATGGTCAGCAACCTGTTCGGCACCGTCGAGCGGACCCGCTTTCTGTTTCGCGATACGCTCGCAGCGGTCCGGCGCCTGATCGAACTGAAGATCGACCCGACAGAGTTCTGGAAACAACCGCTACGTTACCGCGACGTGCCGCGAACGCTGTGGTCCATGCGGCCGAAAAAGGTTTCCGGCGGACCAGTTCTGGCGAATCGGACGGCCATCGACCAATTGCCGCAGGTCAAGTCGTGGCCGGACGACGCCGGCGCGTTCTTGACACTGCCGGAGGTTT
>CAZGYE010000299.1:0-7262 GCA_964530165.1 uncultured Planctomycetaceae bacterium
GTTGCCCATTGCCAGAACGACGAGCGCCGCCCCGGCGAGCATCATTTTGCGGATGTCGACGGCGATCCGAAACGCGCGAAACAGGTGCATCCACGGAAATACCTGGCGGTAGTTGATCGACTGCAACCCGGCCGACTTTTCGTCCATATTGGCCTCTGGCGATTGGCAATTGACGGTTTGACGATAGACTATTGACTATTGAACGCTCGGCAAGAGCAATCGTCAATCGTCAAACCGTCAATTGTCAATCCTGGTGAGGAGACTGCAATGGACCTTCTGAGTACGATTTCCGGATCGTTGATGGAGAATTTTTTGCCGGCCGGTTGGGACTTGAAAAAGATCGACGCCTGCGTCGACGACGATCCGGCCAGTATCACCGTTCGGCAAAAGACGTGGCACCCCGACTTCGAGCCGGTTTCCTGCCAGTCGTTGGGCGACTTCGACGCGCTGCTGGGCCACGAAATCGCACTGACCATCAAACGCAGCCGCGACGCCGGCGAGAAGCTGGTGCTCATCCTGCCGGTGGGACCGATGGGCATGTATCGCTGGGCCGTCTATTTCCTCAGAGAGTGGGAGATTGGCTGCGATCACGTTTGGGGCTTCAACATGGACGAATGGAGCGACCGCGAGGGCAACACGCTGCCGCCGACCAACACGGGTGCGTTCCAGTACGCCATGGAACAGGCCTTCTATGGACCGCTCTCACAACTGACCGTGCCGGAGAATCAGCGAAACTTCGCCTCCAGAGAGAATCTGGTCACGTATGCCGACAAGATTGGCGAGCTGCGAGCCGCCGGCGCGAAGCTGGCCGTGATCTTCGGCATCGGACGCGTCTGTCACATCGCCTTTTGGGAACCGCACTTCGCCGCCGAGTTCAGCAGCGAAGAGGAGTGGAAGCAGCAGACGCACCGTATCGGTGCCAATCTCCATCCGCTGACGATCGAGCAGAACGCGATCACCAGCTTCAAGAGCCGCACCACACTGGTCCCCGCGTTTGCCAACACGATCGGACCGGGGCTGTTTCTGGGAGCCGACAAGATCATCGGCGGTTGCGACGGGACCCTTTCCCGCGGCATGATGTGGCAGGGACTCAGCCTGTGGATGACGCTGCGCCACGCGCCGACCGCGTGGATCCCCTCCACCTTCATGCCGGGACAGCCGGGGCGGTTGTTCTTCCTCGAAGAACTGGCGGGGCCATTGGTGGCGGAGTGCAATTGAAGGAAGCGATCAGCGGTGAGCATCTGATAAAAAGCTGATCGCTGACCGCTCTTTTCACGACGCCACCTCTTCCAGCACGTTGTCGTCGACGTAAATCGGCAGCGGGGGGTCGTAATGCACGGAGAGTGCGATGGCGTCGCTGGGGCGGCTGTCGACTTCGATCAGCTCCCCCTCCCAGCGGATGCGGATGACCGCGTAGTAGGTGTGGTCCAGCAGGTTGTTGATCACCACGTCCTGAGTATCGCCGCCCAATTGCTCGATGGCGTTCTTCAAGAGGTCGTGCGTGAGCGGGCGGGGCGGTGGTTCGTCGGTGAATCGGCGATTGATGCTGGACGCCTCGAACAGGCCGATCAGGATGGGAAACGTACGCTCGCCCTCCATTTCGCGCAGATAAATGACCTGCTGATCGGCGATCTCATTGATGATGATCCGAGACAATTCCATACGAACGAGCACCAGCACGTTCCTCCGCAAAAGGGACATGACGAGCAGACGTCTTGGGAAGTCTGATTCAAAAAACGCCGCCCATGAATGAATTATACTCCCGCCGGAAACGGGGATGCAAGCAGCGCGCACCGTTTAGCCGCCGGGCTTGCCCGGCGCGTTTCCCGGGGGGCAAGCGCCCCGCAAGCGGGGCGGCTAAATGTCACGGTTCAGAGGTCCGGCTCTTGTTGTCGCCAATTAACAGGACAATGAACAAAAGACGGCGGAGTAGCGGCTGGTTTCTCTAAAATGCAGGATTTTTGGGGAATTCTACTGACCTTAGGTGCGTCTGTTGACATGGCTGTGGACGCTCGTCGTACCACGCGATGAGGAATAGAGTCCTCCACCCTGCAGAAGGAGCCGAGGTCATGAGACGAGTAAGCAGACTGGCAGTTGTGTTTTCGTTTCTGCGGGATTCCCCTATCTGGAAACCCACATGCTTTCTGATCACGATTGGAATTCTGCTTTCACATTCCACAGCAGTCGCAGAAAACAGCGTTGCGGAGAGCATCGAATGGATGGTCGCCGACTCCGACCTGATTGTCCGGGGCACAATCTCGCAGGTGGTTGAGGAAAAGGGGCCCTACTCTGTCGTTTGGGAGAAATCGACTGTCAAAGTCCATGAGACCCTCAAAGGGAGGAAGCAACAGGAAATAACCTTTATTTTTCGGAATGTGGCATATCCTCACTGTCCTTCGAATTGGAAAAAGGAAGGTGCCGAACTTCTTCTGTTCCTCGTGAACAGTCGACGGTACGTGAGCCTGGACCCCGGCTATGAAAAGGTGCCACTGGCTCTTCGTCGTTTTGGGGCTCGCTCGTGTGCGGTTCGGTTGGACGGAAAAGCAGAAGGCGACAGGTACGCCCGAATTTTCACGAAGAATTTCAAGGTGCTTTGGAGCCGTGAAGCGATCTTGAAAGCGACTCGTGCTGCTGCCGTAGAAGACACGAAGTACAAGGGAACAAGACCGCGAAAGTCGGCTCGGATCGAGGTTCCAGGCGGAACGGAAGCATACAATGACTTGTATGGTGGCAGTGCGGTCTTCTTGATTGTTCCGATCGACAGCCCCATGACGAACAGCAACACATCCGGAAATGACACATCGGGCATCGGCAAGGGCATCATTTTCGCCTTGCTCGCGCTCATCGTTATCGGAACTGCGGCTGCCTGGTACTTCGCCCGACGTTGGTCAAGCAGACATCGACGAGCCGGCTCGCTCAGTCCTGGCTCAGCTCGTCGATGATCCGCTGGACGCTTTCCAACTGCTTATGTAGCCCGGTCAGTGTTTCGCGGACCTGGTTGACGACCTCCGCAGGCGCTCGGTCGACGAAGTTCTGGTTGGCCAGTTTTTTCTCGTGCCCGGCAATGAAGCCGCGCAGCTTCTCGGCCTCTTTACGTTGTCGCCCGAGTTCGGCTTCGCGGTCGATGACGCCTTCCAGCGGGATGAAGCCGTCGGCCTCGCCCAGCGTAAAGCCGGCCGCACCTGGGGGACGCTCGACCTCGGCCCCGGCCGCTTCGAGCACCGTCTTGGCCAGATTCTCGAACTGGCCGGCCACGTCCTGCATGTCGGCGGCGACGCCCGCGCCGCAGCGCATGGACAGCTTCAGCGGCGTCGACGGCGGAATCCCGTAGACGGCCCGGACGTTCCGCACCGCCACGATCGTCTCCTGCAACCGCTCGAAACGCGACTCCAGCGAACGGTCCCGCCACTCAGCCGGTGGTTGGGGCCAGGCAGCAATCGTGACGCTCTCGGCTGCGGCCCGGGGTTCGGGCAACCCCCGCTGAGGGGCGATTTCCCCCAACCGCTGCCACAGCTCTTCGGTGACGAACGGAACGAACGGCGAAAGCAACCGCAACAGTGTATCGAGGACGCCCACAAGCACCCGCTGGGCGAGCGGCTTCGAGACCTCGTCGCGAAGCCGGGGCTTGATCATTTCCAGATACCAGTCGCAGAACTCGTTCCACGTGAACTCGCGAATCGACCGGGTGGCGGCGTCGAATTGGTAGCGGTCCAAGAGGGTGGTCATCTCCGCCGCGACCGTCGCCAGCCGGCTGAGAATCCAGCGGTCCTCCAGCTTCAAGTCCTTCTCGGCAACCGCACCCGGCGTGTAGCCCTCCAGGTTCAACAACGCAAACCGCGAGGCGTTCCACAATTTGTTGCAGAAGTTGCGGCCGTACTCGAAGCGCTCGCTGACGACGCGGGCCACCGGTTCGCCCGGATCAGGTTCAAACCAGAAACTCGTGAACTGCGACTCGTTCTTGCACCCGAAACATTTGATCCGCGGCTTCTCGCCGCCCGCGGGAACCGCCCTCTGATGCTCCAGCGTTTGGGGAATCACGTTTCCGCAGTGCGGACATTCATAACCGACCGGAAGCCGCACGTCCTGCGTCTCCCCGGCAAACGAGGCGATGGTGAACCGCACGGCGTCGGTGCCGTACTTGTCGATCAGGTCCATCGGATCGACGCCGTTCCCCTTCGACTTCGACATCGTCTGGCCGAAACCGTCGAGAATCTTCGGGTGGACGCAGACGTGGTGGAACGGGACGTCGTCCATGTTGTACAGGCCGGTCAGCACCATGCGGGCGACCCACAGCGTGATGATGTCGCGGCTGGTGATCAAGACGCTGCCGGGGTAGAAGTAATTGAGAACTTCGTTGGTTGAGGGTTGAGAGTTGAGAGTTGAGGGAGCCGAGCCGGCACCTGTTGGTTTGGCAGCCTCAGTGTTCTCGAGCGGTGGATTGTGCTCCGTGTCGGGCCAGCCGAGCGTCGAATGCGGCCACAAGGCCGAGCTGAACCACGTGTCGAGCACGTCCTCGTCCTGCACGAACTTGAAGAAACGGTCGGATTCCAACTTCCGTTCAATATCGTTGTAGCCGTGGTCAACACCTATGAGCACAATTGCTTGTGGTGTTGCCACTGTCAGTGACGTTCCTTGGACGCTTCTGACTCCAGTCTCATCCAAATTCTCAACGCGTATGAAAATGTAATCGGAGTTGAACCAAGCCTGTCGTTCTATCAATTCCTTGGCGAACTCTGCGTCTTGGCGGTTCGAAAACGTCTTCGACCAAATCGGAATGCGATGTCCCCACCACAATTGCCGGCTGATACACCAGTCGCGTTTTTCGCCCAGCCAGTCGAGATAGGTTTTCGCGTATCGTGCCGGGAAGAAGCGGACGCGGTCCTCGCTGACGGCGTCCATGGCCGTCTGAGCCAAATGGTCCATCTTGACGAACCACTGGTTGGACAGATACGGCTCGATCGGGGTTTTTGAGCGGTCGCTATGTGCCAGGTCGATCTTCCGATCCTCGACGCCGACAAAATAGCCCAGCTTCTTCATATCTTCGACGACCAGTGTTCGGGCTTCCTCGATCTCCATGCCGGCGTATTTGCCGGCGTGTTGATTCAACGTGCCGTCGGAGCTGAGGATGTTGATCATCTGCAGATCGTTGCGCAGCCCGCAGGCGTAGTCGTTGGCGTCGTGGGCCGGGGTGACTTTAACCGCCCCGGTGCCCATGTCCATCTTGGCGAGCAGCGCGTCGGCGATGATCGGGATCTCACGGTCCAGCAGCGGGATCCGCACGTTCTTGCCGACGAGGTGCTTGTACCGCTCGTCCGACGGATGCACGCAAACGGCCGTGTCGCCGAGCATTGTCTCTGGGCGGGTGGTGGAAAACGCGATTCTTTCGCCGCTGCCGACGACCGGATACGTAAACGTCCAGAAAAAGCCGTCGACTTCCTCGTGAAACACCTCGTCGTCGGCAACGGCCGTTTGCAGGAACGAGTCCCAATTGACCAGCCGTTTGCCGCGGTAGATCAGGCCGTCTTTGAACAGCTTGAAGAAGGTCCGGCGGACCGCCCGCGAGCAGACGTCATCGAGCGTGAACCGCGTTCGCCGCCAGTCACAACTCGCCCCGATCTGTTTGAGTTGGTTGAGGATGCGGTCTTCGTAGGCGTCTTTCCACTTCCAGATGCGGTTGACCAGCGCCTCGCGGCCGATGTCGTGCCGGGTCAAGCCTTCCTCTTCCAGCATGCGTCGTTCGACGACCGCCTGCGTGGCGATGCCGGCATGATCGGTGCCCGGCATCCAAAGCGCCGTGTACCCCTGCATCCGCCGCCAGCGGGTGATCAGGTCCTGCAGCGTCCCGTTCAGCGCATGCCCCATGTGCAGCGCTCCGGTGACGTTGGGCAGGGGGATCATGATCGTGTGCGGCTTTCTGTCGGGGTCGGGATCGGCGTCGAAGTAGCCGTGCTCCTCCCACCACTTGTACCAGCGCGCCTGCGCTTGCTGCGGTTCGTATTGTTTGGGGATGTCTGTGGACATGGGTGATGGAATGAATTGAGTTTTCCGAAACTACCGGTAAGACACGCCTAAGATATTTATCTTTCGCCGCGTTGAAACATGCTCTCGATGTCTCGAGCTCCGTGAACGACACCGACCACTTCGATGCCTTCTTCCAGGGGATAGTAGAAGATCACATAGCTGCCGGCGGGAAACACGCGAAGCTTGGGGTGCAGGTCCTCACGAAGCTGGCCCACCCGCGGCTGTTTCGCGAGCAGGGCAAATCGGTCGTGGAGCATGTCCAGTTGACGATCGGCAGCATCGGGATTCTTGGCGCTGATGTAGTCCCAAATTTCCCTCAGATCCCGATCAGCCCGCTCGGAAAGCCGAAAGCGGCTCATTGATCCTCCTCTTGTGACTCCATTCGTTTGCGGCCATCGGCTTTGATCTGCGCGAATCGTTCTTTCAACGACTCCTCATCGTAGTCCGTATATTGTCCGCTCTCGAGTTGTCGAGTGCCCGTGTCAATGTGCTCAAGCAGGTTGACGCGGGTCTTGAGAAGCCGGATCGCTTCGTCGAAGACCTCCGCCCGGTCACCATAGGCCCCGCTGTCGATGGCTTGCTGAATGAATTGCTCGTTTTCGCGTGAAATGTCGACGTTCATCATTCTTTCCCTTCCGTTCTAATCCTGCCCTTCCAGCCCGTTCTCGAGTGCGCCGCTATCTTTGTAGAGCTTATATTCCACGCTGTCGACCAACGCCAGCCAACTGGCCTCGATGATGTTCTCGCTGACGCCGACCGTGCTCCAAATCTCCCCGTCTCGGTCGCAGCTCACGATGACCACGCGGACGCGGGCCGCCGTCCCTTCGGCCGAGTTGATCACACGCACCTTATAGTCAACCAGATGCATTTCGGCCAGACCGGGATAGGCCGGCGTGAGCGCTTTTCGCAGGGCGGCGTCCAGGGCGTTGACCGGGCCGTCTCCCTCGGCCACCACGTGCTCCACGCCGCCGTTGACCTTCAGCTTGATGGTGGCCTCGGTCACCGGCTCGTGCGGCTGATCGGTTTCGACGTTGACGCGGTAGTGCATCCGCTGGAACTTGGGCCGGTACGTGCCGGCCACTTTCTTGACCAGCAGGTCGAACGACGCCTCAGCCGCTTCGAACTGGTATCCCTCGTTCTCCAGGTCCTGCACGCGCTGGAGGATCTTGGTCAACAGCTCGTTGTCGTGCTCCAGGCGGTACTGAGTCGTCTTGGCCACAATGTTGGACCGGCCCGAGAGC
>CAZGYE010000300.1:0-7167 GCA_964530165.1 uncultured Planctomycetaceae bacterium
CGGAACGGCCCGCAGGGTGCTCTGCACAAATTGGACCTGTCCCCTTTTTTCGCCCGGAGTGCATCTTTCCAGTCGCCTTTCCAGCCAATAGGAGCGGAAAGGTTGGCGTGTTTTGCCGGACACGACCGATAGAGTGCAGGAACGCTTGCGGGCCGTGCCGTGTGGAAACAGGACGTTGTGCCTCAATCTTCGGGTTTCCCAAGACGCTTGGCAATCGCTTGGTCCTCTCACTGTGAATGGAGTCGCCGATGTTCGTCACGCCGTGGCTTGCAGCGTTGAATTCTCGAGTCGGGTTCGGTCGACGGCCCGTTCGTGGAGCGGCCCTGAAACGCCGATCATCATGTATTGAGGGTCTGGAAGACCGGACACTGCTATCAGCCGGTATATTTCTCGACAGCGGTCAGGTCTTGGGCAGTTCGATCAGCGAAGACGTTGCCCTGGGCGACCTGGACGGCGACGGCGACTTGGATGCGTTTGTGGCCAACCGCTTTGGTGAAGCCAGCCGAGTGTGGCTCAACGATGGCAGCGGCAACTTCAGCGACAGCGGCCAGACGCTCGGAATCAGCCGCAGCTACGCGGTCGACCTCGGAGATTTGGATGGCGACGGCGACTTGGATGCGGTCATTGGCAACGCAGACGGCTATGGAAACACGGTCTGGCTCAACGATGGGGCCGGAACCTTCAGCGACAGCGGACAATCTCTTGGGAGTAGCGACAGTAGAGATTTGGCTTTGGGCGACCTCGACGGCGACGGTGATTTGGATCTCTTCGTCGCCAACCGCTGGCTGACCGTGGTGGGCGATCGGCCGAACACGGTGTGGTTGAACGACGGCAACGGGAACTTCAGCGACAGCGGGCAACTTCTCGGGGCCTATGCAAGCAAGGCGGTTTCTTTAGGAGATCTCGACGGGGACGGCGATCTCGATGCCTTTGTCGCCAATTACTTCAATCAACCCAATCGGGTGTGGTTGAACGACGGTAGCGGCACGTTCACTGACAGCGGACAGACTTTAGGGAACACGAACAGCGACGATGTGGCCTTGGGCGACCTCGACGGCGACGGCGACCTGGATGCGTTCACGGCCGAGTTCGGAACTCCCGGCAGCAATCGGGTCTGGCTCAACGACGGCAGCGGCAATTTTAGCGACAGCGGCCAAAGCCTGGGAAGCTCCGATACCTATGGCGTGGCGCTCGGCGACGTGGACGGCGACGGCGACCTGGATGCGTTCACAGCGAATCAAGGGGCAAACCGAGTGTGGTTGAACGACGGCAGCGGCAATTTCAGCGATAGCACCCAGAACTTGGGCAGTGTCTGGAGTAAAAATGCCGTGCTGGGCGATGTCGATGCCGACGGCGATTTGGATGCATTCGTCGCCGAGGCCACCACCACCGGCAACCATCTGTTTCTCAACCAAAACCCGCAGAACTGGAACGTGGCGTTGCCAACCGGCGGCGGACGATTCGAAATTCTCGAAAGCAGCGGCGACGTCATCGTGCGGCGCGAGGGCGGCGCCGACATCTTCACCACATCGCTGGTTTCCATGAATTCGATCACCATCAACGGGTCGGGCGGCGACGATACGTTGATCGTGAAATTCCTTGCGCCGGGTCTTGCGTTCAACGGCGGCTCGCAAGCCTCCGGCGGCGACTCGCTCGAACTCGACGCCTCGTTGTCGGCCAGTCCCTTCGGTCTGGTCACCTACACGGCCACCGGAAAATCGGACGGCTCTGTGGACCTGGACGGTTCGACCATCACGTACACCGGACTGGAACCGATCATCGACGACACCGATGCGGCCGATCGTGTCTTTGCAATCGATTCGACGACGAATTTTGGCGATCACGGCATCCATCTCGTCGACGACACTTCGGCCGCGGGCCGGACGCTCATCGAGAGTTTCAGCACTGATGCGTTCACAGGGTTTGAAAGCGTCCGCTTCGTCAGTCCCACCAACTCACTGACAATCAACGCCGGCAACGGCAACGATCACCTGTGGCTGGAGAGCGTCGACAGTGGCTTCGGCGCCGCGGTGACCATCAACGGCGGAAACGGCAACGATCAAGTCAGTGCCAGCTTCTTCAGTCAACCGATCACCGTCAACGCCGGCGACGGGAACGATACGGTCTATGCCACCCCGTTCGACGACTTGATTGACGGTGGTCTGTCTCAAGACCTTCTCGACGGTGATGCGGGCGCCGACACGATCACCGGCGGTGAAGACAACGACACGATCGAAGGTGGCACAGGGAATGATCTGATCGACGGAGGATGGGAGAACGATATTCTCTGGGGCGACGAGGGAGACGACACGCTGGATGGCGGCTGGGGCTACGACATTGTGATCGGCGACCTGGGGGCCGATTCCATCGTCGGCGGTCCGCAGGACGACAGTCTCCACGGCGAGGACGGTGACGACACACTGGACGGCGGCACGGGTTTCGACCGCATCTTCGGCGGCTTAGGAAACGATTTCCTGTTGGGTCAGGCGGGCAACGACGCCATGGAGGGCGATGCAGGCAATGACACGCTCGACGGCGGCACCGGCGACGACTGGCTCGACGGCGGCGCAGGCGGTGATTCACTCATCGGTGGCGAAGGCTTCGATCGGCTGCGCGGCAGCGACGGCAACGACGTGCTTCACGGAGGCACCGAGGAGGACTCACTTCTGGGCGGCACGGGAGACGACACGCTCGACGGCGGCACCGGCGACGACTACTTGAATGGTCAGGCCAACGATGATCTTCTCTTGGGCGGAGACGGATACGATCGCATGTTCGGCGGCGGCGGCATGGACTCACTCGACGGCGGCACGGGTAACGACCGGCTCAACGGGCAGGGTAGTGACGACTCGCTGACCGGCGGCGACGGAAACGACCGACTGCGCGGAGGCACCGGCATCGATCGCATCGTCGAAACGGGGGACGTCGACTTCACGCTCAACGCCTCGCAGTTGACGGGACGTGGCACCGACGAGCACGATGGGTTCGAAGAAGCGGCGTTATCCGGAGGCGATTCGAAGAACGTCATCGACGCCGACGGCTTCCTCGGTAATGTGACGCTCAACGGGGGCAAGGGCGCGGACACGCTCTTCGGCGGAGCGGGAGACGACGTGATTCTTGGCGAGAGAGGCTTCGACATCCTCAACGGCCGTGCCGGGAACGATACATTGGACGGCGGCGACGGAAACGACGGCCTCTCCGGTATGGCCGGCGACGACTTCCTGAACGGCGGCCGCGGCGGCGACACGCTCCTCGGCGGTCAAGGGAATGACACACTGTTTGGCGGCGGCGGGACTGACATCGTTCTCGGGGAGAACGGCATCGACAAAGCGAACGGTCAAAGCGGCATCGATACTGTCGCCGGAGGCGGCAACGGCGTCACCGCTGATCCGGCGGATATCGCTCTTGGCGAGACCGTCGACGACGCATTCGTGTTCACCGCGGCGTGGGTGAACGTGTAGTGACGTCAGGCCGAGTGTCCCGGCCCTTATCGTTCCCCCCAGGTGTGTTTGCTACGCCAACTCGGGCAGTTCGTAGCCTTTGCGGCGCGGACGCGAGAGCATCGTGTTGGCTTCGTCGCAGTTGGTGAAGCGTTCGGCCTCTGGGTCCCATTTCAGCTTCTTGCCCACCTGGCCGACGTCGCGGGCAATGTTGACCAGATAGCACAGCGTCGACGAGCGCTGTCCGTACTCGATGTCGGCCGTGCATCGCTCGCGGGTCTTGATGCAATGGATCCAGTTCTCGATGTGGTACTGCGTCTCGGGCTTTTTGTTCGGACCGGGATTGTCGGGCGACTCGATCAGCTCCTTCGGGTTGCTGGCGAGCTTGTTGCGGTTGATCTCGATCTTTCCCTTGTCGCCGACGAAGACGGCCCCCAGCCCCGGTCCCCAATCGCCGTCGAGATGCAGCCTCAGCTCGGTCCCGCTGGCGAATTTCATGCGGACTTTCGCTCTGGGTCCCACCACGGGTTTGGCCAGTCGACGGTACGCGACACCGGTGTCACGGTCGTCCGGCGGATTCTCGAATTTGCCCGTCGGCATAATCTTCACCGGCTCTTCGAGCCAGACCTCGACCGGGCCGGTCTCGTCGGTGCCCAGCGCGCGTTGAATCTGGTCGTAGGAGTGCGCGCCCCATCCGGTCACGCCGTAGCAGCGGCCGCCGCCGTCGTAGGCCCACCAACGGGCCCAACCGCGATGGAGCTGCGGATGATAGGGGCGCAAAGCGGCTTGGTTGGTCCAGACGTCCCACCAGCCTTCGGTTCCGCCTTTCGGCATCGGCTGAGCCGGCTGGTCGATCCACCTGTCCGGACCGACGAAGTTCGGGGCGAGCACCGTATGCACTTTCCCGATGGCGCCGTTCTTGACCAGGTCGCTGGCCCAGTTGTTGATCGGCATCGATCGCTGTTGGGTGCCGACCTGAGTCACGCGGCCAAACTTCCGCGCCGCCTTGACCATGTAGCGGCCTTCGGCGATCGTCAGACACATCGGCTTTTCGATGTAGACGTCCATGCCCGCCTGCATGGCGAGCGTCGTCACCCAGGCCCGCGCATGGGTGGTCGTCTCGAGCATCACACCGTCGAGCTTCTCGGTTTCGACCATCTCGCGGAAATCTTCATAGGACGCCCATTTCTGATCCTTGCCGACGGCCTTGATGAACTGACCGCACCGAGGAGCAAAACAGTCGCAGACGGCCGCGATCCGCATCTCGGGAATTGGGAGACATGTCTTGGCGATTGTCCGCGCCCGACCTCCGAGCCCGATGATCGCGACGTTCACCTTGTCGTTGGCGCCGATCCGGCCCGCACGCCCCAAAACGTGCGCGGGGACAAAGTAAGGCGCCGCAAAACCGGCAGCGGCCGCCGCGGCCGACTTACGGAGAAACTCACGTCTCTTCATGGCATGCTCCTGATCTGGAATTTGGTTTCCGAGGTGGGCTGAGCGAACGGGGCGAGATCGCTTTCTCGACCAAACCCTGGCCGCTATTTTCGCGAGTCTTTCCTATACTACACACGTCGAGCCCCCCATGCCAGTTGAGCGCCTGGAATTACAGGGCCGGTCAGTTTTTCACAATGGGATGAGAAACTGCCACTTCAAGGTGTGGCTGGGGTCGAGCCGAAGGCGAGCCCACAGACGTGGTTAGGTTCTGGGGGCTCCCGTTGGTTGTCCCCAGCCACACAACCTAGTTTGAAAGACTGACCAGCCGTGCCTGGAATTACCCAACCAATTATAGCGTTGGAAGTTAAATCGTCCGGTGCGGTTTCAGCGAATGTAGGAATCCTGAAAGACCGAACGGTTGTTTCAGCGAGCCGTTGTTGATTCCCGGCTCGCCCGTGATAAGCAGCGTGAATGAATTTGCCAATTCGCCTTATATTACGTATGTTAACACGTTGCGGGATGTTGATTCACCGTCGACGGCTACAACGCTCGGCTTGGCCAGGCGTCGTCGCGGAGACTCCGTGGGATGAGAGAGATCGAGCATGCAGCATCTGTCGAGGACTTTCGAAGAACACCTCACGACCCATGCGAGCACGATCCCCGTTTTGTGGTACACGGCTTCACTGGTGGCGACAGCGGTGATCGCCGCCGCACTGGGCCGTTTGTATGCCGTGTGCGGCCAATCGCAGTCGAACCGCAAGCGATTTTCAGGGAACTTTATGCTCTTGGCGACGACGACGATGATCATCATCTCGGTGGTCAAGTCATCGCTGGCGTTGTCGTTGGGTTTGGTCGGCGCGCTGTCGATCGTGCGCTTCCGATCGGCGATTAAGGACCCGGAAGAGCTGGCTTACTTGTTTCTGACGATTGCCATCGGCCTGGGCATGGGGGCCGGCCAGTGGCTGATCACGTTGATTGGGTTCCTTGTCGTCGCCGGCATCATGCTGTTGCGGTACTACTTGCGGCGAACAGAGGACGACCAAAACCTGCTGCTGACAATTTCCAGCCAGGGAGACGCGCCGGTCGAGATCGGGCAGGTCGTCGACGTGCTCAAGCAACACTGCACGGCGGTCGATCTGAAGCGATTAGACGCCAGCGGGACATCGCTGGAGGCTGCTTTCCAGGTGGCGTTCGATTCCTTCGAGAAGTTGGAAGCCAGCCGCGACAGTCTGTTCGGGCTGAACAAGTCCGTGCAAGTGACCTTTCTGGACAGCCGAGGCTTGATCTGAATGAAGATCAAAGCCGAAGGCGTTTCCTGTTTGCGTCTCGTTCGTTTGGCGCTCGGCCGCCTGCGATCTCGGTGTACGCTGCTGGTCGTTGCTCTCGTTGCTCTCGTGACCGTTTTGCTGCCGGCCTCGTTCATGGCCGGGGTGTTGGCGCAACCCACGCGGGGGCTCTATGAGTTCAGAAGGCAGGTGGCCACGTTCGTACGGGCCGTCCAGGGTTTCAAATACAGGTTGACCACGTCGCCAAGACGTTTGGTTTTGGACGTCAAATACAAACATTTCAAGAAGCTGGAATACCAACGCGAACAGGCCCTCGCACAGGGCCTGCGTTTTGGACGTCCGGACGATTATGTGCCGGCGAAGGTCCAGTGGAACAATCGTTCGTTGCGGGCGAAAATTCGCCTGAAGGGGACTTTCGCCGATCATTGGAGCGACCCCCGCAAATGGTCTTTCAACGTGAAGCTCGGCGGCGACGGGACGCTGCTGGGCATGAAGCGGTTCTCGCTGCAAAACCCGACCACACGCGACTACGTTTGGGAGTGGCTGTATATGAAGGCGCTCGGACGCGAAGGTCTGATCGCCAGCCGTTTTGAATTCGTGGAGGTGGTCCTGAACGGCAAGAACCTGGGCCTGTATGCCCTGGAAGAACATTACGGCCGGCGGATGATCGAGCACAACGCGCTTCGCGGCGGACCGATCGTGGGGTTCAACCAGGACTTGGCCATCCAGTGGTGCGTGTTCCACCGCAGCGACATCGGCACGGCACGTCAACGATGTGGTTTCTGGGCAAGTCCGATCGACGGCTCGCAGACGTCCAAGCTCCAGCGGGGCGCGCCCGAGTTCGCTCAGTACGAAAAAGCCGTCACGCTGTTGGAATCGTTCCGCCGAGGGACGCGTCGTGCGTCGCAGGTGTTCGATATCGATCAAGTGGCGACCGTGATGGCTTTGCGGGCATTGTTCGGATCGAAAGAAATGGATTGGATGGACATCAAGTTCTACTTGAATCC
>CAZGYE010000301.1:0-1082 GCA_964530165.1 uncultured Planctomycetaceae bacterium
AGGCTTTCCAGCCTGCCGATCAGCAATGGCAGGCTGGAAAGCCTGCCCCACACTCTGTGCTTCCGCTTCGGCGTCGGAGGGTTCATCGGCTGCCAGCTCGTCAGCGAGGTCGTCCAGGTCGGTGTCGGTGTGGGCGGTCCGGGCCGGCAATGCCGGGGATCCGATGCGATTCTCGAACCAGGCGGCCGCACGGCTGATGATCCGCAGCGGCGCCAGCGCCCACGAAAAAATAACGCGAAATAATTGCGTCTCCGGCGCCAGCAACAATCCAGCCGAGAGCGCTGCCAGAATAAGTAGCGCGCTGCCCGCGAATGAGAAATGTCGTTCCAGCAGTGCGATACCCCAAGCTCCGACGAAACCGCCGCTGGCGACAAGCGGGTCACCGGCCAATCCTGACAGAAGAACGTGCAGAGCGAAGCAGAGTGCCGTCAACGAGAGCAGCGACCCCGCCAACTGCAAATACCGATCGTCGTCTTCACGGCGCGAGAAAAGCCGAACGTCCAGCGAGATCATCGAAAGCACGACGAAATAGGCTCCCATGCCAAACGCGGTTCGCAATGCATGGGCCACGTGTGCGCCGAGAAAGCCGCACCAGTTCAGCGCGTGCGATCGGACCGGGTGGACGATCTGCGCCGGGGGATCGGCCGGGTCGTAGCTGACCAGGCTGAACCCCACGAAGATCGCTAGGGCCAACAGCCCCAGCGCAAACAGATCGTTTCTGATGCGCCGGTAATCGATCATGGGTGCGTGTCGCGTGTTTCTTGCACAAGGGATTCGCTGGCCGGTGGAGTGCGTGGAGACGGACAAGCTCCGCGCACCACTTCCGTAAGGGAAACGGCGCACGGAGCTAAACCCGCGACACGCCACCTGACGTTCGAATCCCCGGCATTGCCGGTCGAATCCTAACGTTTGTCGGTGGGTTGTGATTCTCCCTCGGAGGAGAACTCAGCTCACCCAAAATCTAGCACAGATTTGTTGCCGTGTCGGAAAAAAACAACACAAAGGGTTGCTTTTGGGCAACACGCCCACCGGAGAGCACGGTTGGACTAGCTGTGTCAGCCGTTGCCGGTCGGTCCGGCATT
>CAZGYE010000301.1:1182-7093 GCA_964530165.1 uncultured Planctomycetaceae bacterium
GCCGGTTGCATCCCCGGCATTGCCGGTTGCATCCCCGGCATTGCCGGTTGCATCCCCGGCATTGCCGGTTGCATCCTCGGCATTGCCGGTTGCATCCCCGGCATTGCCGGTCGGTTCTCCGCAGTCAGTCGTTTCCCCGGCATTGCCGGTCGATCCAGTCGATCAACTTGCGGGCCACCTCCAGCTTGCTGCCCGAGAAGGTTGCGACGGTCTTGCCGGTGGGTTCGATCAGTTCGACGCTGTTGGTCTCAGACCCGATGGCGGCAGGGCCGTTGAGGACGACCAGGTCGCAATTCTTGGCCCTGAGCTTCTGCAGGGCGTTCTCGCGGGCGTTTTCCGCTTCGAGTGCAAAGCCGACGACCCAACGATCCGGCAATGCCGAGGATGCAACCGGCAATGCCGGGGATGCAACCGGCAATGCCGAGGATGCAACCGGCAATGCCGGGGATGCAACCGGCAATGCCGGGGATGCGACCGGCAATGCCGGTTCGCGGCCTTTTTGCCGGCCGAGCTCCGCCAGCACGTCATCCGTCTCGATCATTTCGATCGAGACGGGACCGCCGGTTTTCGCGATTTTTCCGGAGATGCGGTTGCGCGGCTTGTAGTCGCAGACAGCCGCCGCCGCGATCACGCCGTCGCAATCAGCAAACTTCGCGACACACGCGTCACGCATTTGCCCGGTGGTCTCGACCGCGTGGAACTCACAACCGACCGGCGGAGCCAGCGCCACCGGTCCGCTGACGAGGACGACTTCATGCCCGTGCTGCAGCGCCGCCTCGGCCAGTCGATAGCCCATGCGTCCGCTGCTGGCGTTCGACAGGTAGCGGACATCGTCAAGGTATTCGCGTGTGGGTCCGGCGGTGATCAGAATTCGCATGGTTGAGATCAGTCTCCAATGACAGGGGGCAAATCGGCCGCCCGCTTTCACGCGGGCCGCACGAAGCTCATGTGCAACTCCGCATGCCTGAGATGCAGCGCGACCCACTCGTTGGGTGTCAGCGTTCCCAGAAAGGGATGTTTCTCTTCGGGAGTCTCTCTCTCGAACCGGTCGAGCGCGGCCTGGAGTTGTTTGAGCCCTTCCTCGGTGGTGATCTCGTCAGAGGGCAAGTAAGGCGCGGCCGATTTCGGAAGTTTGAAGCCAGCCTTCATGGGTTGCGTCAACAGAGATTTTTTCATGAACGGGGCCACCAAGGTTCGCACCAACCAGGGCGCCTGAAAGGGAAAGCCGTCGAAAGAACCGGCGATGCCTATGGCCAGATGCTGCATGATCTGCCCGAACGACCAGTTTCCGACTGTTTCATACTTCCCTGCCGCGAGTTTTTCCACATCGGATCGAAAGGCCGACATCGACGAATACTGCACGATGCGCCGTTGCTTGACTGCTGTTTCCGACATGCCTGTTCCTCCAACGACTTCCACCTCAAAAACTGATCGACCCTGTTTCGCCAGACGGCTCGCTTTCGCAGCAGGTGGCAATTGGATATATTGCTTCTTTCCCGAAGTATTCGCAACGACAACCGCCGCCGGACGGCTCTTCCCGGCCGTGCTGCGAGTGCTGATGGACGACATTCCCTGTTCGACAAATGGTGGGGTCGATGACAACGACAACAGAACTCTCTGAAGCGGCTCTCTCCGAATTGGCCAAGTACGACACACCGACTGTCTGTAACGTGATTGAGCTGTGGAACATCCGCCCGCGAAACACCGGCTACATGGACCACAGCATCGCGGCCTGTTTTCCGCAGATGCCGCCGATGGTCGGCTACGCGTTGACGTCGACGTTCCGCAGCATGTCGCCCCCGCGTGGAGGCGACGTTTACGCCAGCCTGAGCAAACAGATCGAAATGTTTGCCGAGCTGCCCGGACCGCCGGTGGTCGTCTTTCAGGACCTCGATGAGCCGACGGCGGCGGCCACGTTCGGCGAGGTCATGTGCACCACATACCAAGCCTTCGGAGCAAGAGGACTCATCACGTCCGGCACCGGCCGCGACTTGGATCAGGTGGAGGCCTTGGGTTTCCCAGCCTTCACCAACGGCACCACGTGCGCCCACGGGTATTGCCACATTCTGTCGGTCGGCATACCGGTCTGCGTGGGCGGCATTGCTGTTTACAACGGCGACCTGCTGCACGGAGACCGCAACGGTGTGACCACGATTCCTCACGAGATCGCTGCGGAAGTCCCCGACGCCTGCAAAGAACTGATGGCTGCCGAAGACATCGTTCTGGATTACGTCAAAAGCGACCACCCGACGCCCCAGGGCATGGCCGACGCTCGCGGAGAATGCGCCGCGGTGATCGCCAAACTGGGTCAGCGTCTGCGCGGTGAGGCGTGATGGTGCAGCACCGCTTCGGGACGTGGTTTGTGAACCTGCCGCTGGTTCGTGACCGGGTGCCGCCGCGGTATCGACCGATCCTCTATTTCGACTCGCTGTACAACCTCGGCGGCGGAGCGTTTTTCGCGCTGTATGCGCTCGGAATTGTCGTCATCACGACCATCCTCGACGGCGGCACCTTTCACCTGGCGCTGCTCGCGGCAATGTTCGGCGGCAGCAGCTTGTTCAGCCCGCTGGTGAGCTACTGCGGCCGTACAATCTCCATGCGGTCGCTGGTCGTGTATCCGAATCTGTTGGTGGCCTGCCTGCTGTGTGCGACCGCATCGCCGGCTGGGGGCGCGACCTTTTTTGCAGTGATTCTCGGACTGGCTTTCTTCATCCGCGTCTTCCCGCGCGTCGCCGAGATGAACATGTACCGCATCCTCTACCCGCCTACTCGCCGAGGGGCCGCGGTCGGGTGGCTGAAGTCCCTGTTTGCCGTCTCCGGGCTGGCCGTGACTGTCTGCGGCTATCTGTGGTTCCTGCTGAAGCCCCAGTGGTACTGGATGCTGTACTGTCTGGTTGCCGTCGTGCTGGTTGGAGCGTCATGGAGCTACTCACGAATTCCGGTGAGCAGGTCGAACGTGTTTGCCCGCAAGGAATCGACCTCGCCGCACCGGGCCTTCTGGAACGGAGTCAGGATTTTTGTGGCGGACCGGCGGTTTCTGCTGTACCAGATCGGCTTCGCACTGGCCGGCACGGCGAACCACCTGGCGATCGTGTTCGTCCCCAAGGTTCTCAAGGAACACGTCCTGCAGCCGCGCGGCGTCGAGAACCTGATTCCCGACTCGGTTTCTCTGTTCCTGCAGTCCCACTGGGGTTCAAACCACGGCGCGATCGAGGATTTCCTAATGGTCTTGATCGTCGGCTTTGTTGTGGCGGTTTTGCCGGCCTCGCTAATCATCGTCTCAGCACCGTTCTGGGGCCGGTTTCTCGACCGCGTGAACCCCATGAACGGCCGCGCCATCTTCAACACCATCCAGTGTGCCGCATACGGTTGCTATGCCTATGGAGGACTCAGCCAACAATTCTGGCCGTTTCTGATTGGGACGTCCTTGCACGCGATCGGGAACGGCGGGGGCACCATCAACTGGCTGACCGGCAGCCTGTACTTCGCCCGGCCCGAACACATCTCGCTGTACAACGCCGTGCACGTCGGCTTGACCGGTCTGCGCGGCCTGATCGCCCCCCTCCTCGGCGGTTACCTGATCAGCACCGACGGCATGAACCTCGGCGTGGGACTGTTCTGGATCGCCTCGGCTCTCTCGCTCTTGGGAGCCGTCGTGATGCTCTGCCAAGGCCGGACCGACCCGGGACCACGCGAAATCGGGGCGATTAACTCGAAGTCACCCTGACCGAGTGCACCGACTCAACTGCCGTGAACAATCTTGGAAATATGCTTGACACCGCAAACCGGAAGCAGGATGATCGTTGTTGCACGTGCGTTTCGTCCAGGGCCGATGGAATTGGAAGCGGACGGTCTACAGATCGGAAGCGTTCCCACACTTTCCCAACAACTGGAATCGAACGATGGCAGCCGGTAGTCACCGACGATTGGACATCGAAGAAATCGGCGACGTTACGATCGCAAAGTTTATCGATAAGAAGATACTCGACGAAACCAACATTCAGATTGTCGGGAACCAGTTGTTCGGTTTGGTGGATGAAGACGCCCGCTTGAAAATCGTGCTGGATTTCGTCAACGTCGAATATCTCTCGAGTGCGGCGTTGGGAAAATTGATTACCATGGACAAGAAGGTCAAAGCGGCCAAAGGAAGGCTTCGGCTGTGCAATATTCGCCCTGATATTTACGAAGTCTTTGCGATCACGAAGTTGAACAAGCTGTTTCGGATTTACGACAACCAGGACCAAGCACTGGAAGGGTTCTAGGATTTTCCAAGCAGCCGCGGCCGCAATCAGCGAGTTTGATTGATCGCTTGATTGTTGATCGGTGCGGCTCATTTCTCTTGCATTCCATCACTCACTCGATGATCTCTGAAAAGCAATTTGGGTCTGCCGTCTTGTGGCTTTCGACTCGGTTGCCGGAATGATGACTTTGACTTTCGCCGAAGAATTCAACGTGACAATTCCCAGCGATACGGTCGAAGGACAGGCGGTTCAAGAACGAATCGTCAAGTTGCTGGAAGATTTGGATTACGCGCCGCGCGACGTGTTCGGCGTGCGTCTGGCAGTGGAAGAAGCCCTAGTCAACGCCATCAAACACGGCAATGGCATGGACCCCAATAAGAGCGTCCACATCGATTGCCGGGCCGATGCTGCACAGATTCGGATCGAAGTCGAGGACGAAGGCGACGGATTTCAGCTCTGCGAAGTCCCGGACCCCACAAGCGATGAAAACCTCGAAAAACCGTGTGGCCGGGGCATCATGCTCATGCGAGCTTTCATGAGTCTGGTCGAATACAACAACGTCGGCAACCGCGTCGTCCTTGTCAAACATCGAAAGTTGAACTCCGAGGAGGCCGGTTAATAGCAGTCTGCCGGTCCGACACGAATTCACTTTTCTGCACGTTGCACCGGCTCCGAACAGGCGGTGACCACCACTGCACGCGACGGTCCAGGAATTTCGGGAATGTGCCTTGCATCATTGTGCCGGATCATCTATTTGTTCGTAAGCTCGGCAGTAGCGAACATATTCCCCGATAGCTCAATCGGTAGAGCGAGCGGCTGTTAACCGCTAGGTTCAAGGTTCGAGTCCTTGTCGGGGAGCCTTTTGTTCCAGTCTTCGAACCGCGTGGAGTTCGGTAAACAATACCAGACCTCCACGGTTCGATGGTCGTGCAGAAGCACATTCTTCACCACCCGGCGGAGAAGGTCTTTCTTTTGCGGGTTCGGTCCCTCGGCCATCACGCGCTCGAAGTTCTCCGCGATGGACGTGAGCATCTCGCGGTCGATGGCCGGGAGTTCCAGGCGTTTTCGCCTCGCCTCCAGTCCGCGTTTCTCGCCCTCCATCTCCGCCATGCGAGCACGCAGTTGCTGGACTTTCTCGTTGCAGAGTTCCGGCTTGAGCGTACCCCGTAGGGTCAAACTACTGGGCCGACCATTTCGACCTATAAAACACGGGCTTTGCAACGCCTGTGATTGCCCAAGCTCGGCCGACGTCAACCAGAGATCCGCCCCGCTTCTTATCGGCACCGAAGCTGCGGCGCTCTGGATTTTGGCTGAACCACGAATCTTGGGCAGAAATCTGGAAGCACCAGTGCGAAATCCGCCGGTGCGTCAACCAACTGGCTGCCCGGAACCAGAGAGTCAGAGAGTTCCAGCAAGTTTGGCGAGGAGATCGGGCGGAGGCACGTTTTATGGGGCGGACCCGTGGCGAACGGGTCGGACCAGAGAGTCGCGGACGCGGCTTGCCTTGGTTGGTCTGTCGTCGCAAATCCTTTGACGGAGTACGGGTTTGCGGTGGCGCGTACAAAACGCCGGGCACTATTGTGCTCGGCGCCCGGTGTCAACCGTTGGGAGCGAGAGTTTGCTCCCGTCAGAAAGGCTCCCCGGTCTGTAAGCTGCTTTGGAGAACTCTC
>CAZGYE010000302.1:0-7057 GCA_964530165.1 uncultured Planctomycetaceae bacterium
AGAAAGACGATTCCCGACATTCCTACTTTCCTGGTTTCCTAATAATCCTCCGCTTACCACGAACTGCACTGTCGTGAGGAAGTTGCTCCAGACGGCTAAAGTGTTACCACTTTTCGACTTTTCCACTTTTGCACTTTCTGGAAGGACGAGGCCACATGTCCGACGATTTCATCAACTTGAAAAGCGACACGGTGACGCGACCGACGCCCGGTATGCGGCAGGCGATCGCCAATGCCCAGTGCGGCGATGATATGACGGGCGACGACCCGACAGTGAATCGGCTGGAGGCGATGGTCGCCCGGATGTTTGAGAAGGAGGCCGCCGTTTACGCCTGTTCCGGGACGCAATCGAATCAAATGGGCGTGCGGACCCACTGTCTGCCCGGCGATGAATTGCTCATCGAAGAGACCGGCCACATCGCCAATTTCGAGGCGGGAGCGCCGGCCGCTCTCAGCGGCGTCACCTGCCGCACCATTCGAGGCCAAAACGGAAAACTCCATGTCTCCGATCTCGTAGGGAAAATCCGGGCCGACAATCAGCATCTGTGTCCGACGCGGCTGGTTTGCCTCGAAAACACCACCAACAGCGGCGGCGGACGGGCATACCCGCTCGAGCAGGTTACTGAGATTGGTCAGTGGGCGCATGAAAACGGATTGAAAGTCCACATGGACGGCGCCCGGCTGTTCAACGCGGTGATCGCGCGGGGTTACACGCCGGCACAAATCACTCGGCACGTCGATACGGTCTCCGTCTGCTTTTCGAAGGGATTGGGCTGTCCCATGGGCTCGATACTGATTGGCTCGGCTGCGGACATCGCCAAGGCGCGTCGCGCCCGCAAGTTGATGGGGGGCGCGCTGCGGCAGGCTGGCATCCCAGCCGCCTCGGCGGTTTATGCGCTGGAGAACCATGTCGAGCGCTTGGCTGAAGACCACGAGAACGCTCGGCTGTTCGCCGAAGCGATTGCCAACATCGACGGCGTCCGCATCGACCCGAACGACGTCGAAACGAACCTTGTCTTCTTCGAGGTCGATGCCGAGCGGGGCAATGCCAGCCAGCTCTCGGCGTTGTTGAAAGAGCGGGGCGTCAGCATCGGCGCTTCGGGACCGCAGCGGCTGCGTGCGTGCACGCATCTCGACGTCGCTCGCGACGACGTCTTGAGAGCGGCCAAGATTGTCCGCCAGTGCGTGGCCGACGGCTTTGGAGAAATGGCCGGTTCGGCCACCGGGCCGTATGCGCGGGGGTGAGGCCCGCCGGCTGCAACATTCTGCAATTCAGAATGTTACATGAAATCTGTTAGGAACCGCACGGCAGGCGCGTTTTCGGTCTGCATTGGCAAATCGGTCGCGTACGGACTGAATCGCCAAGGTTCAGGCTGTCGATACAAATGGTAAGTCCCTGTTGAATCCATTTCCTGTTTTCCGGTATGATGGGAGTTGTCGTGAAGGCGGTGGCCGGGCTGAGCCGTCGCCGGTCAATTCCGTAGACCGTCAAGCAGGGAACGCCGACATGGATGTAAACGGCCCCGGTTCGGTTCACAGCGCCTTTCCGATCAAACAGGTCCAGCCGACGACGGAAGTCAAGAAAACCACCGAGCCACAACCCGTGACGTCTCGCGATGAAGTCGAGATCTCGCCGGCAGGAAAGATGTTGGACGATTTGAGTCGATCTTCCGAAGTCCGCTCTGAACGCCTGACCCAGATCAAGGCGGCCATCGAGGCCGGTACGTACGAGACGCCGGAAAAACTTGAAGCGGCCCTGGAAAAACTGCTCGACGAGATCAGGCTCGACGATGACGACAGCCGTTAACGAGAACACTGGGAGAATGGGGTGAGCGACTTTTCGTTGCTACATAGAGCCGCCTCGCCGCTCGACAAGTTTCAGGAATACCTGAAGACGAAGGGAAAGCGTCTGACTCGGGAGCGGACGATTATCGTCGAAGAGGTCTTTTCCGACCACGAACATTTCGATTCCGATCAGTTGGTCGCGCGTCTGTCGCAACACCACGACAAACGCCGGGTCAGTCGCTCGACCGTTTACCGAACGCTTGCAGAAATGGTCGACGCAGGACTATTGCGGAAGGTGGCCCGCCCGCACGATCGCGAAGTTTACGAACACGACTACGGCTATCCCCAGCACGACCACTTCATCTGCGGCAAGTGCGGAGAGTTGATCGAGTTTCGCAACCAATCGATTTCGGAGGTTCTCGACGAGGTCGCCGCCGATCATGGCTTCCGCATCTCGGGACATCGGCTGGAAGTGTACGGCACGTGCGACAAGTGCAGCCGAATGAAACGCCGTCACCCAAAGCTCGATTTCGGTCTGTGAACTGCGATTCCAACGCCTCACGAATTCCCAGTTCGCGCGCCGCGCACTGCGAAGCTACATCAATCCGCGGCGCTTCAACTCGGCCAGCACGTTCTGGACGATTGCGCTGACTTCGTTTGGCTCCGCGGCGGGTGACGGTCCGGGCGGACAGCCGCCGACCGGCTCGCCGGTGAATCCATGCTCGGCCAGCATGCATTGCAACGTCCGGCTGAGCGTGGCGAGATCGGTCTTCTGCTCGGAGGAGAGTGGCTGCCGGCCCACACCCATGCTGAAGCCGCGCAGCTCGACGGCGGCGCGGAATCCGTCCGGAAACTCGGCCGAAAAGATCATGGCATCGAAGAGCTGGACGAGGTCGTACTGAACTCGCCGCGCTTCTTCGATCCGGTGCGCGAGCGTCAAATCGTACAGTTTCCGCGTGATTTCCGGGACCACGCCGGAGCTGGCGTTGGTGCCCCCGTCGCAGCCGATCAGCAACATGGGCATCAGGGCGGCGTCCCACCCGGTTAGAAACGAGAATTCGGGCCGGTGCGGGCGGACCGCCCGAATCATGCGAATCATCTGCGGGATGTCGCCGGACGAATCCTTGATCGCCACGACCCGCTCGCATTCATCCGACAGCCGTTGGACGGTCGGCACGTCAATGGGACTGGCGAACATCGGAATGTTGTACAGCGTCACGTCGACCGGCGCATTGCGGCCGATCTCCTTGAAGTAGGCATACACGGATGCCGGGCTCAGCTTGTAATAAAACGGCGCGACAATCGCGACCGCGCGGACGCCCAACGCAGCGTAGTGTTCACACGCCTTGAGTGTCTCTTTGACGTTCGCCTCGGCGGCGCCGGCAAGAATTGGAACGCGTCCGCGGGTTTGGTCGGCGATGATCTCCACAATCCGCCGGCGCTCCTCGACCGTAAACCGCGTGAACTCGCCGGTCGAACCGTTCGGATACAAACCGTGAACGCCCCGCTCAATCAGCCAATCGATGTACCGCCGCAACTCACCTTCGTCGATCTCACCACGGCCGTCCAGAGGGATCAAATTGGGCGTGAAAATCCCTTGTAGCTTTCCGCAACTTGCCATGCTGCTGATTCCCGTACACGAACACCCGATACCCGCCAAGAGCGGCTCGGTTACAAGCATACCACCAAAAACCGCACGGCGAGACGGCTTTGGTGACTGGGAATTTCGCACGGGGGTGATTCGCCCTGTGCGGAGTAGATCGACGGCCACGCCGTTGGGCAGCCTTTCAGCACGACAATCGAACGAACCGGCAAAATCGGTTGCACCGGATCGTAGAACGACGCGGTGATGGGCGTTCTGGCAGCTTATTCGTTCAGATGCCTTGTTGGGCTTTGAAGGTCATTGAGCCGGCGGGCTTGCCCGGCGCACGCCCCGCAAGCGGGGCGGCTAAATGAGTCCATGGCAGACCCCGGTCACGATTCATGAAACGGACCATTCAGGCATCTGCGGGGGTCCCCGGCTTGGTGATCGGCTCGTCATCGGTCTGGCCGGCTTTGCCCAACTGGAGCGCGGCAGGGGCGTCCTCGACAGGTTTCAGAAGTTTCGCGTATTCCTCGACCGGTCGGCCGAGAAACTGCACCAGCAGGTACAGCACGAAGAGTCCCAGCGGCACGAGCACGATCGGCGAATACCCGAATCCGACGGGCAGATAGCCCAACAGCAGCGAAACGGCCGCCACCGTGAGTGCGTAGGGCATCTGGGTGGCGACGTGGTCCAGATGGTCCGATCCGGACGCCGCCGACGAAAGAACGGTGGTGTCCGAGATCGGCGAACAATGGTCGCCGAAGATGGCGCCGGCCAGCACCGCGCCAATGGTTGCCAGCAAGAGCGGATGGTGCGGATCGGCTTCGTTCAGATCCACCAGCAAGTAGTAGGTGATGGAAATGAACAGCGGCAACAGCAGTCCCATGGTCGACCAGGAACTTCCCGTGGCGACGGCGACGCAGCCTGCCAGTAGAAACGCCAGGCTCGGCATCCAGTGGACCGAAAGCTGGCCCCGCGTCAGCTCCACCAGAAACCCGGCCGTATTGAGGTGCTTCTCGTTGCAGACAGCCGCGACGCCCCAGGCCAGCACCAGGATGACCACCGCCAGAAACATGCTCTTGGCGCCTTCCAACCAGGCGTCCATGCATTCCGAGAGTGTGAGTGACCGTGAGACCTTCGCGGCGGCCACCGCAACCAGCGAGGCCACGAATGACGAAAGAAACAGCACGCGGTTCGAGCGGGCATGTTCCAAAACCGCCCAGAGAGTGGCCGGCGCCGCTTCGAGACCGTTTTGCCGTTTGAGCAAATTCGCCGCCGCGAGACCTTGGCTGCCCGTCCACCACATCCCGGCCACGATGAGTACAAGCAACGTCACCACCGGGATGACCGCGTTGCGCAGCAGCGGGCGTCTGCCCGGCGTTGAGACCGGGTCGTCATCCGCGACGCCGGGAACCGCGACGCCGGGACGATGCACCTGACCCGTGGCGAGCGCCCGCGCTTCGGCCTTGAGCATCGGCCCGAAATCGTGGCCGCTGTAGGCAATCAGCAACACAAACACGATCAGGTGCAGCGCGTAGAACCGGTACGGCAGTGTCGCCAGAAACGTCGTGTAGCCTTCCGCCTCAAGTCCCAGTTGCTCGTAGGTTGATTGGATGTAACCGATTTCCACTCCCACCCAGGTTGAGAGAATGGCGAGTCCGGCGACGGGGGCCGCGGTGGAATCGACTAGAAAGGCCAGCTTTTCGCGTGAGATCCGCAGCCGATCGGTGATCGGCCGCATGGTGCTTCCGACCAGAAGAGTGTTCGCATAATCGTCGAAGAAAATGACGAGTCCCAGCGCCCAGGTCATGAGCTGGCCGCTCTCGCGTTTCTGTGTGTAGCGGGCCAGACTGAAAACCAGCGACTGCGTTCCCCCACCGCGGGACATCACGCCGATCATGGCTCCCAAGAACATCGTGAACAGGATGATCATCAAGTGCGATTCGTTGCCGGAGAGTTGCTTCAGCAGGAACGTTTCCAGCGTCTGCACGAGTCCCGCGAAGAAGTTCCCATGAGCCAGAATCACTCCGCCGCTCCAGACGCCGACAAACAACGCCACGATAATGTTGCGCAGCCAGATGGCTAGAACAATGGCGAGCATCAGGGGAACCAGGGCAAACCAGCGGAGAATGCGCGGGACGGACTTCGTCCCCCTGCGGCGGCTCTGGGGATCGACGACAATCTCGTCCGCGATGATGTAAACGCTTCGTCTTGATTTGAGTTCGGTGGTCAGTTCGAGCAGACCGTCGGTAAAAGCGGGCAGGGCAACGTCCTGGCCTTTGACCGTCAGACGAATGCCCTGAATCAGCGGTCGGCCGTTAAACGTCGGATCGAGGTTGCCGTCGCGGTCGTGTGCGGTGATGACGATCCGGTCGACCGGTACGTCGGTCAGCACGACCTCGGGGATTTCGACGACAAAACGTGGTTCGTCCGGCCGCAGCTGGATTTCTTCCGCCGGGCCGGCGGCAGCCAGCAACGAGAACAGGATCCAGGGCGCGACGGACATGCTTAACTAAGTTGAGAGTTCAGAGTTGAGAGTTGAGAGATTTCCACTTGAACCTGTCCATTTCACACTCTCAACTCTCAACTTTCCACTCTCAACTGCTCTTCAGGCATCTCGGCCGGCCAAGACACCGTGAACGTGGTTTCCTTTCCCGGCGTCGAATCGACCTGAATTCGGCCCCCGTGATTGGACACGATCCGCCAGCACTTCGAAAGCCCAAAACCAAGCCCCCGTCCCGCTTGTTTGCCGGCATAGAACGGATCGAACAGGTGTTCGCGATCCACGTCGCTCAGACCTCTGCCGCGATCGCCGACCACCAACAGCGCCAGCCGCCGGCCCGGCTGCTCGATCGACCGGGCCGTCACGGTAATCGGACCGCCGCCGTCCACTGCGTTCAGGCTGTTGCGAATCAGACTGCTGATGACAACGGCCAGTTGCACGCGATCGGCCCAAATAGGCACGGTTTCGGTTGCGCGGATCTCGAAACGACACCCGCGAGAATGTGCTTCTTCCTCCAACGGGGCCAGCACGTCGGTGACCACCTCGCCAAGGTCCAACAGTTCCGGTTCCGGCTTCGGCGGGCGGGCAAACAACATCAGGTCGCCGATCATGTCTCGAATCCGGTAAGCTTGCCCGCCGATCGTTTTCAGCGATTGCCGCTTGGAGGGATCGGTCTCCTTATTGAGCAGCAACTGAACTCGGCCGCTGATCGTTGCCAAGGGATTGTTAATTTCGTGCCCGGCGCCGGCTGCAAATTCCGCCAGTGCCTCAATCTTGGCCGTCTCAAGCCGATCTCGATGGTGTTCCGCGGATTCCGCCTTTTCCACGAGCATCGCCTGCAGAATAAGACGGGCGCTCAGACGCGACAACTCGACGACCATACTGGCATCTACCGACCGCCCGGGCTTTGAAAAGAGAATCGCCCCACCAAGGAGAGGGCCCTCGTCACTGATTGGCACAATCTCGGCGGGTGGATCGGATTCGAGAATTTGATCGCCGAGCACCTTCATCGCGTCCGCAGCCGACCATGCGGCAGGCTCGGTAAATTCACACGCAACCGCCCGGGGCGACTCTTCGTTGCGGGAAAGAGATCCGTGCAGCCGCTTTTCCCCGCAGCAGCGGACGGAAACAAAGGCCGCTTCGGCGTCGGTTAACTCACGCCAGCCCTGCGACAATCGGCCCAGG
>CAZGYE010000303.1:0-7025 GCA_964530165.1 uncultured Planctomycetaceae bacterium
CGGGGTGCCGGGGGGGCCGTGCACCCTGTGGAGTCGTCACTGCTCGAAGGCACGCGGGTCCTGGTGGTCGACGACACTGCCACCAACCGCCGCATCCTGGACGAGTCGCTCGACAGTTGGACGCTGGAGCCGAAAACGGTTGCCGGTGCGGAAGAGGCGCTCGTGCAGTTACGGCACGCGTGGCGGTCTGGTGAACCGTTCCCGTTGGTCCTCACGGACGTCAACATGCCGGGCGTCGATGGATTCAGCCTGGCCGAGCGGATCAAGCAGGACGAAGACCTCTCCAGCACGATCATCATGATGCTGACCTCCGGTGATCGGCCCGGCGACATCGCCCGCTGCGAGGAACTGGGAGTTGCGTCGTACCTGATGAAGCCGATTAAGCAGTCGGAGCTCTTCGATGCCGTTCTGTTGGCGCTGGGTGTCACCGAGGCGGAGAACGGGGCTGTGGAGACTGTTCGATCGGATGCAGCCCCCCAGGTGGGTCCACTGTGCGTTCTCTTGGCTGAAGATAGCCTGCCCAATCAAAAGCTGGCCGTCGGACTGCTTGAGAAGCGGGGACACACAGTCACCGTGGCGAACAACGGCCGGGAAGCGGTTGCGGCGGCGGCATCCGGGCGGTTCGATCTGGTGTTGATGGACGTTCAGATGCCCGAGATGGATGGGCTGGAGGCGACCGCCGTCATACGCAGCCGGGAGAGGCAGACGGGCAGACACACGCCGATTGTCGCCATGACCGCCCACGCGCTCAGGGGAGACCGCGAGCAATGCCTGGCGGCGGGAATGGACGAGTACGTTGCCAAACCCGTTCGATCCAAGCAATTGTACGAAGCCATCGAACGGGTCCTCGCCGATGCGGGTGAAATCCGAAGGCCGGCAGAGACTCCGTCGGAGAAAACCGGGGACGTGAACTGGCAGTTGGCCTTGCAGAGTGCCCTGGGAGACCGCAAACTCTTGAAGGAGGTTGCGGAGGCCTTTCTCGAAGAATGTCCCGGCCTGCTGCATCAACTCCAAGAGGCGATTCGCAATGCCGATGCGGCAACCGTACGAAGATTGGGCCACACGATTAAAGGGGCCCTGCGTACGTTCGGGGCGGAGACGGCACTGGACCTCGCCGGCCGAATCGAGGAAATGGGGCGCAGCGGCAAGCTGGACGACGCCTTCGCCGTATTCGACATCTTGAAGCAGAAGTTACAGGCAATCGGGCAAGAGTTGGAAGCCTTTCGATTGACGGACTAGGAGACTGTCATGCCAACGATACTGGTCGTTGACGATTCCGCTACGGACCGTCGATTGGCAGGCGGCCTGTTGGAGAAGCATGATGACTTAAACGTGGTTTACGCCGCCGACGGCAGCGAAGCGCTCTTTCAGGTGGAACTGCACATTCCCGATCTCGTCCTCACCGATCTGCAGATGCCGAAAATGAACGGCCTGGAACTCGTTCAAGCCATGAAGGACGAGTATCCGCTGATTCCGGTCATCATCATTACCGCTCAGGGAAGTGAAGAAATCGCCGTCGAGGCGCTCCAACAAGGAGCAGCCAGCTACGTGACTAAGAATACAATGAGCCAAGACCTGGTCGAGACCGTGGAATATGTTCTGGCTGCTTCCGGCGCAGAGCGAAGTCAGGCGCGGTTGATGCGCAGGATGGTTAAAAGCGAAAATTCCTTCGTTCTGGAGAACGACTTGTCGCTAGTTTTTTCTCTGGTCGGCTATCTCCGCCAGACGGTACGCTGCGTGAGATACTGTAGCGAAACAGATCATCTGCGCATCGGGATCGCGCTGGAGGAGGCATTGTTGAACGCCTATTACCACGGCAATCTTGAAATCGGATCGGAGTTGCGCTCCGCAGACCACAAACGTTACTACGAGCTTGCCCGAACGCGCAGCCAGGAGTTGCCCTATCGTGATCGACGAATTCACGTTCAGGCGAAGTTGTCTCAGACCGAAGCGGTCTACGTCATTCGGGACGAAGGCCGCGGTTTCGACCTGTCTCTCCTCCCAGACCCAACCGATCCGGCCAATCTAGATTCCCCGAGCGGCCGAGGGCTGCTCCTCATGCGAACGTTCATGGAAGAGGTTATCTTCAACGACGTCGGCAACGAAGTTACGCTCGTCAAGCGACGAACATCTGAAACCGTGGGACGGATTTGCAGCGAGACGTCATAATGGCCGCACAAAAATTCTTCACTACCGAGCACGACGCAGAAACGTTGATCATCGCGATCCACGAGGGCGTCGGCAGTCTGGCCGATGTCGAGGTCGTGACGCAGTTCGACGACCTCATCGACGACGTGAGCAAGTTGGCAATCAGGAGCGTCATCGTCGATTTCGGCGAGGTTTCCTATTTTGGATCGACCATGCTGGAAGCCTTGCTGCGGCTCTGGAACAAACTTCAAGCAATCGCAGGCAAATTGGCCCTTTGTTGCGTCTCCGACGTGGGAACGGAGATACTGCACGTCGCGAAATTCGACACATTGTGGCCAATCTACAGTTCCCGAGCCGAGGCGTTGGAGGCGGTGCAGACGTGAGTTTGGCCCTGAAGTGATCGGCATCCTTGAGTAGAGCGTTTTGCAAGCCTCTCTGCAGACATGCTGCGAGACCGGCAGCCGATGGCAACAGCCAGCAACGATCCAATGCACCAGGTGTGAACATGGTAGCTGTCCAGCAGCCACGACATCTGCCGTCCCACGAACGCCCGGTTCAGCCCCAAGATGCAAACGACGTAGACGGCCAGCACAATCTTCATCCAGCGCCCAATGCCGCCGCGAGCAGACGATGTTCTCGTAATCAGATAGAAGACCGGAATCACGCCGACGCAATGCTGGCCCCAGGTGATCGGCGAGTAGAGCAGAATCATCAGAGAAATCGCCGCGCACTCCCAGATGATTGTCAACTCGTCGCGGCGGCGGACTGAGTGGCGAAAGTTCCAGGCGACCGCCCCCAGCAGCGCGAGCAGCAAGACTTTGACGACCAGGCCGGCCGTTCGCGGCGGGAGATTGAAAAAATCAACGTACAGCGGATCCTCGAGCCGCCCAATGTGACCCTCCGGCAGATGCATCAGAAACCGTGCCAATGAGGGCCGCAGCGAAATGTTCTGAAGCGCTTCCGGACCGAGCACGCCCCGCGAAGGATCGGTTTCGCCAACACACTTCCAGGCATTGGTGAGCCAGAAATCGACGGCCCGTGTATATTCGGCCGGTCCCATCCAAAGTAGGGGAGACAGCGAAAAAACGGCCGCCGCCGCCGTCGTCAACGCGGCCATCTTCCATTGCCGTTTCCAGACGAAATAAGCCAGAAACAGCGCCGGGGTGCATTTCAGCGCCATGGCCAGGCCCAGGCTGACTCCGCCGAGCAGCTCGCGTCGCTGGACCCACAGAAAGACACCCACCCAAGACAGCGCGACCAGAGCCAGGTTGACTCCACATTCCATCATGTCGCGGATGATGAAACGGCTCGACAGCCCAAGCGTCAGGGCCGTCACCCAAAACAAGGCTTTTCCTTCAAGGGGCAGGTGATCGCGGGTCAAGCGGTGCAATATCCAGATCAACGTCACCATCGAGCCGATGAACAACGGATACACCAACACCTGGGCCGCGTGCATCGGCATCAGAGTCAGCGGCGCATGAACCAACGCCCAGAAGGGAAGATAAGGGTGAAAGTACCCTCCCTTGTACAGAAATTCGCCCTCGGCCAGTCGGCGTCCGAATTCCCAGTGCGAGGGAAAGTCGCCACGAGGAACAATGGCGATCCGTATCCACTGAATCCAGACAATTGCCACAGCGACGGCAATGACCACATGCCGAAAGAATGACGAATGTCCAAGTACCCAATGACGAAAGAATGACAAATGTCGAAATGACGAAGGGGCCGGTTGGCAGTTCCCGTCAGTGATTTCGGCATTCGGATTTCGGCATTCTTTGGTCATTGGGCATTCGGATTTCGTCATTCTCGACCGTCCGGCTCGGCTTGCAGCATCCTCAGCGCCCGCTTAACGTAGGCGATGCCGCTGTAAATAGTGACCACGACCGCCGTCCACAGCAGAATGTCCCGCAGCACGTTGAAATTTGGAAACCACTCCCGCACGTCGGGACTGAGTGAGAGCAAACTGGCACTCACCGCGACGCATTGCATGATCATTTTGGTCTTGCCGATCCAATTGGCAGAGAAGTCGTGTCCTTGCTGTTCCAGGAATCCCCGCAGGCTGGTGACGAACATCTCCCGGCCGATCACAATAATGACCATCCAAGCGTTGACGCCCGACCATGCTTCGATGCCCGATGCGAGGTCGACTTTCTTCTCCAGCAAAAAGACGAACGACCCGCAGATGATGATTTTGTCGACGAACGGATCGAGGATGCGTCCCAACGCGGTGACCATCCCGTAACGTCGCGCGATAGAACCGTCCAACGCATCCGTCGAGGCCGCGACCACGAACAGCACGGCCGCAGTCATCCAGAACCCCTTGACCCAGATGAGGACAAACAACACGAACGCCAACAGCAGCCGGCTGACGGTGATGAGATTCGGGAGATTCAAAGCGTCGCGGTTGAGCACAGCAGCCCGGCGAGTCTTCGGCGGCTGCTTCTGGCTGGTGTTTGATTCTTCTTGGGTGGTGGCCATAGTGGTGGTCACAAAGAGTCGAGAGTTGAGAGTCGAGAGTTGAGAGAAAAAAGTCGGAATCTCCTTCTCGACTCTGAACTCTCAACTCTCAACAGAGTCCTCGTCGGTGCTCAACCGCCCGACGAGGTCGTAATCGTCCCGTCCCACGATTTCAACCGGGGCCAAATCGCCGACGTCAATCCCCTTTCCGGTCACGTAGACATTCCCATCAATCTCCGGTGCATCGGCATAGGTGCGTCCGAGCCAATGGTCATCTCCGAGGTGCTCATCGATGAGGACGTCCAGCTCGTAACCGACCAGCGAATCGCCGAAGCGGAATGCAATCTCTTGCCCGACGGCCATCAACTCGTCCCGGCGAGCCTGTTTGATCTCTTCCGGAAGTTGGCCGTCGAGTTTGACGGCCGCCGTTCCCAGCTCCAGCGAGTAGGTGAACACACCCATTCGCTCGAATTCGGCATCCACGACAAAATCTTTCAGTTCTGCGAACTGCTCGTCCGTCTCTCCCGGAAAACCGGTGAGGAACGTCGTTCGCAGCACGAGATTCGGAATCGACGCACGCAGCTTCTCGATCAGCTCGACGGTAGCAGCGCGGTTGACGCAGCGCTGCATCCGTCTGAGCACCAGGTCGTTGACGTGTTGCAGCGGCAAATCGAGGTACGGGATGATTTTGCGGGAGCCGGCAATGGCCCCAATCAGCTCGTCGGTGAAGTGGATCGGGTAGAGGTACATCAGCCGTATCCAGTCGATGCCGTCGATCTGTTCCAACTCTCGCAGCAACGGCGCCAGCCGGACTTCCCCGTAAAGGTCCATTCCGTAGTAGGTGGTGTCTTGTGCGACAAGAATCAGCTCGCGGACGCCGTCACCGACCAGTTCCTGCGCTTCCGCCATGACCATTTCGACCGGTTTGCTGACGTGCTTGCCGCGCATTTGCGGAATCGCGCAGAAGGTGCAGGTTCGGCTGCAACCCTCCGAGATTTTCAGATAGGCGAAATGTCGGGGCGTGATCCGCAGCCGCGCGCGATCGTCGAGCGCGGTGATCGGAGCGGGACGAAACAGCGCGCGCTGTTCCCGCACTCCGCCGATCAAGTGATCGGCCACCCGGTTGATCTCATCCCGTCCGAAAACGCCGACGACGTGATCGACGTCCGGCATTTCATCCAGCAGGCTGCCGCGGAGGCGTTCCGGCAGACAACCGGCGACGATCACGCCTTTCGTCCCGCCGCGGCGCTTCAGGTCGAGCAGCTCGTTGATCACGCTCTTCGACTCCTGCCGCGAGTCCTCGATGAACCCGCACGTGTTGACAATGACGAAGTCCGCCCCCTCCGGCTCCGAGACGAGCGTGTAGCCGTTCAGCGCCAGGGTCCCGAGCATCTTCTCGCTGTCGACAAGGTTCTTCGGGCAGCCCAGACTCACGAACGCGTACGTGCCCTTACAGAATGCTTCAGTCGTCGTCACGCCCCAATTCTAGTCGTTAGGCGCGAGGCTGAATAGAGCGACCGGGACCCGATCACTGATTGACGATCCCCTGCACGACTGAAACGCTGAATGCGGCAACGCTGAAAACCACCACCGCCACCAGCCACCCGCTTGCTCGCCGGCACCGCGTGACCGCCGAAAGCTGCCGGGGAGGTTGCTCGACGGTTGGATAACCGGGATTCCATACACTGCCGTCCGGCAGGTGGTGCTGCACCCGCATCTTCCAGATGAGCACGCCAAGAAAGATCACACAGAAGGTGGTTGTCAGCAAGACTGCCGGCGGTAGAGGAACGTTGTCGGTGAGAAAGTCGATCTCGACTTGTGCTCCGTATTTTGTCACCACGGCCCCCAAACCGTTGTTCAAGAAGTGCACCAGCACCGGCGCCCAGAAGCTGCGCGTCGCCAGGTAGACGACGTGCATGAGAATGGCCAATGGGATGAGTGCGGCGGCTTGCGGCGGATAGACGTGTACGGCGGCAAACAGCACCGACGTCAGCAAAACTCCTGTCGGCACGCCCCAACGCGCCACCAGCCCGCGGCCAATCACACCGCGAAAAAGCAATTCTTCGGCAATTGCCGGAGCAATCGCGATCATCACCAACAACGCCGGCAACGGCGTGCTGGCGGCTAGTGACGTGATCATTTGCGTTGGCTGCATGTCTTCCAACGCTTCCAGCATTGGGAGAAAGGTTAACACGCGGTGCCAAACGGATGTCGTCCAAAAGAAGAGTTGACTGGACAGCAGACCGAGCGGCAACACCAGAAACACGATGCAGACGACGTGCCGCGCCGGAATCATCGTCAACGCCAAACGGCGCGGGGCATCACGGCCGAGCCGCAACGCGGCGGCCACAACGGCCATCAGCACAAACAGCGACTCCGTGCCACAGAAGAACGGCACTTGGAAAAGTTCCAGAAACTGGTGG
>CAZGYE010000304.1:0-6983 GCA_964530165.1 uncultured Planctomycetaceae bacterium
TCGCCAACTGCCGAAAAATAGTCCAGATGACCTGAATTACCGCGTCCTTTCTTAGTACGCCGCAGACCGGAGTCAGGTTTCAGTTTTCCGCGACTGCGCTTGTTTCCAAAGGCTCTAAACCCAACAACTCGCGGACCCGGGGGTTGACGGTTTCGCCGTCGCAGGTGATCAGGGTCTCGCGGATGATTTCGTCCTCCCTGTCCAGTTTCAAGGCCCCCTCGTCGATCAACTGCAGCAGAAACGTGGCGATGTTCTTGGAGTACATCTCGCTGGCGTGATACGGAATGGTTGCCGACAGATTGACCGGCCCGATGATCGTCACGCCGTCTTCGACGACGGTCAGGCCGGCGCGGGTCAACTCGCAGTTCCCGCCGCGCTCGGCGGCCAGATCGACAACGACCGAGCCGTGGGCCATCCCGGCAACCATCTCGGCGGTCACTAGCACGGGCGCCTGCTTGCCGGGGACGGCGGCGGTGGTGATGACCACGTCGCTTTCTGCCACCACGCGGGTCATCAGCTCGCGCTGACGACGATAGAACTCGTCGTCCATCTGCTTGGCGTACCCGCCGGAGTCTCCCGAATCGACGCTTTCCAGCTCGAACTCGACGAATTTCGCACCGAGACTTTCCACCTGCTCTTTCACCTCGGGACGGACGTCGTAGGCCGAGACGACCGCGCCGAGTCGCCTCGCGGTGGCGATGGCCTGCAAACCGGCAACACCCACGCCCACTATAAACAGCTTCGCCGGGACGACGGTTCCCGCGGCGGTCATCATCATGGGGAACATGCGGGGCAGCGCATCGGCGGCCAAAAGCACCGCTTTGTAACCGGCGATGGTCGCCATCGACGAGAGCACGTCCATGTTCTGGGCCCGCGTGATCCGCGGCAACAGCTCCAGCGCGAAACAATTCACCCCCCGCCCGGCGATCGCGGCAATCGCATTCGGTTCCGACAACGGATCGCACTGGGCAATCAGGGTATGTCCTTCCCGCAGCAGTTCCAGATCGGCCGTTCCCGCTTCGGGATTTGCTCCGGCAGCCCGCACCTGCAAGATCACGTCGGCACCGGCGAACAGGTCGGCCCGGCGCTCGACCAACTTGGCGCCGTGCCGGCTGTACTGGTCATCACGGAAACCGGCCTCAAAGCCCGCACCGGCTTGGATGAGCACATCGAGACCGCGCTTCGTCAACAAAGGAACCCTTGCCGGAACCAGCGCCACGCGCCGCTCACCGGCGAACGTTTCTTTCGGGATCCCGACGACGAGCGATTGTGCTTCCTGAGACATGCCTCGCGTGAACTCCTACTCCGACGGGCAGCGTTCAGCGCACCGAACACTGCCGCTCTCTAAAGGCAACGGGCAGGTGTGTCTTTATAGTCAAATCACCTGTTCTCGAAAAGCACCAAAGTGGGGAAATTTCTTTTTGGCAAGTCATCGAAGCACATGGCGCGACCGTCGCACAGGGCGGGGCGCGGCTTCGAGACCCATCGCTGGACATCCGTGTGGGTCTGGCGAGCCACCACACGGCTCTGCTAAGGTGGCGGCATGGCGCAAGTGGTCCTGGAGCACCTGAGCAAGAAATATGACGACGTCGTCGCCGTCGACAACATCGACCTGCACATTGCCGACAAGGAGCTGATTGTGCTGGTCGGTCCGTCCGGCTGCGGGAAGTCGACGACGTTGCGGATGGTCGCCGGGCTGGAGGAGATAACCGCCGGACAGATTCGCATCGGTCAGCGGAGCGTCAACGACGTCGCCCCCAAGGACCGCAATATCGCCATGGTCTTCCAGAACTACGCGCTCTATCCGCACATGGACGTTTACAGGAACATGGCGTTCGGCCTGAAAATGCGAAGAATCTGCAAAACGGAGATCGACCGGCGCATCCGCAGGGCGGCCGAGATCCTGGACATCCAGGACCTGCTGGACCGCAAGCCGGCCCAGCTTTCCGGCGGCGAGCGGCAGCGAGTGGCCGTCGGACGGGCCATTGTCCGCGACCCCGAGGTGTTCCTGTTCGACGAGCCGTTGAGCAACCTCGACGCCAAGCTGCGCGTCACCATGCGCACCGAGCTGGTCAAGCTGCACCGCCGGCTCGAAACGACCATGATCTACGTCACCCACGACCAAGTCGAAGCGATGACGATGGGCGACCGCATCGTGGTGATGAAAGACGGCGTGATCCAGCAGGTCGGACGGCCGTTGGAAGTGTACGACTCGCCGGCCAACCGTTTCGTCGCCGAATTCATTGGCAGCCCGCCGATGAATTTTTTCAACGCAACACTGGTCGAAGACAACGGCCGGCTGCGTCTCGATTGCGGTTCGTTCTCGCTTGAAGTCCCGGCGAACAGAGTCGACGGTTACGCCGCATACGCCGGCAAGCCGGTCGTGTTGGGCATTCGGCCCGAAGAAATCAACAGCACCAGACCGGAGAAGCACGAAGGAGCTGGGAGTACGGTGCAAGCCGAAGTCGTCGTGTTGCAGCTCTTGGGAGCCGACTGCATTCTCGAACTCGTAAGCGGCGGCCACGAGTTCGTGGCCCGAGTCGATGCACACGGCAGCTACCAACCCGGGCAGGCAATCGACGTTTACTTCAACATGTCCCAGTGCCATCTGTTCGACCCGGAGACGGAAGCAGTGATTCCCAATGCTTGATCGAGCTGGCGATGCAAACAGTCCATGACATTCTCCGGCGAGCGTCCACCGCGGTGCTGGCGGTCTGCGCGGCATCTGTTTCGGCAGGCTGCGGCGGTGACGAAAGTTCGGCGGGAAAGATGGTCATTGAATACTGGCACCAACCGATGATCTCCGTCGTGCCCGGCAAAGAGGAGTTCACCAGCGAGCCGGGCGATGACTGCGTCCTGCAGTTCTTCTGGGGAATGGGAGCCGACGTCTACGAGAATCACCAATACGATCACGTCGCCTTGAACTCGCCGGCCGGCGTGAAGGCGTTGACCTGGCTCATCGACGCCCACCAGCAGGGCTCATTCAGCCGCACGTGACCACGATTGGCAGCAATGAACTCTCCGACATGTTCTGGCGGGGCGAGATTGCCGTTCTCCCCAGCGGACTGTCGCTGATTCGCATGCTGGAAAACGCAAGAAATGAAGGCCGAGTCACCGCCGACGTCGATCTCGTCTTCACGCTGCCGCCACAGTTGCAGGCGGCGTTTCTGAAGCGCAAGACGCCGGCCGAGGCCCTCAACGATTTCCACCGCGAAGCCACCGCCGCGCTCAAACGGTGAGCGGGGGAGAAAGAATGACTCAACACAGAGACTTGGAGTAGCCTGCGGGCCACAACCAAAAAGAAAACGATTAGGAAACCATGCGAATTAACCACAAAAACACCTATTACTGCAAGGCCACCTGAGATTTTGCAAAACTTCAGTCATGACTTACGAAGCCAGTGAATTTCCATGCTGGCTTGTTCCATTTTCCGGTCGAACTGCCAAACGGGTGGGCGCTCGAACTGGGCCTGTTCGGGAGTCCGCAACAACAACAGCGCGTCCGGCGACGTCACGGCATCGCGGGCGAGGCGCTCCAGCGATTTGTACAGGGCCAATCCGGCCTTCAAGCCGGGAATCATACGGTAGGGCGGGTCGAAGAAGACGATGTCGTAGGGCAAAAACTGATCGACTCCCTTCGGGTGGAACGAACACCGCAGCACATCCGTCCGCCAACAGAGCGTTTGCTCTTCGACGTTGAGCATCGCGACGTTTTTCTGCAGCAACTGGTAAGCCCGCCGGTCGTTCTCGATGAAGATGACGCTGGCAGCCCCCCGGCTGAGGGCTTCCAGCCCGATGGTTCCCGTCCCGGCGAAGATGTCTGCGACCCGTTTGCCCGCCAGCTCGCGGCCAAGGAATTCGAACAGCACTTCTTTGACCCGGTCGAGAATCGGTCGGGTCACCAGACCAGGATTCGTGTGCAGTTTTCGCCGACGGTACTTTCCCGAAACGATCCGCACAGGCCGACTCCGAATAGTCGTCATGGCTGTCTGTTCGTCTGCTTTTCCTCGTCGACGCTTTCCCAGTGCCGGCGAATAATGTCGGCCGCTTCTTCGGCAATCGTGTTGAAGTCCCTTCTCGGGGAAATTCTGGCGGGCTTGGGTGCAGGTTTGGGATCAGGCTGCACTGCTGGTTCTTCTCGCGGCTTATTCGGGACGATGGTGGTGTCGCCGGGGCCGCCTTGGTCTTCGCCAGGTTCATCTACTGCCAGCCAGCTAGCGATATTGTCGTCGGTAGCGGGCTGTGTGTCGTCCGGCTGCGGTTGGGCCGCCTGGGAGTGTTCCTGGACGTCTTTCTTTCCGGCCACTTGAAACAGCATCGGGCCGACTCGCAGAATGTCTCCCGGATCGAGCAGTGTTTCTTCCTCGATGACGACGTCGTTGACGAGCGTGCCGTTGCGGCTGCCCAGGTCGCGGACCAGCATCCCTTCCGGTGAAGGCCGAATCGCGCAGTGCCGGCGGCTGACGTCGCTGGAGGCCAGCCGAATCTGGCACTTGTCGTCACGACCCATCACGATTTCGACATCCGGCAGGACAAGCTTTTGCCCCCGACGCTTCCCGGTTTGAATGATTAAGGCAGGCATTTCGATTTCAGATTTCGGATTTCAGATTTGGCGGGCCGGGCCATTTGTTTGTCCGCCACAAGGAGAGCCGGTCAATCGTGACGCGGAATGATCAGCGTTTCTCCACAGTCGGGACAGGTCAGAGTTCTTCCCCGGTGAATGGGACTGACTTTGAACCGCTTTCCGCAATCACAGTTGAAGCGGACCCGTTTCTCTTTCTTGTGTTGATCCGTGTGCGTTTTTTCCCAGACCGCCTGTGTGATTTCCTGAATGGCCTCGATGAGTGTGTTCGGCTCGCACGGCTTCGTCAGGTATCCGTCGGCGCCGACCCGTCGGGCCAGATTCCGCGAATCATCCCTGTCGATTGCCGTGAGCACCATGACGGGAACCGTTTCGTCGGTCTGTTTCATTCGTTCACAAATCTCGAAACCGCTTGCGCCGGGCAGGATCAAATCAAGAACGACGAAATCAGGTCGTTTCACCACGAATGTCGATAGCGCCTGGCCGCCATTCTTGGCAACAGTCACCCGATGGCCGTGCCTCTCCAGCAACTCTTTGTAGTACACGGCTGTGCCGACATCGTCTTCAACGAGAAGCACCTGATGGGAGACCGATCTCGCGGCGCCTACCTGTTCGAACTCGTCAGACGACATGCCGTCAACTCCGCATCAGCTTGAAACCGCAGAATCTGGCGGATGCAAACGAGACCACCACCCTCTCCGACGTCGCCGAGTTCGTCGTGACGAACCCGAGTGACAGACCTCGTCACCCTAATGATTACACAAAAACCGGGACCGAAGCAAATGAAATCTCTCTGGGGACCACTCAAGAAAACCGAAAAAGTACCCAAAAACTCGATGGAATTGATTGACAATTGAAGATGGCGAGAGTTTACTACCTCAAACCGCAGATGTTTGGAGAAACTGCGCCACGAAAATCAAAGGTTTCAGAACTGGCAAGACACCTACCAAAGAACAGGAGTTCGCGATGGTCAAGAAGGCAAACAGCGGTAAGCCGATGTCGAAAACGGAGATTCTGAACGCGTTGGCCGAAGGAACCGGCCTGACGAAAAAACAGGTCGGCGGAGTCCTCGACGAGCTTGCCGCACTCATCGGCAAGAACCTTGGAAAGCGGGGACCGAAAGTGTTTAATCTTCCGGGGCTGCTGAAGATCTCCGTCAACCACAAGCCAGCCACGCCAGAACGCGAAGGGATCAACCCGTTCACGAAAGAGCCGACAATCTTCAAGGCAAAGCCGGCACGCAACGTGGTGAAGATTCGCCCGCTGAAGGCACTGAAGGATATGGCTTGACCCGCCCCAGGCCAGGAGGGTCGTTCTCGTACTCGTCGGCGCAAGTCATTGTCGGTGTCGTTAGGGAGCCTGCTGAGGGGGTGTTGGGTGGTAATTTTTGTTCAGATGTTGTCCGCGTCATTGCTCCCACAGCAGCGCACTGCAGCGAAGGGACCGGCTTAACCTCTTTGTCGAATGTAACATAGGTCAACACGTCCGTTTCCGTCACACGCTGGCGAGAGGGAAGGACACTGCCTTCTTGAGGGGGGAGGTCCGGGCCGGGGAAGGTCTTTGTCTCGCTCGCGCCTTTCTTTTTGTGCGGATCTCTTGACCGGTGATTCTCCAGCCCGTAGAATATACGACGGCTAGAAGCTACATTGTCGAACGGCATTGGATACCGGGACACACACGACGCCGTCATTTTTTTCAGTTTCCTGAATTCGCGTGGATATGTGCCCTGATGCGTGCGGGTGCCATCTCGTACCCTGGAGAAACGCGTGCCATGTTGGTCTTGTCGCGCAAGAAGAACCAGAGCATCATAATCGACGGGAACATCGTGATCACCGTGGTGGAAATCCGTGGTGACAAAGTTCGTCTCGGTATTGAGGCTCCCAAAGAGATTCCGATTCACCGCAGCGAAGTTCGTGACCGCATTCAGGCTGAACAGGCGGAGCAGCGGGCTGCGGAGGAGCCTTCCGAGGAAGATTCTTCCAAAGAAGACCCTTCCGAGGTTTCGCCTGCGGAGGCCTGAGATGTCGTTGGTTACTGATTTCTTGGGAGCCGCCTATTCACCCGGAGTTCCGGGAGGCGCGGCGGCTGATTGGGTGGCCGCTCCAGGTTGGGTGGACTCTGCAATTCCAACCCGTGAGGGTCGCCGGGCTGCTCGCAACGGTTGACGTTCCCGAAGATGCTTTCGCAGGTCCTTCACGGTGAGTTTTTTGTGAAGGGTCCCTCGTGCGGTTCCCGTTGACGGCGGAATGGCGGACGGTTCGAGGTCGGTCCTCGGCTTGACAGAACCGAAGGAAGCCGTAAATTGTTGTACATTCTCGGCCCCATCGTCTAGCCAGGTCTAGGACACCGGACTTTCGATCCGGCAACGGGGGTTCAAATCCCCCTGGGGTCACCTTGTGCAT
>CAZGYE010000305.1:0-6976 GCA_964530165.1 uncultured Planctomycetaceae bacterium
CTTCTGCAGCTTTGCTGAATTACCGCGTCCTTTCTAAGGCCCCGCCACCCCGCCGATTAAAGGCCGAATTCTGAGCGCAAGAAACAATCCCGTCAGGGTTTGCGAGGAGCGTTTTGCGCGGAATTAGGGCCGGGGCTCGGGCAGCTTATACTGGGGCATTCTCGGCGCGAGCGTTTGAGTTCTCGGGTTCATCGGGATAATTCACCACGGAGACACGGAGTTCACGGAAATTTGCAGAAGGACATTCGTGATGCCAGGATCTGCCGGCGACGTAAGTTTCTTACTCCGTATTCTCTGTGTCTCCATGGTGAAATCCGCTGTGAATAATTCCGGGCTAACTGCCCCGGTATTTCTGCAGCTTGTCGTCATCGATCTCAATGCCGAGTCCCGGACCGTCGGGAATCTGTAGAGAGCCCTCCTCGTCGAGCACAAACGGGGCGACCGTGAGATCGTCGATGTACGCGGTGGGCGTCAGGTATTCGACGTACCGCGCCACCGGCATGGCCGCGGCAAGCTGCAGGTCGGCCGCCAGGCCGACGGCCGTGTTCCAGCCGTGACTGACCATCTGGATGTTGTGATCGAAGGCCATCCAGGCGATCCGCCGCGACTCGCTCAAGCCGCCGTTCTTGGTCGAATCGGGCTGGATGATGTCGACCGCCCGGCTCTCGAGCCAGGGCAGAAACGACTGCCGTCGCGTGAGCACCTCGCCGGCGGCAATGGGCACCGGCGAGACGCGCGTTAGCTCGACGTAACCGGCCAGATCGTCCGGGGGCAAGGCTTCCTCGAACCAAACGATGTCGTAGTCGGCCAGCATGCGGGCGGTTTCTCGCGCCCAGTTCAGACCGTGCGGCCAGAACTGCTCGCTGCCGCCGGCGTCGACCATCAATTCGATCTCCTCACCGACGGCCTCGCGAGCCGTGCGGACCAATAGCTCGTCGAACTTGCGGCTCCGCCGACCGAAGGGTCGCCAGCCCAGCTTGATCGCTCGGAAACCCCGCGAGACCACCTGCTGGAGTCTGTCGGGCAGCACGTCTGGTTCGTCGAAGAGAATGGAGCCGTACGTCTTGATCCGCCGACGATAGTTTCCCCCCAACAACCGCGAGATCGGCTGACCGCACGCCTTGCCCATGATGTCCCACAGGGCGATGTCCAGCCCGCTGATGGCATGCTCGACCGCTCCGCCGCGCCCCTGCCAGAAGGTGGACTGACGCAGTTTCTCGGTGACGCGCTCCGGCTCAACGGCGGATTCGCCTTCCAGCAGCGGCCACAACAGCTCGAGAGCCCCTTCGACCAGTTTGCCCGACGTGTAACAACTGCCGATGCCCGTTAGACCTTCATCGGTGGCGACTTCGACCAACGCGTGCAGGTTCTCTTCCGGTTCGTGTCCCTGCGGCCAACCGCCGTCGACGGTGGCGCCGGTCAGAGGAATGACGTCGACGTTGACAATCTTCATGCATTCGCCTCTCGAAAAAATAGCTGTGGCCGACAAACCCCACGGAAATTTCACAGCGGTGGACTGTAATGTAGTCGCTTTGGGCGAGGATTTCGCGTCTGTGGGCGTGTTCCAGGCTCAGCTCGCCGTACGCCTCTTCTCTGAATACCGGCCCTCGCCGCCAGAATCACAGTAGTCTGCCGGCCGCTGAGTGCTTATGATGAATGTGAGCATCGTCAAGGATAAGAAAGAACCGTCATGCCTGAATGTCTGCACTGTGGCCGTTTTCTCAATGACCAGGAGGCAGTCTGTCCCGCCTGTGCAAAACCGAGGGATGATGCGCCAGCCGGTCGAGCAGACAGGTCCAGCCGGTCGAGCAGACAGGTTGTCGACGACATGTTCGGCGACGATGCCACAGCCGGTGCGGAACACTGGTTTGACGAGGTCCAGAGCGACGATTTGCTGGTGCCGGTCGCCCGTTTCAAGAGCGCGGCCGAGGCGGGGTATTTTGCTCACGAGTTGCTGTACACGGAACATCTCCCCGTCTCGCTGATCGCGGAGGAACACTTCGACGCGTTGGACGGCCATTGGTCGACGCGTTTCGTTCTGTCGGCGCCCGAAGGGATGGCCGATCGCGCCGCACGTGCACTGGCACAATTGATCGAGCAGACGGAGACCGAAGAAACGTGCGACGCCGTTTCTGCCGCAGGTTCGAGCCGGCTGGTGATGAATGACCCAGCCGATTCTGATCGTCAATTCGACCCGGCGACCGTAGCGATCGAAGAAAGCGCCGTTCATTGGGTTCCGATCGTGCTGACGCTGGCGGCCGGTTCCGTCGCTCTTTGGGGGGTCCATCATTTGAACGAACGTCCCAAACAGCAGTTCCGAGCCGTGCCCGCCGGCCGGCAGCACGACGACCTGTGGGAACAGCTGAGCCTCCCCGCCAGGGTCTGGACCCAAAGACTCGAGAACGGCCGCGGCCGTCGCGAGCTCTGGATCGACAGAAAACGCAACATCGCCGTCATCCGTGAAGATGCCGACGGCGACGGCGTCTTCGAAAAGGAAGTTCCGTTCCGCCGCGCGCCATGAAAATTCTCGTACCGATCAAACGTGTGCCCGATACCGATCAGAAGGTCCGTGTTCGGGATGATTCACTCGGCATCGACGAAGAGAACCTGCCGTTCGTCGTCAATCCGTTTGACGCCATCGCGATTGAGGAAGCGGTCTGCACAAAAGAGAAATTGACGGTCGACGTGGATGTGCTGGCCGTGGGAATTGGTTCGACCGATTACGAGACCCAACTGCGCACTGCGCTGGCAATGGGCGCCGACCGGGCCCTGCTGGTCGAATGCGGCGAACCGCTCGATCCCTGGAACGTAGCGCGCGTGCTCGAGCAGGTGACCAGCCGAGAACAACCGGACCTGATCCTGATGGGCAAGCAGGCCGTGGATGACGACGCGAACCAGACGGGCCAGTTTCTCGCGGCACTCTTGGATTGGCCGCAGGCAACATTCGCGTCGAAGGTCGAATTTGTCGACGGCGCTGTTCGTGTCGCTCGCGAAACCGACAAAGGTATCGAGACTGTCCGCGTCGGCCTGCCTGCCGTGATCACCACCGATCTGCGTCTCAATGAGCCGCGATACGCCTCGCTGCCGAGCATTTTCAAAGCGAAGAAGAAACCCATCGAGCGGATCGGCGTCGACGAGCTGGGGATGACGATCCAGCCGCGGATTCAGATGCTCCGTCTGGAAGCGGCGGCGTCAGGACGTCACTGCGTACGGGTCGACAGTGTCGATGATTTGATTGATCGGCTCCGCAACGAAGCGAAGGTGCTCTGAACGGACGCTCGACGATGTGTGTCTTGGTGATCGCAGAACATGACTCAACGACCCTTCGACCGGGTTGCCGGGTTGCTATCGGTTTTGCCAGCGCCGTGGCCGAAGCGACGGGCCGCCATGTCGAGTGCCTGGTGCTGGGTTGGCAGATTGAAGCTGTCGTGCGCAATGCGGCCCTGTATGCGCCGGTAGTCGTTGCCGACCGCGCCGAGCTCGCCCGTCCCGTCGCCGATCGTTACGCCCGAGTCATCGCCGACGTAGCCGCCGACCGTGAGGCAGAGCTGGTCGTCGCGGCATCGACGACTTTCGCCAAAGACATCGTCGGCCGGGCGGCAGGACTCCTCGGCGGCGCAATGGCCAGCGACGTTATCGGCCACGAATTCCGGGACGGACAACTCGAGCTGCGGCGTCCCATGTTCGCCGGCGCTGTGACCGCGACGGTCGTGCTCTTGGGAAAACCGCAGATCGTGACGATTCGCCCCTCAGCTTACGAATCACCCCAACCGGCCGAGAAACCATTCGAGATCACGCCGGTCGCGGTCGACGGAGCATCACTGCCGAACCACATCCGCTTCGAGCGGATTGACTCCCGGACCAGCCATCGGCCGGATGCGACCGAAGCGCGGGTCGTGGTCTCCGGCGGGCGGGCGTTCAAGAATTCCGACGACTATGAGAGACTCGTGGGCGCCCTGGCCGATCGACTCAACGGCGCCACTGGAAGCTCGCGGGCGCTGGTCGATGCCGGCATCGCCCCCAATGAATTGCAGGTCGGGCAGACCGGGAAGATCGTCGCACCGGAATTGTATCTGGCGCTGGGAATTTCCGGTGCGGTGCAACACCTGGCAGGCATGAAGAACTCAAGAGTCATCGTGACGATCAACACGGACCCCGAAGCACCCATCTTCGACGTGGCCGACTACGGCCTGGTCGGAGACGTGTACGAAATGGTCCCGCAATTGATCGAAAAACTCAATGCCGACTGAATCGCTGACCCGCGAGGTGTTCGGGAACATCGGCCCGGTGTCGCAGGGCGTTTTCTATGCTCTGACGGCCGCCTCGGTGACGACATGCTGTTACGGCATCTCCCGCCGCGTACGGATGTGGAACCTCGGCCGCAAAGCGGAGCATCCGGTCAACTGGGGCTTGGCTTTCAAACGCCTTTTCACTGAGATGGTGCTCCAACGGTCGGTGTACCGGGGCCGTGTCTGGGCCGGTCGAGCGCATCTGTTGATGTTCAGCGGGTTCACAGTTCTGCTCGTCGGAACGGTCCTCATCGCGATAGAACATTACGGTGCCGCCGTCTTGGGACGTGAGGCGACCGATCCGTGGTTTCACAAAGGCGTCTATTTCGCCCTCTATGAAATGGTCCTCGATGCCTTTGGGCTGGCGTTGCTCGTCGGCTGTGCGTGGTTCGTCGCGCGTCGGTGGCAGGGTAGTTCGAGCATCGGGCACAATCGGCTGGACTGGGTGCTGCTGGGCATGCTGGTTGTTCTCATTGTCACCGGCTACCTGATTGAAGGCCTGCGCATTATTCGCGAGGGGACGCCGCAGCCGGCTTTCTCGTTTGTCGGGTTCGGCGTCGCGACGGTCTTCGGGGCGCTGGGCGCCACGCCGAGCGGTGCGTCGGCTATTCACTTTGCCCTTTGGTGGCTGCACGCGGTTTTTGCGCTGGGCTTCGTTGCAGTTTTTCCGTACACGCGTCTGATGCATGTGATTGCCGGCACGGTGAACATCGCGACCGGAACCAAACAACTTGGCCACATGGTTCCGATCTCGATGGAGGACGTTCTAGAGACCGGTCTCGTGGGTGTCGGCCGGTTGCAGGAGTTTACGCGCCGGCAATTGGTCCAACTTGATGCATGTGTCTCTTGTGGTCGCTGTCAGGACGCATGTCCCGCTTACGAAGCGGCCAAACCGCTCTCGCCGCGCGACGTGGTGCAGGATCTCAGAAGGCACATGAACCGCATTGCCGCGGCGCTGCGGGCGACCCGGCGGGCAGGCGGTGCTGAAGATGAGCCACCAGCAAGAGCCCCATCGCTCGACGGCGAGGTGATCGCCGCCGAAACACTTTGGGCTTGCACGACGTGCAGCGCGTGCGTCGACGTCTGTCCGCTCGGCGTCGACCCGCTTGAGTTGCTCACCGACCTGCGGCGAAACCGGATTGGCGAAGGCGAGCTGCGCGGCCCGCCCGCTCAAGCGCTGCAGAAGCTGCAGCGATCGGGCAATCCCTGGGGCATGCCCAGGGAAGATCGATTCAACTGGGCGGACGGATTGAACGTTCCGACCGTGAAAGACAATCCCAATTTCGAGGTGCTCTACTGGGTCGGCTGTGCGGCAGCATACGATCGGCGGATTCAAAACGTGGCCCGTGCCGTTGTCAAGCTGTTTCAGGCGGCACACGTCAACTTCGCGGTGCTCGGCCCGGAAGAACGATGCACGGGCGAGTCGGCCCGGCGAATGGGTGACGAGTTCCTGTTTCAGCAGCTTGCCGAGTCAAACCTCCAGACGCTTGCCCAGTACAAGGTGAAAAGAATCGTGACCCATTGTCCGCACTGCCTGAACAGCTTCCAGAATGATTATCGGCAATTCGGCGGCGAATTCGAGGTGATGCATCACAGCCAGTTGCTCGCCGAGCTGATCGACCGGGGCAGATTGCCGATCAATCGGGAAACGATGACCGGTTTCGGCGGCAATCTCACATACCACGACCCGTGTTACCTGGCGCGAGTCAATCATGTGATCGCCCCACCGAGAGAATTGATCGATCTGACGATTCCAGCCGGCGGGACGAACAAGTTGATTGAAATGCCCCGCCACGGCCGCGAGACATCCTGTTGCGGCGCCGGCGGCGGGCGAATGTGGTTTGACGACACCTCAGAGGGCCGCGTCGGCTTAGGCCGGGTTGAAGAGGCGGTCGCCACCGGAGCGAAGATCGTTGCCGTCTCGTGTCCGTTTTGCCTGAGGATGATGAGCGACGGCGTCGCGGCGCGGGACGCCGACGTGCAAGTGAAGGACATCGCCGAGCTACTTGCCTACGCACTCGGCACGGACTGGAAAGGGAAAAGAAATTGAAAAAGGCTCCCGTGAAATGCATTTTCCGCTGATGGCGGGATCGTCGCTGCCGTTGAGTGCTTCGAGGGCAAAGCCATGTGGGACGCGCTCGATGTGGGCCGCTGGTCGAGGGAATTGCTCGAAGCCGGCCTGGCGGCCATCCCGCATTCAGGGGACGCGACAGGAGCGTTCCGCAATCGCAAGGAGCTCCAGCACGATCAGGTGGCCCTGTTCCTGTTCGGGTACCACGACGGAGTGCAGGGGGCGATTGCCATGCTCGCGGGCGTGGCCCGGGCCAATGCGTTCGTGGCGCGGATGAAGGGCGATGACAAGCTGATCGCTACGCACATCGCAGAGCGGCCGCGACCTTACCCGCATTTCACGTACCTGCTCTCTGGCCATCGAGCTTTTTGTCCATTCCTACCACTCCCCCTACCCGGTAGAGCGGACCCTGTGGATGACCGGCTTGCACGACATGCTGCTGACCAGCCGGCACCGTGGAGGACGGAAGCTGCCGACACCGTTCCTCTCGGTACGCTACGAGCCGGTCGATTACCCTCATGCCCCCGAGCCGAAGTTGTTCTGAGACTTGTCAACAGGGTAGGCGAGCGGCCGGTGTCAACCGGCTGTTCCGACAACCAGGGGGCTGACGCCCCCC
>CAZGYE010000306.1:0-6932 GCA_964530165.1 uncultured Planctomycetaceae bacterium
CAGCCGGAACGGGTTCACACTGTTGCACAGGTAGATTCCCTCTTGGGCGCAGACTTCGCGGACCCGCATCATCGCGTCGTCGAAGTCCCCCTCGATTTGCAGCGTCGCCGCCCCGTGATCGAGCGCCTGCGACAGCTTGCCGGTGGCGATCTTGCCGCTGCCGATGAACACGATCGCCCGAAACAGGTTCGTGGTGCCGGCAAAAATCGCCAGCGAAGCGCTGGTGTTGCCCGTCGAGGCGCACGCCGCCCACTTCGCACCAACCAGCCGCGCGTGCGTGACCGCTGCCGTCATGCCGTTGTCTTTGAAACTCCCCGAGGGGTTCAGCCCCTCGTACTGCAAAAAGAGCCGTCCGGGCTGCATGCCCACGTATCGACCCACCGCGGCTGATTCTTGCAGGATCGTCTGCCCTTCCCCGATCGTGACGATGCTCTCTTCCGGCGCGAACGGCAGCAGCTCGCGGAATCGCCAAACGCCGCTGAAATCGAGCGCGTTTTGGCGATGGCCCCACCGCGTCTCGAACTCACGCATCGAGCTGGGCACCGGCACGCGGTCCCATTGGTAGTCGACGTCCAACAGCCCGCCGCAGTCCGGGCAGGACGTGAGCACCTCGTCGACGGAGAACCGGCCGCCGCACTCCGGTGAAATGCAGGTCTGATACGCAAATTCGGTCGTGGTTGTGATGGAAATGGATCACGCTCCGCGAAAAGAGTTGTCGGTTGTCTTGTGGAAACGGCGTTCCCGTCGGCATACCGCCTGCAAGCCAAGCTGGGCCACGGGGAATGTCGTCAGCGTCCCTATTGTCGTGCTCGGTCCACATGGCCGCAACTGCAATGGGCAAGACGACATTGTCCTGGGCCTGTTGGTTTGCTTTCGAAAGCCGGGCGAAGTAGGCTGGCGACATCTTGCTGATGTGGTAGGATCAGCCTACTGATGTGGTAGGATCAGTGTTGTTTTTCGGGAGTAGCTACCTCGTGAGACTGTCGACTGCGTTGCCCTGTCTGCTCTGGTTTGGGCTGCTTTTTGGCTGCGATTCGCAGAAAGGCGGACCGCTGCCGATCAAACCACCGCCTGATACGCCCCAGCCGGCCGTCGAGAAACCAAAGCCTGACGACCCGGCAGCCGTGGCAGCTCTGAAGAAGTTGGGCCGAATCGGTCAAAACGACTCGCATTCCGTCATTCTGGTCGACCTCAGAGCAAGCCAACCAAAGGATGACGACCTCGTTCACCTGAAAGGTCTGCCGCACCTGGAAAGTGTGCTTCTGTTCGGGCCGGACATCACCGATGCCGGCATGGATCACCTCAAAGACCTCAAGACGCTTCGCGTGCTGAGCCTGAGAGAAACCCTCGTGACAGACGCCGGTCTGGAGACGCTCAAAGGCCTGACCAATCTGGTTGTGTTGGACCTGTTTCGCACCGACATCTCGGACGAGGGCCTGAAGCACCTGGCCGGTTTCAAGAAACTTCAGGATTTGGACCTGCGGCGGACCGGCATCGGAGACGGCGCGTTCGTTCATTTGAAGGGCCTGACGAAACTGAAGTTTCTCAAGTTCCAGCAAACAAACGTTACCGACGCCGGTCTGGAACACCTGTTGGCCTTGACCAACCTGGAGATGATTAACCTTTCCGACGCCAACTTCCACGATGACGGCCTGGAGAAACTGAAGAACCTCAAGAAGCTCAGGATACTGGAACTGGATAAGACCGAATTGACCGACGAGGGACTCAAGTATCTCGCCACGCTGCCCAACCTCGAGAAGCTGCTTGTTCGTTTCACCTACGTCGGCGACGCGGGGATGGCACATCTTGCCGGGAACAAGACGCTCAAGATTCTGTCGGTGCGGGACACATCCGTCGGCGACGCCGGCCTGGCCCATCTGAAGAACAACACCGCGCTGGAAGACCTGGACCTCATGGAAACGCTGGTGACCGACGCCGGTCTCGAGCATCTGAAAGGGCTCGTGAACCTCAAGCGACTGAGCCTGAATTCAACGAGTTCCGCCGTGGGAGAGATCACCGACGCCGGGTTAAAGATTCTCGCAGAGCTGACAAACCTCAACGATTTGGACCTGGAAGGCGCCAGCATCACCGACGCCGGCCTCCAGTATCTCGGCAACATGGCCAAACTACAGCGATTGTCGCTCATCCGGACGCAGATTTCCGATGACGGACTGAAATATGTGCACTCGCTGGTTGATCTGCAAGAATTGAAACTCAACAACACGAAAGTCACGGCTGGCGGCGTCGAGAAGCTGAAGCAGGCGTTGCCGAACTGTACGGTCATCGGTCCCTGACCGGACCGGTTGCCCGGCTCGGACCGGTTGCCCGGATCGGATCGGTTGCCCGGCTCGGATCGGTTGCCCGGATCGGACCGGTTGCCCGGATCGGATCGGTTGCCGGCTCGGATCGGTTGCCGGCTCGGGGCGGTTTACGTGAATCAACGCTGAGTTCCCAGCCGAATGGAATCTCGGAAACAGAGTCTTAAAAAGGAGTGTCTCCCCATGCACCGAGTCCTGATTACGGACAACCTGTCGCCTGCCGGCTTGAAGATTCTGGAAGAGACGTCCGGCATCGAGGTGGACGTGCGAAAAGGTCTCTCGCCGGAAGAAGTCCGCGAAGCGTTGAAGGATGCCGACGGCATCATCATTCGCAGTGGTACAAAGCTGACCGCTGAGCTGCTCAAGGATCAACCGCGGCTGAAAGTGATCGTGCGGGCCGGCGTCGGCGTCGACAACATCGACCTGCAAGCGGCCACCCGCGAAGGCATTGTGGTGATGAACACACCGGCGGGCAACACCACCAGCACCGCCGAGCACACGATCGCCATGCTCATGGCCCTGTCGCGGAACATCGCACCCGCCTCGGCCAGCATGCGGGAAGGAAAATGGGAACGTAAGAAATTCACCGGCACGCAATTGGCCGGCAAAACGCTGGCGATCATCGGTCTGGGCCGCATCGGACAGGCGGTCGCCCGGCGTGCGCGCGGATTGGAAATGACGGTCATCGGCTACGATCCGTTCCTCTCGGCCGAGCGGGCCGCCGAACAGGGAATCGAACTGTTCCGCGACGTCGACGAACTTGTCGTCCGCTGCGATTACCTGACCGTCCACACGCCGTTGACCGACGAGACGCGCAGCATCGTCAATGCCGAGCGGATCGCGAAGATGAAACAAGGGGTGCGGATTATCAACTGTGCTCGCGGCGGCATCGTCGATGAAACGGCGCTGGCTGAGGGCGTCCATTCGGGACACGTGGCCGGCGCGGCGCTGGACGTCTACACCCATGAGCCGCCGGAAGGCTCGCCGCTGCTCGATCTGCCCGGTGTGCTGACCACTCCGCATTTGGGCGCGTCGACCGACGAGGCCCAGGAATCGGTCGCCCTCGAGGCGGCGGACATCATCGGCGGGTTTCTGCTGCGCAGCGAGGTCCGCTACGCCATCAACGTGGCCCCGATCTCAGCCGCGGAAATCCAAGACGTCAAAGCGTATCTCGACCTGGGCCGTCGCCTCGGTCTGTTTCTGGCGCAGCGGAACAAATCGGGCGGACTGCGGGCGGCCAAAGTTCATTACCGGGGCGAAGCGGCCGGCAAGCAGACCAAGCTGATCACCGCCAGTTTTGCCGTCGGGCTGCTCGAATCGGCCCTGGATGAAAACGTAAATCTCGTGAACGCCGAGACGCTGGCTCACGAGCGAGGCATCGAGATCACCGAGTCCTCGTCGTCCGAAGCGGGCGACTTCTCGACGATGGTCACTGCCACGGTCCTCACCGACGACGGCGAGCTCACCGCGGCCGGTACGGTGTTCGGACACGAGTTCCTGCGTCTGGTCCGGCTGGGCGAGTTCCAGCTCGACGCCTACTTGGACGGAGCGTTGCTGCTGTACTTTCACCGCGACGTGCCGGGGCTGATCGGCTTTATCGGGACCGTCTGCGGCAAACACAAGGTCAACATCGCCCACATGGCCCTGGGACGCGCGGGAAACATGCCCGGCGGAGATTCAGTGGCCGTGCTGAACCTGGACAACGAACCGCCCGCCGAGGCCCTCGCGGAAATCGCCACCCACCCGGAAGTGACCGGAGTGGAACTAGTCAAGCTGCCACCGGCCGGCGCCCCGCTGCCCTAGCGGTCAGGTAAGCTCAACGCCGAGGAACCGATCGATGGTGTTTCAAAACGGTCAACTGACCCGCCGGGCCATGTTGGGATCCGCCGGGGCGACCCTTCTCGGACTTCAGGTGCGGAATCTGTCGGCCTTCTCCGAGACGAGCCACGCACCAAAAGCCCAGCACGTCATTCTTTTTTGGAACGGCGGGGGCATGTCCCACCTCGACACGTGGGACCCCAAGCCAGGACGTCCCAGCCAGGGCGAGTTCCGACCGATCGCGACCTCTGCAGAGGGAGTGTTCATTTCCGAAATCTTCCCCCGGCTGGCCCGGCAGATGCATCACTGCGCTCTGATCCGCTCGCTCGTCGGAACATCGGGAGAACACCTGCCGGCCACGTACAACTTGCAAACCGGCACCACGCCAGCCTCGAACCTCCATCACCCGGGAATCGGTTCGCTCGTCGTCCGCGAGACCGAAACCGTCGGCGACTTGCCGGCCTATGTCTCCATCAGCGGGCGGGCGCCGCGCGCCGGCTATCTAGGCCCGAGCTGCGAAGCCTGTTTCATTCCCTCTCCGGGCGACAGAGACCCGTACCTCGCGTTTCCGGAATCCGTCGACGAGGCCGCCCGGTTGTTAGGCAGCCCGGCCCTCGAAGCGTTTCGGTTCGAGCACGTTCCCGCGACGACATGGAACCGGTACGGCGACACCACGTTCGGCCGAGGCGCCTTGCTCGCCAAGCGACTGGTGGAACGGGGCGTGCGTTTCATCCAGGTCAACCGCTGCGGATTCGACACGCACACCGGTAACTTCCCTGCGATGCGCGCACACGCCAAGGTGATGGACCCCGCCCTGTCGTCGCTGGTGGAAGACCTGGCCGATTCCGGCCTGCTCGAAAAGACGCTGGTTGTCATGCTCAGCGAGTTTGGCCGCTCGCCGAGAATCAACGCGGGCGCTGGCCGCGATCACTGGCCGAACGTCTTTAGTTGCTTCCTGGCCGGCGGCGGGGTCCAAGGTGGCACCGTCGTCGGCGCATCGGACAAAGACGGCTGCCAGCCGGCCCAACGCCCGGTGACGGTCTCGGATCTACACGCCACCATCTTCCACACGCTATTGCCCGTTCATGGCTCGTCAGGCAGCGGAAAGATGTGAATGGAATCGACTCCTTGCGAGATGACGGTGCCGGCGGTGCAGATCAGGTTGCCGAGCCGCCGGCCTTGGGGCAATTTCATGCTTGCCAGGACTTTCCCCGACGCGACTTCGAAGACCGCCAATTCCTTGGCGCTCGTCGGGACGTACAAACGCCCGTCCTGGATGAATCCGCGGCCGGAGGGAGACTTAACCACAGCAGGCTTCCAGGCGGCTTCGCCGCCGGCGAGTTTCCACGCCTGAACCGATTTCGCACCGACGAGGATCACCTTTCCGTCGGCGACGCCGGCCACGTACACGCCGTCGCCGCGTGGCTTCTTCCACAGCACCGAGCCGTCCAGCAGATCGACACAGTAGATTTCGTTGGTGCCGCGGGGTGTCAGCAGGACTTTGCCAGCGGTGATGACGGCACTCGATCCGGCCCAGTCGGCACTCGATCCGGCCCAGTCGGCACTCGATCCGGCCCAGCCGGCACTCGATCCGGCCCAGCCGGTAGGAACCACCGGCTGAGGAACACCCTTCGGTGGACGCGGGTTTGCAATCCGGCGACCGCCCGGTCCCGGTTGTCCTGGCGAGGCGAATTTTCGTCCCCACAGCAGCGAACGGGTGGTCAGATCGACGGCGACGACGGCGCCGACATCGGTGGGGCAGACCAGCACGCCGTCCGCGTAGGAAGCAGCCGTTCCCGCCGACCGCCGCCGGTCATCCTGGACGATACTCACACCGGCCGCCGCCAGCGGCTGGGACCAATCGAGCCGACCCTCGTTCTGCGGGTCGAGCACCATCAAACGGATTTCGCTGCGGACATCGGCCAGAACATATAATCGGCCGGCGAGCGGCAGGGGTGCACCGAGAAAGAATGTCCCGGCCAACGGAAGCTCGTACAACGAATCGCCCACTGCACCGCCCACGGCCCAGGCGCGCTTCCCTTCGCTCCCTTTCTTCGTCAGGTGATAGGCCACGAGTGTGTTGTTGTCTCGCGGCTGAATCCATTGTCGCGTTCTGGAATCGAGGATCGGTCTCGAAAAACCGACTTCTTCCACCGCGTAGAGAAACTCACCATCACTGCTCAACGAACCGTTGGTGGCGTCGCCCCAAATTCGCTGAGACAACAGCATCGAAACATAGCTCTTCCGGTTCGGCCGCGGTACGTCCGGCCCGGTGTCGGCCAGCAGTTGCTCGATGGCCGCGTCGTGCTGTGTCGGCCATTTCGTTTTGCCGGTCTTGAGATCGATGGCCAAGATGTTGCCGATTGTCCGCACGAAGACGGTGTCGCCTGCGACAATCGGATGCAAACGCGGCATCAGCGCGGCGTTTTTCTCTCGGTACGTGTCGAGCAGTCCCCGGACGGTTTGCTTGAGTTCTATGTCGGCGTCGGATTGGGCCGTTTCGGTGGGGTCCTTGGTGGGGTCGAAGACAGTTTCCACCTGCCATTGGATCTTCGCCGCTCGACGTGTGGAGCATCCCACGGGATTTCGGGACGGACCGCCGCCGAACATCGCCCATTCGCCGTTGAGAGAGGGTTGGCTGTGCGGTGCTCTCCCGAACACCTTTGCGAGCCAAGCCAGGCTCTCGCTCGGCTGATCGAAGAACGCGATTTCCTTGCCGCCGATGTGCAGCGGTTTGGCCGTGCTCGATGCCTTCAGGTCGGCCAACACCCGCTCGGCTTTATCGTCCATCCCGGT
>CAZGYE010000307.1:0-6901 GCA_964530165.1 uncultured Planctomycetaceae bacterium
ATACCACGACGGTAGACCTCCACGGCGGCCCGTACCACGGGATCGCAGAACTGCCCGTGCATTTGCCCCCGTGGGCGGAAGTCTTGGTGCTCGGCATCAGCGACGACATCGTTGCGATCTACGATCAGACCGAAGCCGAACCTCGTAGGTTCAGGTTCGTTGGGTTCCGCGAAATGGACTATGCCGAGTTTCTCCGGATCACTGATCAAGAGAATCTGCGCAGAATTGCAGGCCAGAACGTGCCAGTGAAGTTCTTTGAGCCAGAAGATTAGGTGGTCTCGAATGAGCACGGTTCCGGAGAATGACATTAAGCGGTTCTGTACCGGGGCAAACCGCAGCACCGACGCGGATTCGAGCCGGTACGACCTGATCTCCCCCGTCGGCCTGCGGCGACTCGCGGAGACGTGTGCCGAAGGCGCCGCCAAGTACGGTGATTTCAACTGGGAACGCGGAATGCCGGTCGCCGACCTGCTGAACCACGCGATCCGGCACATCTACCTGTACCTTGCCGGGGATCGCGGAGAAGACCACTTGGCTCACGCGACGTGGAACTTGTTGGCGGCCATGCACAGCGAGGAACTGTGGCCGGAGTTGAACGTGGGAACGCTGCGGGAACCGAATTGCCGGCCGCCGGGAGATGCGGGTGATGGTGCTGACGAAAGGGCCGACTCAGGATGACTGTGTGTTTTGCGTGGTACGGGAATTGGAGGGTGTTTTGGTATATGCAAACCGACGAGCGACTTCACAACGCAGACTCGCCGTCTTCTGTCGGTGGTGTATGAAACTCTCGCCATCACAAAGACCAAGTTTCAAAAACACGTTGTCACGGTAACGGAGCAGCGACCGGGCGCGGTGGATCGATCGCCGCGTGCAGCAGCGCCGAAGATTTCCGTAGGACGCGAAACGAAATGGCCGGCGGGAGCCCCGGGGTAAAACGATGAAGAGTTGTCGGGAGTCTGTTGTGTAAAGGTAGCGGATGTGATTGCTGCAAAATGGTGACCGAACGGACCAAATTGACGCCGAAGCAACTAGCTGCACGCTGGCAGTGCAAGCCGGACAAGGTTCGTGCGTTGATCAACACCGGGCAGTTGTCGGCGATCGACATCAGCTTGAGTCCTGGCACCGGACGCCCACGGTTTCTGATTGACCTTGCCGACGTGATCACGTTTGAGGAACGCCGCAAAGTCCGGGTTTCAGCCCCATCACGTCGCCGACGCCGCCCCCAGCGATCGGGTGTCATCGAGTTTTTCTGACGCACCGAAAAGCCAGCGGTGCACACAGTCCGTGACGGACCGCAGGCGTTCGTCACTAATGCGTTCCCGGTAAACGGCGGCCATGCTGTTATCGACGTGGCCCATGATGGCGTTGACAGCTACCTGATCCCTTGATTCACCGGCGATGGTTTCAAAGACGTGACGGAGAGTATAGAAACCGAGTCCCTTTCGCCCGTTGATTCCGAGTTGTCTCGTCAGCGACTCGAACCGTCGCGAGAGAGCGTTTATCGTCACATATCGCCCCGGTGTCCTCTTACTCGGTTGCACACGAACGAACCTCGTGCCACGAACTGTGAGAAAGCAAAGATCGGCATCGGCGTCGTCTTTCGCCTCCGGTCGTTTCGTGAGCGCTTCCCGCAACGCTTTGATCGTTTCCGCCCAAAGCGGAACCCGACGCCGAATTTCGGTCTTTGGACGCGGAAAGTCAACCCAGCCTGCGTCCAGGTCCACCGCCGGCTGTGGCAGACTGGCGACATCCGTGTTCCCGAATCCGGCGTTGACGCCGAGCAGAATCATGGCCCGCAACACGGGATCGGCCTCGTCAATGAGCGTCCGTAGTTCGGCCGCCTCGAAAATTCGTAAGCCGGCTTCGTTCCGTGCACGTCGCATCATCTTCGCAGACGGCCGATCGAACGCCCGTCCGTATCTCACCAGCCGGTCGATCAGTTCGTTGTCGCTGGCGTATTTCAGCACAACTCGGCAGCGATTTATTTTACTCTTCAGCGTGACGACTCCACAGCCCTGCGCCAGCGCCTTGCGAAAGCTTTCAAAATCGTCGGGGCGCAGGTCATCCACGCGGCGGTCTTTCCCAAAGTGGCCGATCAGAAGCTCACAAGTCTCGAAATACTTGGCGAATGAGTGTGCCGAGAGTTCTCCCCCGTCGAGTCGATTGCGCTTGCTTGTCAAAAAGATGTTGCATGCGTCGGCTATTGTGCAGCCATCGCTCGCGTCAACGGGTGGGGGCGTGAGACCCTTGGACACCCACGGCCAATCGTGATTCAGTTTGGCGAGAGCCTCGCGGGCGGATACGTCAACATCCTCAACCGGTACAATCTGGTTGCCCCTCTTGTGCCCCCACCGCCCGAAAAACAGGGTCCGGCCACGGACCTTTTTCGCCCAGCGGCCGGACGCGTGAGCGAACAGGGGGAACTCGTCATAAGGCTTCGCAGGCCGGGTTTGCTTCACCTTGCGACGCCTGATAGTCTTGCTAGAATGTGCCATGCATCAACCTCCGTCTCGAGTTGCCGGTTGGTGTCGGACGCTCGGAAGCATCCACCGCTTCGCGGGCGTCATTTTCAACGATTACAGCATAACGGGTGTCAACGCGGGTGTCAACGCAAAACAGAACGGAATCCCAGATTTGAAGAATACACTATAAAACAAGTGGTTCGGAGAGATGACAGAGTGGCCGATTGTGCGGCACTGGAAATGCCGTGTCCTGGGAAACCGGGACCGGGGGTTCGAATCCCCCTCTCTCCGCTCAACTCGACGGCATTTTGAGCGGCGCTCGACGCGGCGACGCTTCTCGCCTTGCGCTGGACCACCTACGGGTTCGCCAGCGGAATCCCCCTTTCCTGGACTATGGTAGAAACCGGAGATGCTACCTTAACCAGTGGTGCCGTTTTGGGTGGATTCTGAAGGTACGTTGATGTACTCCAGCGCCCATTCCCGCATGTAGCTCACGCGGGTCGGCCGGATGCAGTACAGGATCAGTTCGGGGTTGGCGATGCTGCCCAGGTACTGTCTGAGCAGTGGATTTGCGTCCCAGATCTCCTGGAGCAGGTCTCGATCGGTGACCACTTCCGCCACGCCGGTGATGCGCACCTGATCGTGCTTGTCGTCGAGGTAACACAGCTCGACTTTCGGGTTGGCTTCGATCTCAACCGTCTTGTGATAGCTGCGCAGGTTGGCCACATAGACGATAAATCCGTCGGTTTTCACCGGCGAAACGGGCCGCAGCCGCGGTTGATCACCATCTATGGTGGCCAGATGCGGAAAGCGATCGGCGGCAAGGACGGCCAGCGCCAGACTCGCGACTTCAGCGGGTTCAAGCGGTTTCTGGGTCGGCTTGCTCATCGCGTGGGTGTCCCTTCACCACGAATGTCGTGCACATAGAGATTGTCACCGTGCCTTATGTAGAGCCTCCCGCCGCAGACGACGGGGTGAGTGAGATAGCGGGCTCTGTTTTCCCTGGGGACGTCAAACTGGCTGACAACGTTGAACCCTTCGGGGGTGATTTTCATCAGGTACATTTTGCCGCGGTGACTGAGGCCGTACAGCATTCCGTCGGCGCATGTCAGCGAGATCTTGCCCAGGGTCAAGTCCGTCTGCTTGCGTTTGCCGGTCAGAAAATCGGCGCAGAAGAACCCTTTCCCGCCGATCCGGCAGGCGCTGCCGTACATGCGTCCGTCGATCAAAATCATGCCGCCGTGACAGTTATCCAGGTCCGTTTTGGACCAGAGCTCCGTGACGCCGCGCTGATCCGGGTTGATCTTCAGCAGCGCGCCTCCGCTCGAATGGCCGCTGGTGACATAGACGTATCCGTCGTGGAATACGGGTGTTGTGACGTTCTGATCGTGCGGCGTCCGGTGTGGATGCGACCACAACAGCTTGCCGGTGCGGATGTCGACGCTAATGACCGACCTCTGCGTCATCGTGATCAACTGACGAACGCCCTTGTACGTCACCAGCAGTGGGGAACAATAGGCGGCCACCTCGTCGAGATCGGTATTCGTCCAAATCGTTTTCCCCGTGTTCTTGTCCAGCGCGACGACAAGACCTCTGTCGCCGCCCGGCACGCAGAACAGCGAGTCGCCGTCAATGACGACGTTCTCAGCCATGGCCCATGTACCGTACCGCGCACCAAACTCGGACCGAAGATCAAGGGACCAAATCTGCTCCCCCGATCGGGCCCGCAGTGCAGCGAGGTTCCCGGTCGGATTCATTTGGTAGAGAACACCGCCCGCGTAGGTTGGCGTCGTCCGAGAGCCGGGATGCGGCCCTCTCCAGCTCCTGCCGTTCGGTGTTTTCCACAGCAGCCGGCCATCCAAGTTCAGCGCGATGACCATCTCGGTATCGCCGAAATCTCCCGACGTGAAGATCATTCCCTCTGCTATGGAGACTCCGGCATAACCCCATCCGCATTCCGTGGATTTCCAGACCAGGCGCGGCCCGTCCGCGGGCCATTTTTTCAGCAGACCCTTTTCGCGGGAGATGTTGTCGCGATTCGGCCCGTGAAACTCGGGCCAACTGGCGGCGCCATCACGTTCGGCGGCGCGCAGAGGAGAGACGCCAAACAACAGCGCTACGAGCACGATCGTTGCGCCAAGAGTCTCGATGATTTCTTTCTTCATATCTTCTCCCGTGATCAACACGACCGGCCGCCGCCTGTGCAATCATTTTCGTCCAGTGTATTCTCCAACGATTGCCGACACAACAAACAGCTTCGGCAGATGCTGAAACGATGGCCAATCGAGGAAAATACAATTCTTGGTGTCCAATTTCTGCGGCTGCGATCCGATTTGCCATGAGGACGGAACAGAAATGACAAAAGGGCACAAGTCCATTTCTCACGAACAGTTCCTGCGACTGTTTCTGGGGAGCGAGCGAGACATCTTTCGCTACGCGGCCGCGATCGTGCCAAACGTGCAGGATGCTCAGGACGTGGTGCAAGAGACGGCGGTCGCCTTGTGGAAGAAGATCGACGAGTACGACTCGTCACAGCCGTTTACCCCCTGGGCGTGCCGTTTCGCCCTGCTCGAGGCCCGACAGTTTCTGAAGCGAAACCGGCGATGGCGGGCGTTTCTTGACGAAGCGCTGGCTGAGGAGCTGGCCGGTCGTCGGAGTGAACTCAGCGACCAGCTCAATGAACGCCGGGGACACTTGGCGGAATGCCTCGAGGCACTGCCGAACGGGCAGCGGCGTATCGTCGAGGGTTACTACTATCGCCGCACTCCGGTGGAATCGCTATCGAATCAGACTGGGCGAAGCGTCGAGGCGGTCTACAAAGCCCTTCAGCGGATTCGCCGCGCATTGCTCGAGTGCATCACGCGAAAAATGCAGCCTCAAAAAGCAGAGCCATGAAACTGCCACGCAAGGAATTCGACCGGTTGGTGAGCGGCGTCTGCGATGGGACGGCTGACAAGGCCCAATTGCGACAACTTTCCGATCTGCTCCGCAGCGACAAGGACGCCCGCGACCAGTACCTGATCTCTGTCGATTTGCACGCGATATTGGCCAGTGACCCAACGCTGTTCGCGGAGGTGCGCCCGCCGGAACCAATTGTTCGTGAAGCGATTGTTTCCAGGCTGGACGCGATGCGCCGTCGATCGTTTCCGATACGGACGCCGTCGACCGTTGCGCTAACGGTTTGTGTCGTGGCGATCGTTGCTGTGGTCCTGGTGTTGCGTTTCAGCTTGCACGAAGCGCCCAGGAACGGTTCAGGCGTCATTGTTCGGGATAACGACCGGACATCAGAGGAGAGACTGCCGCAGCCCCCAGTATCACAAACGGACCGCAAATCGCCTTTGACCAGGCGGCTGGCTGGCGGTCTTCAAGGGCCGAAACGCTCCCGATCGCTGCTTCCACGGCGGCGTGACGGCGCTGTCAGCCTCGCAACTTTGCCACGGCGTCAAACACATTTCGCGATGGCCGGCGGTTCTGCCGTTGCGTCTCTGTTGCCGCCCTACCGCCGCGTGGTCCGCGAGTCGTCCGGGAGACCGCTGCTTCCCGTTCGACGTTTCAAACCGGGACCACAACCCTACCGCCATTTGCCGACACGGTGGGAGTTTGACGATTCTGGGGCACGCCGCAGGCTGAAATCAGCCGAGATCGTGCAAATGCTCCGAAAAGAACAAGAACAGGGGAAGCAGCCTGTGCAGTATTCGTCCAGTGCTGCACGATCGACATGGCTATGCACACCGTCTTGGGAGGAAGAAGTTCGTTCGAAACTGACGCTCGAAATGCAAGTTTTTTCTTGGAAAAGGAGACAGACCCATGCAATGTAACACACGTTCGTCGTTGCTGGTTGTCACGATGGTTGTAGCTGTCGGCTCGCTGGTGATGCTGGATCAGTGGCTGAGCCGCCCGGCAGCTGCGCAGCAGCCGGCGTCGATAGCAAGCGAACAATTCGCTGAAACGGAACCGGGGGACCGTGCCGAAGAACCCCCCGGTGAGGAAGAAAGAGAACACGAAGAAGCCGAACAGCGGGAACTGCAATTGCACCGGACGCAGTTGGAACTAGAGCGGGCCGAGCTGGAGGCCAATTTTGGACGGCTCGAGCTGATTACCCGGATCGCCAACATTGCCAACGAGCACTTGACGGCTGTAGCGTATGCGGTGGTCCAGATTGATGAATTCGTTGAGGAGGAAGAACTCGTCCCGTTTTTGGAAGAGTTGCTCGAAAAGTCGCAAGAGACCCCTGTCAAGCGCATCATCCATATCAAATTGGCTGAGCTTTATCGGCACATGGATCGGCCCGAGGACGCCAAGGACCAATTGCGGGCGCTCGTCATGGAGAAATGACGTGAAGCGAGCGGTGCACCGTCCTACGACGGTCGCATTCTGAGGATCCCTAGCCCAAGTTGATCAGTTGCAGGGCAGAATTATTTTTTTGGAAGTTTTTTTGG
>CAZGYE010000308.1:0-6898 GCA_964530165.1 uncultured Planctomycetaceae bacterium
ATGCCGACGGAAACCTTAGAAATTCAACTGGCGACGCTGCTCGGGATCGCGTGGCTATTGCCGCTGCTCGGTTTTGCCGTCGAGACGTTTGCCGGCTACTGGAGCAATCGGCTGAGCAAAGCGGCCGGCTATTTGGCGGTGGGCTGCATTGGGAGCGGGTTCCTCTGCAGCGTCATCGCGCTGGGCTTATGGGGCAGCGCCACCGGTTGGGCGGGCTTCAGCGGGGAACGTCACGAAACCATCGCCGCGGAGCATGCCGCCGGCGAGCCGGACGAACAGGAGAATGAGCCGGCGCACGCTGAAGGAGACCACGTGCCGGCCGATCACGTCTTTGCCGGCAACTACTACACGCTGGCACGTTTCCGTCAGCTCGTCGTGGGGATCGACTATTACATCGACAGCCTGACACTGGTGATGTTCACCATGGTGACGTTGATCGCCACGTGCATTCACATCTTTGCCCTCGGCTACATGAGCGACGAGCTAACCGAAGATCACGTCGACCACCAGGTGCACACGTCCGACGGCAAGCACCTGCACCGGCCGGGCCGGTTCTACATCTTTTTCTCGTACATGTCGCTGTTCAGCTTCTCGATGCTGGGGTTGGTGCTGGCCGGCAACATCTTTCAGGTGTTTATTTTTTGGGAGCTGGTGGGAATTTGCAGTTATCTGTTGATCGGCTTCTATATTGAGCGGCACTCGGCCAGCACCGCGGCCAACAAAGCGTTCATCGTGAACCGTGTCGGCGACTTTGGGTTTCTGATTGGTATGATGATCATCTGGACGTCGCTGGGCACGTTTCGTTTTGGCGACCACATGGTCGATGGCCGGCCGAAACCGGGGTTGTTCCACATGATCCGCGGCCACGACGGCCAGTTGGACGTGGAGGCCGTTCGAGATGCCGAGACCGGTCGGCTCGTCGATTACGTCCATCTGCGCGGCGAAGGCGGCGAGCGAATTGTCGACCCCGAGACGAACCAACCTCGGACCATCCCGTACTGGTTGCTGGTGGCGGCCGGTTTGGGCATCTTTGCCGGATGCATCGGCAAGAGCGCCCAGTTTCCGCTGCAAACGTGGCTGCCCGACGCCATGGAGGGTCCCACGCCGGTCTCGGCCCTGGTGCACTCGGCCACGATGGTCGCTGCGGGCGTTTATTTGGCCGGCCGCTTTTATCCCATGTTCACGCCCGAGGTGCTGCTAACGATCGCCTACGTGGGCTGCATCACGTTGTTCCTGGCCGGCACGATTGCCGTTGTCGCCACCGACATCAAACGCGTCCTGGCCTATTCGACCATCAGCCAGTTGGGTTACATGATGCTGGGGATCGGCGTGGCCGGTTGGGCGGCCGGGCTGTTTCATCTGATCACGCACGCCTTCTTCAAATCGCTGATGTTCCTGGCGTCCGGCAGCGTGATCATCGGCTGCCATCACGAGCAGGAGATGCCGCGGATGGGCGGATTGTGGCGGAAGATGCCCGTCACCGCCGCGACGATGCTGGTCGGCGTGATCGCCATCTGCGGACTGGCGATCCCCGGCACGGCGATCGCTTTCTCCGGGTTCCACTCCAAAGACGCCATCGTGGCGACCGCGTTGTCGTTTTCCGAGCTCAATCCGATCCACTCACTGCTGTTTCTGGTCCCGCTGGTGACGGCCGGCATCACCGCGTTCTACATGTTCCGGCTGTGGTTCTACACGTTCACCGGCCAGCCGCGGGATCAAGAGCTGTACGATCACGTACACGAATCACCGTGGGTGATGACCGGCCCACTGGTGCTTCTGGCATGCTTCGCTGCGTTTGTCGCCTTCGGCGGCGAAAAAGGGCCGTTGTTCAGCCTGCTCTCGAAGAGCGAACCGGCCGGCGTTGCGGCGGGGACCATTGCGGCCGGGACGTCCGGGATCTCGCTGCCGGGCCACCACGATGTAGAAACCGTCCACGCCCAGGCCGGCATGCTGGCGCTGCTGCTGGCGTTTGCCGGTGCGCTGTTTGCCTATGTCCTGTACGGGGCCAAGAGTGTCGATCCGGCCGAGATCAAACGGCAGTTCGCAGGGCTGCACAACTTTCTGGTCGAGAAGTGGCATTTCGACACACTCTACGACGTTATGTTCGTCCGGCCGGTGCACGTGGTGGCCGGCTGGTGCGCTTGGATCGACCGCAACATCCTCGACGGCTTCCTACACACCAGTTGCAAGCTGACCGTCGACGTTTCCAGTTTGGATCGCCGCTTCGACGAGGCGATCGTCGACGGTCTCGTGAATCTCCTGGCCGATGTAACGTTTGGCATTGGGCGCTCCTTGCGGGCCGTCCAGACCGGTTTGTTGCGGCAATACGTGATGTTCATCGCCGTCGGCGTGATGACGCTGTTCGTGCTGCTGTTGATGTTCTTCCCGAAGTGAACGGACCGCTCCACCGGCAGACCAGCCGAAAGGAATTCTGAAAGACCATGGACCTTCCTCCTACGCTGCTGCTCAGCGCGATCATCTTTTTTCCGACGCTGGGCGCTTTGTTGCTGGCCTTGTTGAATGGGAAAAACGAAGAAGTCCTGCGCAGCGTCGCGCTTTGGGTGACTGTCATCACGTTTCTGTTGACGTTGTTCCTGCTGGGTGACTTCAAGACGGACGATCCCGGCATTCAGCCGGTTTACCACTGGACCGAACGCGACACGATGTCTCAGCGGCTGAGGGAGTACGCAGTCGACGGCCAGGGCCGAGTCGTTCACAACGGTCGGGTCGTCGAGGACGTCGAGCGCGGCGTTGTGTACACCTGGATCCCGAACTGGCACATCTACTACCGGCTGGGTTACGACGGCATCAGTTTGCCGCTGGTGCTGCTGACCAGCCTGATCTGCATGCTGGCTATGCTGGCCTCCTGGAGCGTCACGAAGCAGGTCAAAGGTTATCTGATTCTCTTCCTGCTCCTGGAGACCGGGATGCTAGGCGTCTTCTTGGCGCTCGACTTTTTCCTGTTCTACGTCTTTTGGGAAGTGATGCTGCTGCCGATGTATTTTCTCATCGGCATCTGGGGCGGACCGCGAAAGGAATACGCGGCCATCAAGTTTTTTCTGTACACGCTGGTCGGTAGCATTCTGATGCTGATCGCACTGTTGATGTTCTACTTCGGCAGCGCCAACCCGTCTGCGGGCATCGCTGGGACGTTTGACATCATGCGACTGGCCGAGATTGGGCAGGGGAAAGTGGCCGGCGTCATCCTCAGTCCGGGGGTGCAAGTGACGGCGTTCGTCCTGCTATTCATCGGATTCGCGATTAAGGTGCCCACCTTTCCGTTCCACACCTGGCTGCCCGACGCCCACGTCGAGGCGCCCACGCCCATCAGCATGATTCTGGCCGGCGTCCTGCTGAAAATGGGTGGATACGGCATCCTGCGGATCGCCTTTCCCCTGTGTCCCGTCGGGGCCCAGTACGCGGCCTACACGCTGGTGGGCATCGGGGTCGTGAGCATCATTTACGGAGCGTTCGCGGCCATGGCGCAGACCGACTTCAAGCGGCTGGTGGCTTACAGCTCCGTGAGCCACATGGGCTACGTCCTGGTGGGAATTGCCGTCTGGAAGATCAACGAGGCCAGCGGCGCGGCGATCGGCAAGGAATACTGGCTGATGGGGATGAACGGCGCCATGTTCCAGATGCTGGCTCATGGGATCTCCTCGGCGGGCATGTTCTTTCTGGTCGGCGTGATTTACGATCGTGTGCACCACCGCGATCTGAACCAGTTCGGCGGTCTGGCCGGTCTGATGCCGTTGTACACGGGCCTGTCGATCGGCATCTTTTTCGCGGCCTTGGGACTGCCCGGTCTGTGCGGATTCATCGGCGAAGTGTTCGTCGTTTTGAGTACCTGGAACTATTCGCCGCTGCTGGCGATCATCGCGGCTTCGGGCGTGATCCTGACAGCCGGGTATATCCTGTGGACCATCCAGCGGGTGTATCTGGGAGCCGAATACAAAGGCCCGCACGCGGACGCGATCACGCCGATCAACGGGCGAGAGGCCACGGTTGCCGTCGTGCTGCTTTTCTTTGCCATCCTGCTCGGCGTGTATCCGGAATCGATGTTCGGCCTGATGCGGGGATCGATGGAGCTGCTGGTCGACTCACTGGATGCCGGCTATCAGGCAGCGATGAGTGCAGCCTCCGGCGTGCAAATTTCGCTGGGGATGTAATTGTGGGAAGCTGATTGTGGGGCGGGCTTTCCAGCCTGCCGCTGATTGTAGGGCGGGCTTTCCAGCCTGCCGTGGAAACGTAGCAGGCTGGAAAGCCTGCTCTACAGAACTGGGAAAGTAACACGTCGTGAACGGACAGAGCTTCACGAACATTCTTGAGAACCTCGTCGAGGAAACGACGACAACGTCGCTCCCGCACTTCAGTCCGGAGCTGGTCCTGTGTGTGACCATCATCGGATTGTTGTTCCTACGGCTGTTCAATGCCGAGGGCCGGCTGCCGTCGTATTGGGTAGCCTTGATCGGGACGCTGGTCGCATTTGGCTGTGCTTGCATCCAGTTTGTGCATTTGAAGCAAGGGGGCGCGGAGCTGACGGAGCCGTTCTTTACCGGCTTGCTCGTTTTCGACCAGCTCACTGTGTTCCTGCGGCTGTTCCTGTTGTTCTTTTTGATTCTCGTGATCGTGCTGACCGTGTTGAGCGGCGTTCCTGATCCTGAGGACGGCTCCGACTTCTATACGCTGCTGCTCGGTTCGACGATCGGTATGATGCTGATGGCCAGCGCCAACCACCTGCTCATTTTGTTTCTGGGCGTGGAGATGACCAGCGTCCCCAGCTACGCGATGGTCGGTTTTCTGAAAGACCGACGGCTCTCGAGCGAAGCAGCCCTGAAATATGTCGTTTACGGCGCCGGCGCCGCCGGTGTGATGCTTTACGGGGTTAGCCTGCTGGCCGGTCTGTTGGGGACTGCCAACATGCCGGCAATCGCCGAGCGGTTGGGCAAGCTGATCGCCCACGACGCCGTGATCACCGACCCGAAGGTCATGACGGTCATGCTCGCCACGCTGATGGTTCTGGTCGGCCTGGCGTTCAAGCTCTCGATCGTGCCGTTCCATTTCTGGTGTCCCGATGCGTTCGAGGGCGCCTCGGCCGAGGTCGCCGGTTTTCTCTCGGTCGCCTCCAAAGCGGCCGCCTTTGCACTATTGATCCGCTTCTGCCTGAGCCTGGTCGGCGATGACCCCGGTACGATGGCCGACATCTACCTCTCGCTGGGCGTCGCGTTGGGGGTGATTGCCGCCGTGACATGCACGTTCGGAAACCTGGCCGCTTATGCGCAAACCAATATGAAACGGCTGCTGGCCTATTCCACCATCGCGCACGCTGGGTACATGCTGATGGCGGTGGCCGCCCTGATGGTCTTTCTCAACGCGCCGGCCGGCTCCGACCTAACAAAGACGGAAGCGGCCACCGGCTGTCTGGAAGCCCTGCTGTACTACCTGTGGGTCTACCTGTTCATGAACCTGGGCGCGTTCGCCATCGTGGCGCTCCTCCGCAATCACATCCAGAGCGAGGAGATCGACGACTACGCCGGTCTGGCTCACGAGACCCCGGTTCTATGCGTCTGTATGCTGATCTGCCTGTTTAGTCTGGTCGGTCTGCCGCCGTTCGGCGGATTTGTCGGCAAGTTCATGATCTTCGCCTCGCTGTTCGAAGCCGGCAAGACGCACTGGTCGATGTGGGCAATTCTTGCGATTGCCGGTCTGAATACGGTCTTCAGCCTGTTCTACTACCTGCGGGTGCTCAGGGCGATGTTCCTGACACCTCGACCCGAGGGCGCCCGATACGTGGAGATTCCGCTCGTCTCGTTCCCGGCAGTTTACGTGCTGTTGATTTCACTGCCGGTGCTGGCGTTGGGCATCTTCGTCCAGGGCCTCAGCGCCGCGGCGAGCGGTGTGGCCTCGGTACTCATCCCCTGAATCAACCATTGTGACAGAGTCCTGCGCATGGCCGACAACCCCCACCACGTCGATCTCGACCAGTTGCTCATCGACGTGGGACGAAGCTTCTTGCAGTACGTCGGGCAGTGCTGGCCCTGGACCGAGGTGAACGCACGGGCCGAGCGCAAGAGGATTGACGCATTGGTGGCCCGGCAGCGGGCGCAGATTGCGCGTCTGACGGATTTGCTGATCCGCAGAAACGGGGCCGTCGATTTCGGCGCCTACCCGAACGAATATACCGATCTGCATTACGTCGCGCTGGATCATCTTTTGTCGCAATTGATCGAGAACGAACGGGCGCTGGTGGCCGTGCTCGAAGGGGCATACACGTCTTCGACGAACGATCAGGAAGCCGCCGGGCTGCTGGAAGGGATGCTGGTCGACGAACGCGACAACCTGAAGCAGTTGCAGGATCTGGCGGCGTCGCGCACGTCGGCCGGTTTGGGTTAGCGGACCGTCAAATCCGGTTTGACGGCCCAGTAGTTTGTGCAAATGGAATTGATCGACACCCACGCGCATCTCGACGAAGGCGCCTTCGCAGCCGACTGCGACGAGGTGATCGCACGGGCCGTCGAGTCGGGACTGTCGGCCGTCATCACCATCGGCACCACGGCCGCGAGTAGCCGGCGGGCCGTCGAACTGGCACAGAAACACCCGGCCGTTTACGCCGCGGTCGGGATCCAGCCCAATTACGCTGCCGAGGCGAAGCCGGGCGATCTCGAGACCCTCGAACAACTGGCTTCGCAGGCGAAGGTGGTCGCCCTCGGCGAGACGGGGCTGGACCGCTACTGGGACTACGCCCCGCTCGACCTGCAGGTGGAGTTTTTCAGGAAGCACATCGAACTTGCCCGACGGCTCGATCTGCCCGTCATCGTCCATTGCCGGGACGCGGAACACGACGTCGTCTCGCAGCGCCGCAAGGCGGCCGCTGCCGGACCGCTGCGGGGCGGGACGC
>CAZGYE010000309.1:0-6854 GCA_964530165.1 uncultured Planctomycetaceae bacterium
CCAACTGCCGAAAAATAGTCCAGATGACCTGAATTACCGCGTCCTTTCTAAGAAACTTTTTTTGAGGAAAATTTCATACCAAACAGCTCGGTGCAATCGCAGCGGTGCTGGCCGGCATTCTCATACTTGGGTTGTCGATCGCGCTTACATCAAACGAGGCCCACCTCACCTCGCCTCATCCATCCCACCCCTGCCAATGCCATTACGGCGACTTCACCGCCCGGGCTCAGCCCCTTTTGCCGCCGCATCTCAAACAGCCAGAAGGTTGCCCTGGTTCCCAACCTCCAGCTTGGGAACCCGTTTGAAATCGAGAACGTCCATGCACTCTGATCAATCATCGCACAAAGAATCGTTCACGCCGTTCACGGTCACCCTGGCGCCAGATGTGGAAATCTCGGCGAAAGACGTTACAATCTGGCTGGCGCGGACGCAGATGGGATATATGCAAATAATCCATCTGTCAGGTGATGGCATAACCATTTATCAGGAAATGACTTATGGCGACGGAACGTACCTCGGCACAAGAGAACGAGCTTTTCGAGCACGCTCAGCACACGCAACCAACTCCCGAAGAGCCAGGGAGCCGTCCAGCGAGGAGAAAGTGCAACGAACTCGATGGTCGAACATGGCTTCAATATTCCATCAGCGTTTGGGACGACATCAAGAAGTCTACCGCTGAAATCCGCCTTGGTCATCCCGCAATGTTTCCAACCATGTTAGTTCATCGGCTGATTCAGATGTTCCTTCGAGCGGATCAGACTGTTGTTTTGGACCCATTTGTTGGCTCTGGGAGCACAGTGATTGGTGCACTTCAAGAGGGGAAGATTGGGATTGGACTCGACGTATCGCCCGACTACATCAAACAAGCACGCGAACGTTGCAGAAGTGTGCGAACGCTTTGGGACGATTCGACGCGGAGCTTGAAGCCTGTGCTGAAAGTTGCGGACTCCAGAAACCTCCTTTCCCATGTTGACCCGAATTCCGTGGACCTCTGCATCACATCCCCGCCGTACTGGGACATTCTGAAGCAAAAGCGAACAGCGGATTATAAGGAGATCCGAAACTACGGGGACCGACAAACTGATCTGGGCACGATCCAACAATACGATGCATTCTTCGCGCAACTTGCATCCGTTTTCCGGCAGGTGTTCCTTGCCCTAAAGCCAAACTCGTATTGCGTCGTGATCGTGATGGACCTGCGAAAGAAGAATCATTTCTTTCCGTTCCACAGCGATGTTGCCCAAATGATGGAGACTATTGGCTTCGTATTCGATGATCTCATCATCTGGAACAGAAAATCTGAGTATAACAATTTACGACCACTTGGCTATCCGGCCGTGTTTCGCGTCAACAAGGTGCATGAGTTCATTCTCTTCTTCAAAACCCCGGATGTCGCACAGAAACGTCAGCAAGATGGCGAGCTATCGAGCCTCCGTTAGGGCAAGCTCATGGCGTTGCAGATCAAGTTTCTTGCAAATCAGATTTCCGAGATTGCGGCCACGATCAACCGGTTCTTGCATTCTGCGACAGATGCCACATTTCTCGTCGCATACGGTACCCACCGTGCTTTCGCCAAACTCGAACAGAACGCTGTGTTGTCTGGATACCTCAAGACCGGGTCTCGGTTACGGGTCCTTTTCGACGCAGATCGCCATTTCACTGATCCCCAGTTAATCATCGAACTCAGCACGTCCCCTGGCGACGTTGAGTGCCGCCTTTACGCTCCTCGTATACGTCAGCCCGACCGACAAGGCCCTATACCTGCATTTCATCCGAAAGTCTACTACTTCGAAAAAGAGGAGTGGGCAGCTGCTGTGGTTGGTTCCAGCAACTTTAGCCCTGGAGGTCTTTTCCACAACTATGAAGCGGCGATTGCTGTAGAAGGCGAATGGGAAGACGAATTCTTTGAGCAGATACGTGCGTACGCGGAAAGTGTGTGGGACTCAAACTTTCAGATTGAGGTACTCAGCAATTCGAGGTTTGTCGAGCAGTATAGTGACGCCTATCGCTCAGCTCAACAACGACAGCCGCGACCGGGACTCACGGAAGAAGCACCTTTCTACCAGACGACTGAAGATACAGAGTTTCTACAGCAGGCATTTCAGAAGGTTACACAGGAATCGCTACAGCCTATCGTTGCGTACACGCTTGGTCTGATTGCCGGTGGGGGACTGCATTATGACGTTGAGAATGGTAAGGTCTCGATCCAGATGCGACGAGGCCCGTTGAATCGCGGTAAGCCTAACGAGGGGTTGATTTCGTTTCCTGGCGTCAGCGAGCGAAGTCTCTCGCAACGTGATTGCGTACGTCGGGATGCTGAGCGAGTAATGACACGGCTGAGGAACGCCTTCACTGATTTGGAGACCGGTGATGAAGCCTCGCTTGAACAAACGAGCGAACTTATCTTCCGGATAAATCTTGCCTTCAAACCGCAATCACCAATATGGGAGCGTGTGAGTCGGGAACTGCCAGCAAGTGGAGCAGGAAAATATGTCTGGCCGACCGAGCTTCCACTTGAAGAAGAACCAGTGCGTCGAGCGTATCTACAAGGATATATGGATATTCGAACGCGGATTTCGGTACACGATAGAATACCGGCTGGATTGTTGCGGATTGCCGTAAGTGTTGGTGGCAAGGCAGACGAGTTTGCCGAGAAACTGCTTGGTCTAATGGCTGCCGAATTTGCGTGTGAGCCAGGAAGATTCAACCTGGAGGTGGGATCGAAAAGGGGAAAGGAGACCCTTATTCGCATTGATCCCCGGTTGGTTCCTCCTAACTTTCTGCAATCGCACTGGCAAAGACTCGTTGTCGAAGATTTCCGATCATTTAACGAACAAATGCAGGTCTGAGGAATACGACTGACGCATTCCGTTGTTGAAGGGACGTCACAGCGGTCGGCGGTGCTATTCAGCGCCGAACCAGACCGGGCTGCTCCAGGCGATTTCTTCGTCTTTTTGGAGGACGCGAACGTAGTAGTAGCTGCGTCCGGGAAGCGGTTTCTCGTCGACCATTGTGAAGTCGGCCTTCTTCCCCTTGGGGTTGGTGGAATAGATGAAGCGGTTGCTGCGGCAGATTTCGATGCGGTCGATGTCGGCGGGGCAGCGGGCGGTGACCTTGATCTTGACGGCGTCACCGGCCGGTTCGGTGATCTTTTCGCCCATGAGATGGCCGTCCACACGAACGTCGAGGAAGATCTTAGCGGCGGTCGTGCCGTAGCAGTGGCGGGCCCGGATGGCGTCCAGGATGGCCTCGTGCGTCAGCTCCGGTGCGAACACGCACGCCTTGCCGTACCCGCCGCCGTGGTCGGGACTGGCGATCACGCCGATCACAATGCCGCGCGCCCAGGCGTCCTGAATGAAGTAGCCCGAGGCGGGCGTCAGGCGGCCCGCCGCGCGGGGGGCCGCCCGGTATTCGTAGGAGCCGCGGGTCTGGAAGATCTCCGCAGCCGGCTGGGCCACTTCGTCGGTGAAGTTCCAATCGGTGGGGACGTTGCCCGTATCGGCAAGCTGGTGCGGGATTTGGACGAAATTGGCGTTCATCTTTCGCAGGTCTTCCCAGACTTGTGCCGGCGTTTGGCGGTTGCGGGCGTTCCACCATCTGGGAAAGTACGGATCGGCAAAGACGAGATTCCGATGCCCATAGAAACCGAACGGATGCTTCTCGCTGTACTCTTCGAACGTCGACGTCCATTCCTCGCCGAGAAAGGTGAGGAAGCGGCCGGGGTCGTGGTTGACGCGGGTCAGCTTGGCGGTGCGGCCCCACAGATAAGGATTGATGTTGTAGCCGTGATCGGTCACACACGCGAAGTCGTGACGGGTGAGGTCTCGCATGCTCTGGTAATTCTCGTCGATCGACTGGTCGCCGACGCGGTTGCACACGGACACTTCGGAGTGCTCGTGAAGGGCGCCGAAGTAAAGGTTCAACGTTTGGTTCTTGTAGGTGATGGTCGGAGTCGGCGTCTCCTCGCCTCGTTCGATGCGAATTTGCGCCGGCGCGAAAGGCTCTTCGGACTCCGCCAACGGCTCGAGTTTCATGGCGGATTCCGTCGGCGCCGAACCGGTGTCGAGCGTCGCCAGATAGACGTCGCTGGTGGCCTTCGCCATCTGATCGAGGTCTGACCACGAGTTGGGGGCGTTGTCGGCCTGGAAGGCGACGACCGCCCGGTCGCCGTCGATGACCAGTCCGGGACGTCGGTCCATGCCCTTCAGAATGTTGACGGCCGTGGGCGATTGCCATCGCCCACCGGCAAAGCAGGTGAGGTAAGTATCCCAACCGGCCCGGGGCAGCCGCGGTTTGAGAAAAGCAATCCACAACCGCCCGCTGGAGTCGAACCGGGCATCGGCCGCTTCGCATCGGCCGGCGAGAGGGGATTTCACCGCTGCACCCTTTGGCGCGAGCAGACCCTCGGGGGTGATCTGCGCCACGACGAGCCGTTTGCGGTTCGTTCGTCCCACATAGTACGCCTCCGTCCATGCATTTTCGTAGACGACCCACAGTTCATCACCGCGAGTGAAGAGCACCGCGTGTCGGTCGATCGACGGAGCGCGCGTCAGGCGGGTTTCGCGTCCCCATGACCCGCCGGCGCTCCTGCGGCGCAGGAAGATGTCAAAACTGCCCTCGCTGAAGCCGTGCCAACCGACGCACACCTCGCCGTTGGAGAGTACGGCGATGGTGGGATCGTAACAGGAGCGTTTCTCTTGGCTGAGGGGAACGGGTTCGGAAACTTGGCCGTCGCGGATCGAGGCCGCGAAGATTTGCCGAGCGCCGTTGCGATTCGATTCCCAGGCGACCCACAGCGTTCCAGCGTGCCACGCGGCAGCCGGCTTCACGTCCACGGTGGCGTCGGCGGTCACGGGAATCGGACGCCCCGGACCATGAGGGCCACAAGTGACGGCGTAGATGTCCCAGTTCTTCTTTTTCTCGGCGGCGTACACAACGACGACGTTCTCACCGGCGGCGACCGCATCCGGTTCGAGGATGTACGTGCCCTCGCCGCCAAGGACCTGCCACGTGCCGAGCTTCCGCAGAGTCGTCCCATTGGGTTTGTATCTTGCCACTTGGAGCGAATCGGCCCCCTCGCGGAAACTATTCCAAACGACAGACACCGAACCGTCGGCCGCCCGGGCCAGGGCCGGTTCGTCGTTGAAGCCCACGCCTTCGGACACACTTGTCAGAGGCGGCATCTGGGTCTCGTACAGCGCGACGTCGTCGACCCAGATTTGACCGGCCGGAGACGCGTAAGACGACGGAGCAATGATCTCCAACTGGAGCATCCCGCTGCGCCCGACCGCCAGCGGAACGGCGTACTTCCGCCATTTGCGGGGCACGTTCTTCCACGAAGCAATCGACCGCCGGGTCGTTTCTCCGGGCTGCGTGACGAACAGCACCAGTTTCGTACGATTGGTCGCCCTGGCCCAGATCTGAAACTCGTAGCGATTTCCCGCATGAACGGAAACTCGCTGACGCAGCCTCAGTGCCCGATTCGGCTTCGTGACTTCACCGGTCAAACAGGCCGCGCCGGAGCGTGCGGCGGACTTTTCCTTCGCGAGCGAATGCTGAGGAGCGGCAGCCCAACCGGTTGTTCCTTCCTCGAAACCACCGTTCGTCAACATGTTCACCGGTTCGGCAGCCGTCGCGATTGCCGCGAACGCCCAAAGCACGACCGACCCCACGATCAGGAATTTGCTGAAACTGTTCATCACATCACCTGCAAAAAACCGGGCCAATTCAGAGGGTTTGTCCGGGAGCCTCCATAACAGAATACCAGAAACCCCCGTAATTGGAACGCCCGCGGAGAATTGCCCGGCCGGTTACCTTCAGCCGCCGAAAGAGAAGCTTGGCCGACCACGAACCGACAAGCTATACTGCACCAACTATTGGAAAGTCTTTTCGAGGTCGTGATGGCAAAAGTTTCCGTTGAGGATGTCGCCGAAGCGGGCGTCGTTGGAGCCGGCGGAGCGGGATTTCCCACTCACGTCAAACTGGCCGGCGAGGCCGACACGGTCCTCGTGAACGCCGCCGAATGTGAGCCGCTCCTGCACAAGGACAAGGAAATTCTGCGCCAGTATGCCGACGCCGTGCTCGAGGGATTGGCCGCAACCATGGCCTTGGTGGGTGCGGCCAGCGGCGTGGTGGGTATCAAGGGCAAGTATGCGGACGTGATCGAGCTGCTGAAGCCTAAACTGACGGCCGGCATGGAGGTCGTCCCGCTGGTCGACGCCTATCCGTCCGGCGACGAATTCATTCTCGTCTACGACGTGCTTCGACGGGTCATTCCACCGGGAGGAATTCCGCTGAATGTCGGTGCCGTGGTGATCAACGTGGAAACGGCTCTGAACATCAGCCTGGCCACAGCGCAACCGGTGACTGAGAAGTTCCTCTCCATTGCCGGCGCGGTCCGCGAGCCGGTTACGCTGCGTGTGCCGGTCGGCGTGACGCTGGCCGAATGTGTCGCCGCTGCCGGTGGTCCGACCGTCGCGGGTGCCAACTACATCGTCGGCGGCGTGATGATGGGGCGCCTGGAAACGAACCACGACGCCTTGGTCGACAAAACGACCGGCGGCGTGATCGTCTTGGACGACGGCCACATCGTGGTTCGCCGCCGCCGACAGGATTGGCGGCAGATTGTCCGCATCGGCCGCAGTGCGTGCGACCAGTGCAGCTTTTGCACGGAGCTGTGTCCCCGCTGGCTGTTGGGACATCCCATCGAGCCGCATCTGGCCATGCGCAGTCTCGAGTTCAACCTGGTGGGGGAAGCCAACGTCATCGGCACCTCGTTCTGTTGCGAGTGCAACCTGTGCAGTTTGTATTCGTGTCCCGAAGATCTGGACCCCAAGAACGTCTGCACGCAGAAC
>CAZGYE010000310.1:0-6842 GCA_964530165.1 uncultured Planctomycetaceae bacterium
AACCCGAAGACCGGCGCGTTGATGTCCCGCATCCGCGACGTCGGCAACCCGTGGTTGGACGCCGGCATCGTCTCCTTTTCCACCATGCACTACAACACCGACCGCCGGGAGTGGCGGAAGTGGTACCCGGCCGACTTCGTCACCGAATGTTTCCCCGGCCAGTTTCGCAACTGGTTCTATTCGCTCTTGGCGATGGCGGCGATGATGGACAATTCGCCGCCGTTTAAGAACCTGCTCGGTCACCGGCTGGTGATGAACGAGGCCGGCGAGCCGATGCACAAGTCGGACGGGACCGCCATCTGGTTCGAAGAAGCCGCCGAGCAATTGGGCGTCGACACCATGCGGTGGATGTATCTGGCACAAAACCCGGCCCTCGACCTGCGTTTCGGCACCCGGCATCCCGACCGGCCCGTCACCATTCCCACCCCCGACGGCCCGGCTAGCGAAACGGCCGAGGGCGAACCGATTTGTGAAGTCACCAGCAAACCCTCCGACGAGATTCGCCGGCGGATTCTGATTCCCCTGTGGAACTCGTATGCGTTTTTCGTCAACTATGCCCGGCTGGACGAGTTCGACCCGACGACCGGCAGTGCCGGTTCACTCCAACCGGTGCCGATCGCCGAGCGGCCGGAGATCGATCGCTGGATTCTCTCGAATCTGCAGACGCTCATCGAAGCGGCCAATCGCGGCTTTCAGAACTTCGACGTCGCCGACGTCTGCACCCGCGCGGCGGCGTTCATCGACGATTTGTCCAACTGGTACATCCGCCGCAACCGCCGGCGGTTCTGGCGGTCGCGCGACGCAGCCGACCGGGACAAGCTGGCCGCCTATCAAACGCTCTACGAAGTCTTGGTGACGCTGACGAAGCTGCTGGCCCCCATCATCCCATTCCTGACCGAACGAATGTATCAGAACCTCTGCCGGACGGTCCAACAGGGCGCATGCCCCGGGGCCACGTTCGCTTCGCTCTCTAAGGCCCCGCCACCCCGCCGAGAGGGCGAGGCTCCCGCCGAGCCGCACTCCGCACTCCGCACCCCGCACTCCGCATTCCCAGAATCCGTCCACCTTTGCCAGTACCCACAAGCCGACACGGCTCTATTGGATCCCGAGTTGAACCGCCGGATGGCGGCTGCGCAGTTGGTCGTTCGGCTGGGACATAAGCTGCGCGAGGAATCGAACCAGCGCGTCCGGCAGCCGCTGGCCGAGCTCCGCTACGCTTGCAGTTCCCTCGAACAGACTGCCGCCGTCGAGAGCCTGGCCGACGTCGTCACCGACGAATTGAACGTCAAGCGGCTGACGGCCTGCGATCACCTCGACGAGCTGGTCAGCTACAACTACAAGCCGAACCTGAAAACGCTCGGTCCGAAGTACGGCAAACTGCTCGCCGCGCTGCGCCAACGACTGGCCGACGTCGATCCCGAGACGCTGGCGCCGCTGCAATCGGGCGAATCGGTGACGATCGACGTTGACGGCAACCCGGTCACGCTGCTGCCCGACGACGTGCTCATTCACACTCGCCAAGCGGCTGATTGGATCGTCACCGGCGACCGCGGCGTCCAGGTGGCCCTCTCGACGGCCCTGACGCCGGCACTGAAGCGGGAAGGCATGGCCCGCGATTTCGTCCGCCAGGTCCAGCAGCTCCGTAAAGAGGCGGACCTGGAAATCGAGAACCGCATCCACGTCTCTTACCACACTGACGACGCCGAGCTGCAAACGGCCGTCGACGAATGGTCCGCCTACATCCGCGATGAAACTCTGGCCGATTCGCTCGCCACCTCCGACCAAGTCCCCCCCGACACCAAATCGGTCACCATCGGCGGCACCAAAGCACCGGTGTGGATTGAAAAGGTCTGACGGACACCCCATCCCCACGTAAGCGAAGGGATGGCGCCTGACGAAGACATGCCACCGGGGGTATGATCTTGCCGAAACCCATCATGAGACGATATCCTTACTTGCGCTCGAATTTCCCTCCACCCCAATGTTAACGGAGTGACGATGATGTTCGACATTCAGCAATCGATCTACGACGAACACGGCGAGTACGACGAGCAGCGCGCCCACGACTACATTGACGGGATGATGCAGGAGTTCTCGGATTCCCCGGAAGCAGAGCCGATTATCGAGGCAACCGGCGACATTGGTTGGGCCGGTATGCTAATGCATTACGCCATCGATTACATCGGCGTGACTCCTGCGGAGATGACGCTCGCGGATGTCAACGAGGTGCTGTTCGAACTGTTTCCCCGCGAGGTCTCCACGGAACCGGAGTCTGCCCCCGAAATCATCGAGGAGCTGACGGCCTTCTGGAGATTCCTCGACCGGCAGTACGAGCTTCCCCATGCCGGCCGCATACTGGCTGCACTGGACGACAACGCCGTCAACCGACTGAAGCAGGCACTCTCTGATCCGACGAACTTCGGCATGGCGAAATCATTGTTCATGTTCGGTTCAGAGGCCGGTTTTGACATGAGCTCCCAGGAAGGGCTTGATGAGGCGATGCTGGCGTATAATACGCTCGTCGCCAGGCAGAGCTTGTCCGGTCCGTCCGTCGAGGGGCCGCTGCCGCAAGCAAAGTCGCTGCGGCCAGATAAGTCACGCTCGCAGCTGCGCGCAGATCGCAAGAGGAAAAAGAAGGCGCAGCGAAAAGCTCAGAAGCGCAACCGCAAGTAATTCCGAAGAACATCAAATCTCCAGATCAAACGATGCACGCCCCTTTGCTCCACGTTGTTCTCTACCAGCCGGACATCCCGCAGAACACGGGGAACATTGGCCGGACGTGCGCGGCGGTTGGGGCGAAGTTGTGGCTGATTCGGCCGTTGGGGTTTCGGTTGGATGAGAAGCAGCTTCGGCGTGCCGGCTTGGATTATTGGCCGTTGGTCGATTGGGAAGCGGTCGACAGTTGGCAGGACGTGCGGCGAAAACTTCCCGGCCGGACGTGGTGGTGTCTGACCAAAACGGCCGGCCGCGCGGTCTGGGAAGCCGAGCTCACATCCGGGGAGATTCTGCTGTTCGGCAGCGAAACCCGCGGCTTGCCCGAGAGTATTCTCGAAGAACAGCCGAGCCGTAATCTCAAACTCCCGATGCAGCCGGCCATCCGCAGCCTCAACCTGGCCAGCACGGCGACCGCCGTCATTTACGAGGCGGTGCGCCAGTTCGGGGGATTGCCGAAAGAGTCGAGAGTCGAGAGTTGAGAGTCAAGAGCCGGAATCAAGACGCGGGGAGAATTGGGAATCGCGGCGTCGCCCCTTCCCCGCGTCTGGGCGTCGTGAGGGTGAGGGGCCTCGTCACTGTGTTTGTGCTCCGGCGCATCGCGCCCCTCAGGTGCGTGGTAGTGCGCGTATTCGGGTTCGAGATACCGGATGGAGTACGCCAGAACGATTCCGAAAAGCAGCATGGCCGAAAGCTTGACGCGGTCGTGCCGATGGAAACCGAGCTCGGGCAAAAGATCGCCGAGTGAGATGCACAGGAACACGCCGGCTGAAAAAGCCAAGGCACAGCCGACCAGGACGTGGTGATGTTCTGAAAACCGCTCGACACCCAGAAAGAAGAGGACCGCACCCAGCGGACACATCAGGGCGAATCCCGCGTTGACCGCGTGCCGCCATCGGGCCGGCCAGCCGCCGGCCGTCATCAACGACGTGATCGAGACGGCATCGAGCGGCTTGTGCAGCAGAATCGCCAGAAACGTCCCCAGACCGAAGAGCGACCAACGGACTTCATGCGCGGCATCGGCCTGAATGCTGGCCCCCAAGGCCATTCCGTCGATGAGCGTGTGCAGTGCCAGTCCGAATGCGACGCCGATCCAGCCAAGCCGGTGCGCGTGTTTCCCATGCTCGGGATGCTCCCGGAAGTCTCGAGGAGCGTGCGCGTGGTCATGCGGCTGTGAGTGATCCGGCCCGTGTTCGCCTTCCCCGGCCGCGTCGGGCACTTCCGCCACGCTATGCTCGTGGAACTGAAACGTGCGAAGCAGAAAGAACATCCCCAGCAGACCGATCATCATCCACCACACGGCACGATCCAGCGATCCCAGCTCGGCAACCGCGTGCGGCAGCAAATGAAACAGCCCGATTCCCAGCATCAGTCCGCCGACAAGACTGATCATCAACTGCATCCGCATGTGGGTCAGGTGGATCAGAAACGGCAGCCACCCCCCGGCCAAAGAAGCCAGCACGATGAAGAGACAGTAAACAATCAGTAGAGTGATCGGCGACATGGACAGCATTCTGTCGCATCAGCCCCCCGGCGACAATGGTCGTGCGTTGTCCCTTCGGCCCAAACAGTGAACCGGCACTGCCGGACGGTGACCCGGCACTGCCGGGTCGAGCGAGAAACCGTCTTGACCGGCCCCAACCAGTTGCGTACTTTTCCAATGGAACGATCTGTCGAGTATTGGAACCAGCGAAACGATGACTGAGAGAAACCGATGCGTGAATCCGCGCCTTCTCGAGTGACGTTGCGTGTCGACGAACTCGATTGCGCGGAAGAAGTCGGGTTGCTCAAGCACACGCTCGCGGGCCAGCCCGGCATCATCTCGCTCGAATTCGACCTGTTGAACTCACGAATGGTCGTGACGTTTGATGCCGCCGCAACCTCGGCTGAGACCATTCTCTCTCGCGTCGCGAGTACCGGAATGCAGGCGCGATTCTGGCAAGAGCAGACGCCCGCTGATTCCCGCTCGTGGTGGCAGCGCGAGGCACGCTTTGTGTTGACCTCGATTGCGGGCGGGTTGTTGCTGGCTGGTTTTGTCTCTCACGCCCTCTGCACCGGCAATTTTCTGGCCGCGTTTGGTGGCGGATTCGCTGAAGATGCACAGGGGCTGCCGTTGGTCTCGCGGTCGTTGTATGGTCTGTCGGTTTTAGTCGGCTGTTGGCTGATCGTCCCCAAGGCTTGGGCCGCGCTGAGTCGATTGCGGCCGGACATGAACCTGTTGATGTTCCTTGCAGTCGTCGGCGCGATGATTCTCGACGAATGGTTCGAGGCCGCTGCGGTGACGTTTCTGTTTTCGGCAGCCCTGCTGCTGGAACATTGGAGTATGGGACGCGCCCGGCGGGCGATTGCGGCGTTGATGGATCTGTCGCCCTCCACTGCCCGCTGTCTTTGCTCCGACGGCGAAGAGGACCGCGTCGTGGAACAGGCCGTGGAAGAGGTTTGTGTCGGAGCCACCGTCGTCGTTCGACCCGGTGAGAAAATTCCGCTGGACGGTCTCGTTCAAAAAGGAACCACTTCGGTCGATGAGGCGCCCATCAGCGGCGAATCGATCCCGGTCTCCAAGCAGCCGGGCGACGAGGTGTTCGCCGGGACGATCAACCAGGAAGGCGCCTTCGAGTTCAAAGTCAGCAAGCCCGCCAACGACACGACACTCGCACGTATTTTGCAGATGGTTGAAGAAGCCGGATGCAGGCGAGCACCGAGCGAACAATGGGTCGAAGCATTCGCCCGATATTACACGCCGGCAATGATGGCGCTGGCGCTGCTGGTTGCCGTCGTAGGGCCTCTGTTCTTTTCCGCCGACTGGAGCCAGTGGGCCTATAACGGCTTGGTGTTGCTCGTCATCGCCTGTCCTTGCGCTCTGGTCATCTCGACCCCGGTGAGCATCGTTTCGGGAATGACCGCCGCAACTCGCAACGGTGTTCTCATCAAGGGGGGTCGATTTCTCGAAGCCGCGGCCAACCTATCGGCTCTCGCCCTGGACAAGACCGGGACGCTGACCTACGGCCAGCCGGCGGTCCAGCAGGTCGTCCCTTTGAACGGTCACTCCCGCCGGGAGCTGCTGGAACGAGCGGCCGCCATGGAGATGCACAGTCAGCATCCGCTGGCCCGCGCCATCCTGCGTCGAGCCGAGGAAGAGGGAATTACGGTTCCTCGAGCAGATGATTACCGCTTGCTGCAAGGAAAAGGAGCAGAAGGCGTTTTCGCGGGCAAGGCCTTTTGGATCGGCAGTCATCGTTTCCTGCACGAGAAGATAGAAGAACCGCCCGACGTTCACCGCCAGGCCGTCGCGTTGGAAGATGCCGGTCATACTGTGATCGCGGTCGGCAACGCCCAGCACGTTTGTGGGCTCTTCAGCATTGCCGACCGCGTCCGGGAGGGCGCTTTCGAGATGATCGCGCAATTGCGAGACATGGGCGTCCGGCGGATCGTGCTGCTCACCGGCGACAACGAGCAAACGGCTCGCGAAGTCGCCCAGGTGACCGGCGTCGACAACTATCGCGCCGAATTGCTGCCGGAAGACAAGGTGCGGGAAGTCGAGTTGTTGCGGAGAGATTATCAATCGGTGGCGATGATCGGCGACGGCGTCAACGACGCACCAGCCATGGCCGCCTCGACACTGGGGATCGCCATGGGAGCCATGGGAACCGACGTCGCCATCGAAACCGCCGACATCGCGCTGATGTCCGACGACCTGTCGAAGCTTCCGTGGCTCATCACGCACGCCCGAGGGACGCTGGCGGTCATCAAGCAGAACATCAGCTTTGCACTCGGCTTGAAGGTGCTGTTCGTCGCGCTGGTTCTTCTCGGCAAAGCCTCACTGTGGGCGGCGATTGCCGCCGACATGGGGGGTTCGCTGCTGGTGATCTTCAATGGATTGCGATTGCTGAAGGCGCGACCCGACCAATGAGACTTTTGGACGCCCGGTCCATGCAGCGACGACAAGTCGTCGGTTTGGGTTTCTGCGAACCCTCCGTGCTGTCAACTGGCGGGGCGCGTGTCACTGGTTTCCTCGGGGGCTGGGGGCCGGCTCGAGTCCAGCAGCCCAGGCCGTCCCGCGGCGGAACAGCTCGCCGGCGCCCGCAGTGCTCAGCGCCCTCACGTCATGGCCCAGCGGACTGTGGAACACG
>CAZGYE010000311.1:0-6811 GCA_964530165.1 uncultured Planctomycetaceae bacterium
CAGTCGATTTTGTCCGAGATCAGTCGTTTTCGTGTCGCGCTTTCAGCGCAGCACGCGGAGATTCCAATCGTCCGGACGTGGGTGCTCGGCATCCGCCAAGAGAGCCAAGACCTGTGCCAGGCTCTCCGCGAACGACTCTCCTGCGAGGTTCGCACGCTCGATCCGCTGCTTGACACCGACATCGGACTGTCGTGGGACAGGCTTTCCAGCCTGCCGATCAACACGCAGCCAAGCCTACCCACAAACGGCAGGCTGGAAAGCCTGCCCCACGTTTCCCGCGGCGACGACGCTCCCGGCGAGCGGGCGCTGTATGCCGGACCGGTCGGCATGGTGCTCTCCAAGGCAGAGCCGATACTCGGCAGCATCGACTTTCTGAACCCACGCCGGGCGGTTGTGAAGACCCAACGTTGGAAAGTGCAACTCGGCCTGATCGCAGCCGGCGTGCTGTTGATCGCGGCTGTCTCATATGGCGGCCTGAGACTACACCTCGGCAGTCTCGACGAGAAGATCGAGAACCTGCAGCACGCCGAACAGGAATCGGACCTGAAAATCAAGCAAGCCGAACCGGTGCTTGAGTCTGCGGCTGCGATCGAAGAATGGGCCGGCGGCGGCGTCAACTGGCTCGACCAGATGCAGGAATCGAACGATGTCTCACCCGGAACGGACCGGATTTATTTCACCGATTTGCATTTCAGCACGGCCACCGGCAACGCGGCGGGCCGAATGAATGGAACCGGCTATGCTCGCGAGCGGCCCGACATCGACGATCTGAATCAGCGGCTGCACGATCGAGGATTTCGCGTCAAACCGCCCCGAATCGACAACAGCCGCAAAGACGCGAAATACCCGTTTCGTTTCGAACTGGATATCGAGCTGGATTCCCTAGAAAAGTAGGACGGAGCATGCAGCGGCGTGAGAAGCTCTTATTGTCGTCACTGATCGTGGCCGTGCTCGCTTGGCAGGGGCAGCGGATTGTCGATTCCGTGGTGTTTGCTCCGCTCGACGAGCGCGCAGCACAAATCAAGACCCTCGAGAAGAAAACTAAGCACCAACGGCAGCAGCAACAGGAGATCAAAGATTCCGCCGCGAAACTGAAACAATGGCAGGCAATCAGTCTGCCGCCCGATCCCCTCAATGCACAGCGTCTGTACCAACAGTGGCTCACCGACCTGGCACAGGCGGCCGGCATGAGCCGGCTGAAGGTCTTGCCCGGACGGAGAATACCTAAGGGCAAAGTCTACCAAGCGGTTCAGGTCTCGCTTGAAGCGGAGGCCACCTTGGAACAACTCAGCAGGTTTCTGGTTCGCTTCTATCGCACCGACCTGCTGCATCAAATTGTTCGCATGGACATCAAGAGTGACACCCAGCAAGGCGATCCCATGCTCTCCGTCGCACTGGCCGCAGAAGGGCTTGCGCTGACCAGTGCCCCGAAACGGGAACGGCTGTTTCCACAAACGAAACTCTCCGACAACCGCACGCTGGAGGACTACCGAACGTTGATTTCCGGCAGCCCGTTCGTCAAACCGGGGCCCCCAATCCAGTACAAACCGACGCTCCCACCGATCGACGACAAGACGGTCGTTCGCGGCGAGCCGTTCAAACTCGCCGTCAAGTTCACCGGCTTCGATCCGGCAAAAGGCAGACCCGTATTCCGCCTGGGTGACGACCCGCCGCCGGGAATGCACATCGACCCGGCAAGCGGCGAGCTCGTGTGGGAACCACCTGAGAGTCAACCGGCCGGTGAGTACACCGTCACGGTGAGCGTCTCGCAAACCCAGCAGCCGGAAGAAAGCCTCTCGCAGACGGTTCGCCTCACGCTGCGCGAACCGAACACGGCCCCTCTGTTGGCGCCGACCGGCGATCAAGCCGTCTACCTCGGCCAAACGCTCTCCTTCACCGCCGTGGCCCTCGATGGCGACAGACCCGAGAATCAGCTCGCCTTCAGTCTCGCCGAGGGAGCGCCCGAGGGGGCGGCCATTGACGCCGGGACAGGCGAATTTAGCTGGACGCCCACAGAGACCCTCGAACCGGGGGAGTTCCCGGTCACGCTGATCGTCACCGACGACGGGATGCCCCAGCTGACCGATAGCGAGACGATCACGATTGCCGTGAAAGACGATGTCGCCCGGTTCACCTTCCTGGTCGCGTGCGTTTCGCAGGACGATGATCCGCAGGCCTGGCTGTACGATCGTTCGAACAACAAGCGGACGGTCATCACCGAAGCGATGGATTTTGCCGTTGCCGACATCAAGGCCGTCGTGGCGGCCGTCGGGCGCGACTTCGTGCTGCTCGAGATCGACGGCCGGACGTTCCGCCTCGAATTGGGCAAGGACTTGCGGTCGATGGTCCCTCTCTCGATACCGGAAAAAGCCGATGCAGACTCCGCTCGGGAAGATGTCAATTCAAGAACAAATTGAACGTCTTCGCGACGAAATCCGGCGGCACAACCGTTTGTATTACGTCCTAGCGCGGCCGGAAATCAGCGACTTGGACTTCGATCGGCTGCTGAAACATTTGGAACGGCTGGAGGCGGAACACCCGGAGTTCGATTCGCTGGAGAGCCCGACGAAAAAGGTCGGCGGCGAGCCGATCGCTGGGTTCGTAACCGTCGAGCACCGCCTCCCTATGCTGTCGATCGAGAACGTCTACGACGAAGACGCTCTGGTCGAATTCGACGCCCGCGTGAGAAAACTGCTCTCTTTGGACCGTGTCGACTACGCGCTGGAATACAAAATTGACGGCGTCGCCTTAGCGCTGATTTACGAGAACGGCATCCTCACCCGGGCCGTCACCCGCGGCGACGGCCGGCGCGGTGACGACATCACCAACAATGCCCGCACGTTGCGGGGGGTTCCGTTGCGATTTGACGACGGTGATCTCCCCGCGCTGCTGGAAGTGCGCGGCGAGGCGTTCATCGGCAATCGCGACTTCGCCCACATCCGCGCCCGACAGGAACAGACCGGCGAGCAGCCGTTCGCCAATCCGCGAAACGCGACGGCCGGAGCGCTGAAGCTGCTCGACCCAAAGCTGTGCGCCTCACGCCGGCTGCGGTTTCTTGCGCATGGAATCGGCCATGTCGAAGGGGCCCTCTACCGGTCGCATACTGAGTTTCTGCAGGCGCTCAAGCAGGCGGGCATACCGATTTCGCCCGGCCTGCGAGTCGCCGGCGGCATCGAAGAAGTCCGCGAGCAGGCCCAGCGGATGATCGAGGACCTGCACACGCTCGATTTTGAAGTCGACGGCATCGTGGTCAAAGTGAACGACTTCTCCCAACGGGAACAACTGGGGCACACCAGCAAAAGCCCGCGTTGGATCATCGCCTACAAATGGGAAAAGTATGAGGCCCTGACACGCATTAAAGAGATCACCGTGCAGGTCGGCAAGACCGGCACGCTGACGCCGGTCGCCCATCTCAGCCCGGTTGAGATCGCGGGGTCCACCGTTTCGCGGGCCAGTTTGCACAATTGCGACGAAATCGAACGGCTCGGCGTCAGGATCGGTGACTGGGTGGTCGTCGAGAAGGCGGGCAAGATCATCCCGCACGTCGTCCGGGTCGAGGAACATCGCCGCGACGGTTCCGAACGGCCGTTCCGCTTTCCGAAGAGGTGTCCCGAATGCACAACCGACGTCGTGCAGGACGAGGGCGGCGTTTACGTCCGTTGTCCGAATTTCTCCTGCCCGGCCCAGTTGCGGGAGAGTCTGCGTTTCTTCGCGTCGCGCAGCGCCATGGACATCGAAGGCATGGGAATCAAAATGGTCGAGCAACTCCTCGACGCCGGCCTGGTTGCCAGCCTGCCGGACATCTACCGATTACCGGATCGCCGGGACGAGCTGCTCATCCTGGAGCGGATGGGTGAAAAGTCGGCCGACAACCTGCTGGCCGGCATCGAGGCCTCCAAATCGCGTCCGTTGTGGAGACTGTTGACCGGATTGAACATCCGCCATGTCGGCACACGCAATGCGCAGGTCCTCGCCGATCGGTTCGGGACGCTGGATGAGATCGTCGCGCAATCGGAACAGGAGTTGGCCGACGTCGACGAGATAGGCCCGGTCATCGCCCATGCGGTGCATTCGTTCTTCGCGTCGGACGTCGGCCGCCGCGTCGTCGACGAGTTGCGGAGCCTGGGGCTGAATTTCGGCCAGCCTGTGCCCAAAGCTCATCCGAGCCGCTCGGGGCGAGTGCTCGATGGGAAGACGATCGTCGTCACCGGGACCCTCAGTCGTCTCGGTCGCGACGAGATCAAAGAGTTGATTCACAATCTCGGCGGCAAGGCGGCCGGCAGCGTCTCGAAGAAAACCGACTTCGTCGTTGCCGGTGAGAAGGCGGGCGGCAAACTGGCCAAAGCCGAGCAACTCGGAATTGCGGTGCTCAGCGAAGAGGAGTTTCTCGCAATGATCCAACTCGATGCGTGAACGCGTCTTTGAAACGGGGCGACCACATCGGAACGCTTCGAAAAGGTGACATCATGTGCCGGCCGCCACGGGTTCAGGGAGCTTGCGTTCCATGCGGGTTGCGAGTTGCTCGCGCAGCTCTCCACCGCGCTCAGGGTGGTCTTTGAGGACGTTCTTCGTCTCGCCGGGGTCGGCTTTCAGATCGTACAGGCAGGGGCCGGCGCCGGCGTTGCGGCCGGAGAGATGCTGGAAGTAGTGCCAGCCCAAGTCCCTCACGGAGGCGAAATTGCCGAACTGCGTAAACGTACGCTCACGCAGCCGCTCGCTCTTGCCGGAGACCAAGGGCCACATGTTCTTGCCGTCCATCTGCTCCTGGTCGTCGATGCCCAGCAGCTCGCAGAAGGTCGGCGCGTAGTCGATCGTCGAGGTCAACGCCGAGACGCGTTTGCCCGCCGTTGACCGATCGGGATGATGAATCATCAGCGGAATGTGCATCACCAACCGATTCAACAGCGCCGGTTGCTTTTGCACGTAACCCAATTCACCCAGATGCGTGCCGTGGTCGCTGGTGAACACGACGACGGTATCATCCATCAGGTTCCTCTTCTCGATCGCCGCCAGCAAGCGTCCGATCTGAGAATCGGTGAACGTGACCTCCGCACGGTAGAGATCGCGGATCACCGGCAGATGCGGCTCAAAATTGGGCTTGTGACCGCCACTGTGACCGCCGCCCTGAACGCCGTAACCGAACAGAAACCGTTCGTAGCCGTAATCGTCACGGTACATTTTGGCAAAACGTGGCGGCGGGTCCCACGGCTCGTGCGGATCGAACATCTCGACCCACAGCATGAAGGGCGAATTGGTGGCGTTCATGTCCAGCCAGCGGATCGCCGAGCTCACCGTACGGGCGCAGAAGTAATCGTCTTCGCCGCGGAAATCTTGCGTGTTCATCATGTATTGCCGCATATTGCGGTCGTAGCTGGGGTTCCAGAGCTCCGCCGGCATGTGCTTCTTGGGATCGAACTTTCCATGCGGTCCGCCTCTGTAAGCGTCCATTTCTTGCCCGCGAATCCACTCCCACGTGTCGAAGCCGACGTGCATGTTCATGTCAGGTTTGAAGTAGTGGTAGACGTCGCAAATCAATCCGCTCCAGTAGCCGCGGGTCTTGAGGATCTGCGACAACGTCACATCCTCGGCCGGCAGCGGAATCCAATGCGCACCGGGAATGATCGACTTCCCCGTGTGATAGACCCGCCGGGCCGGTATGGTGGGCAGCCCGTCGGCATAGTTGTGTTCAAACAACACAGCGCGTTTGGCAAACTCGTCCAGACAGGGCGTCTTGGCCCGCTGTCCGCCGTACGCGCCGATGTGGTCCGTCCGCCAAGTGTCGGCTACGATGACGATCAGGTTGAGATTGTTTCCCTTGGCCGTTGTCTTGATGCCGCGGGCCGCTTGCCGGCGTCGGCGGCGCTCGGCGGCCTCGCGCTGGTCTCCTGGTACATCACTGTGCCCCTGACCGGTCTCCTGGCCGTTGGCCCTGCTGGAACCTGTCGCGGCCGCGGCGGCGATGCCCAGCGTCGAGAGAAAGTTTCGGCGATTGACGTGCCCCTTCCCTTGACGACTCTCGTTGTTGGAAGCCATGTTCTCGTCCTCTCACAAAGAAAAAGCGGGCTGCACTGTGCGCAGACATTAGCATACCGGGTCTCCTACGTCTTGGCAGACCATCATACCAAAATTTCGTGGTTCATTCGTGCTTCGTCCTTCGTCATTTCGAGGTGCTACCAGTCCACGACCGATCCGTCGTCGGCATCGTAGGTTTCTGGGCTTTGCCAATCGTGGCCGATTTTGGCGGCTACCGCGTCGTGGTCCAGCTCGATTCCCAGTCCGGGGTCTTGCGGCAGGTCGATGTAACCACCTTTGACCTCGAACGGTTTTTTCAGGTAACCCTCTCCCAGGCTGACCTGCTCCTGGCAGAGGAAATTGGGAATGGACGCGGCCAATTGAATGCCAGCGGCCAGCGAAATCGGTCCCAAAGGATTATGAGGCGCAATGGCCGCGTAATACGCTTCCGCCATGCCGGCAATGAGACGCACCTCGGTGATCCCGCCGGCATGACACAAGTCGGGCTGCAAGATCGAGGCCGCCCTTTTCTCCAGGATCTCGCGAAACCCCCATTTGGTGAAGATCCGCTCTCCGGTGGCGATCGGTAAATAGGTCCCCCGCGCGACGTCGGCCATCACGTCGACGTTCTGGCACTGCACGGGCTCTTCGACGAACATCGGCTGATACGGCTCCAGCGCCTTGATGAGCAGTTTCGCGGTTTGCGGGCTGATGGCTCCGTGAAAGTCGATGCCGATGTCGGCATCGTCTCCGGCTGCTTCACGCAGCTCGGCGAAACCCTCTGCCCCCCCCCCCATCC
>CAZGYE010000312.1:0-6785 GCA_964530165.1 uncultured Planctomycetaceae bacterium
GGTCGCGGCGGCAAACCACTCGGTGATCGTGGAAATCGCTGAATGACGGATCGATTCCCGATGGGCCGAGGTCCCGCCGTCATCGGGGAACGTGCGTAGGTTTCGATAAATCACCTCTGCCAACTTCTGGCCTTCGTGACAGAGCATAAGCGTGCAGATCAGCTCGCCGTTGATTTTCTCTTGGACAAACGGCACGTCATTGAGCGTCGGCAACGACCCGTCCACCAATCTGCGGTAATTGATCCGCAGCTCGTGCAAGTTGTCGCAGACGATTTTCCCCACGGAGTTGTTCCCCATCGGCAGCTTGATCACCACCGGGAATCGCAACACGTCGGGAACCTTTTCCAAATCGTCGATGTTGCGCGGGAGCGCAATGGGAGGAGATGGGATTCCCAATTGTTCGCACAGTCGGTGCAATCTCGGCTTTTGGTGGACTTCCAGTATGGTTTCGAACGAGGGAAGAAAGCAGTTGGTCAGCGGCTGAAATTTGTGCTGGTGTTCGGCCAGCAGCAGACTTTCTTCGAACGTGGGAAGCAAGAGATCGTACGGCCGCGAGCCCAGTTCGTCCATCAACGAGCGAAAATACCCCCCCGGATCGGTCCCCAGCCGGGGAAGCAGGACCCGCCTGTCCGCAAAACGCGACGCCTTGCCGCCGGAGAGGCGAAGACTATCGGCGGCCGTCACGCGGATGCCTTCTTTGCCGAACCCTTGAATCAGACGGGCGCCGAAGAACGTACTCGAACCGGTGACAAGTACTCGCATTGACATTCCCGCGTCACAAGGAGAAAACATCTTGAATCTGGTATAGTGACGAGACCAGTCTCGAATTTGCTTCTGTACCTACACGCTCAATCGACACGTGAAATCGGAGACCGAGGCAAAAGCAAAACGAAAATGAGCTTGTCGCCAAAGTCTGTATGCCTGCGGAAGAACGACCGGCACAATCGACATGATTCCTCATTGCCCGCGGAGGACTAGAGTGAGATGAAAACATTCCAACAAGTGCTCCTTTGTATTTGGTTTTGCCTGTGGTTGGGTCCCGCCGGGTTGGGGCAGGAGCTGCCGACCGCGGCGCCCGAGCAGGTGGGGATCTCGTCGAAGGAGTTGAGCCGCGTCAAGCCGGCGATGCAGCGATTCGTCGACGACCGCAAAGTCGCCGGGGCGATTACGATGGTTTCCCGCCGCGGCAAAATCGTCTACTTCGAAGCCGTCGGCATGCGCGACGTCGAAGCCGAGAAGCCCATGCAGCGGGACACGATTTGCCGGTTCTTTTCCATGACAAAGCCGGTGACCAGCGTCGCCGTCATGATGCTGGTCGAAGAGGAAAAACTTCGACTCGACCAGGCGGTCTCAAGTTACCTTCCGGAATTAAAGGGGCTGAAAGTCTTCGTGAAGTCCACCGACGACGGGATCGAGCTGGAAGACGCGAAACGCGAAATGACGGTCCGCGACCTGCTGAGGCACACGTCGGGGTTCACCTACGGTTTCTTGAGCAATACGCCGGTGGACAAACAGTACCGGAAAATCAACGTGCTCGATCGCCGGCTCAGCTTGCAAGAGATGATCAAAAAGCTCGGCGAGACGCCGTTGCTGTATCAACCCGGCACAAAATGGAATTACAGCGTCTCAGTGGACGTTCTGGGCCATTTGGTCGAGGTCGTCTCCGGAAAGCGTTTGGACGAGTTCTTCCGTCAACGCATCTTCGGCCCGCTCGACATGCACGATACTGGCTTTTACGTTCCGGAAAAGAAGCTTCCTCGCTTTGCCAAGACGTACCGGCCGAACCTCACCGGCGGCCTGAGCGTGCTCGACAATCCGACCACGAACCGATTCACGTCACCACCGACTTTTCTTTCCGGCGGAGGGGGGCTTGTCTCCACGGCCCGCGATTACATGCGGTTCTGCCAAATGCTGCTCAACAAGGGCCAGCTCGGAGGGACTCGACTATTGCGTTCCGCGACCGTCGAGATGATGACATCCAACCAACTGCCCAAGAATCTCTTGCCGATCACATTCGGACCGGTCAAACGGGACGGTCTCGGCTTCGGCTTGGGGTTCTCCGTGCGCGTTGCGGAAGCTCAATCGGCGGCCGGCGGCCGAGTCGGGGAATACGGCTGGGGCGGCGCGGCGTGCACGCACTTCTGGATCTCACCTCGGGACAAGCTGATCGTGATCGTTCTCGCGCAGCACATGCCGTTCTCATTGCAACTCGAGAATGCTGTGAAGCCAATTGTTTACGACGCCTTGATCGAGTAGACACCAGACGAGACGCCATGCCGAAGTTGCAGACGCGGATTGAGCCGACGTTGGCGTCGCTGTCCGACGCGGACCTGCGGTCAATCACCGCCGGCGGGCATCCGTTCGGCAGTGTCGAGTGGTTTCGGCTGCTTGAACGACTCGATCTCTCGGCGTTGACGGGTGGAAACGTGACGCTGCAATTTGCGATCGTCACTGCCGGTGGGACGGCCCTGGGCCTCTGCCCTCTGCTGCGGGCCCGAGGTCCGGGTCTCTTCGCTCTGTACAGCATTCGACGCTACTACTTCGAGTACTTATTTGAACAGGCCGCCCACTCCAACCTGCAAGCGAGCGGGCTGATCGCCCGGATCGCGCCGATTGTCGGCCGCCTCGGCAGGCTGTTGGAATCGATCGGTTGCTCGCTGGACGACTCTCTCATCGTTTGCAACCCGCTCTCCTACCGGGGAGGCATCTCGATGACGCCTTCGACACCGGTGGCGTCGGAAGAGGTATCTTGCGAACTGGTCTCGGCCCTCAAACAATACGCGGCCGAAATCCAACGGCCGCTTTGCTTCCTCTGCTTCGAGGGCGACGACGACCCCGCGGTCGAGACGCTGCGAAAGGCCGGTTGCCAGGAAGTGTTTCTGTTCTATGACAACAAGATCGACCTTTCGTGCTTCCACGAGTTCGACGACTATGTGCAGTCGTTCCCGTCGAGGTATCGCAAAAGAACCCGAAAAGAGATCCGGCAGACCAGCGACGCGGGCATCCGCTTTCGGCTTGTTGACGATTTTACCGACCACGCCAACGATTTCAGCCGTCTGTACCGGGAGACGTATTCCAAGCACAGCGCCAGCATTCTCGAGCAGCCGCCGGAGTTCTGGACGACGCTACAGCAAACGCTGGGAGGCGGCGTCGAGGCGCTGTTGGCTGAGCACGACGATCGGCTCGTCGGTTTCTCCGTCTTGCTGAAGAGCGACCGCCGCCGCGAAATGTGGGTCTACCGCGGCGGACGACACGACTCGGACTCCCTGAAACAGGTGCCGTACTACTTCAGCATGGGCTTTTACGAACCGGTGCGGCGGGCCATTCAGCTCGGCTATCAGAAAATTTGGCTGGGGCCGGCCGGCTACGAAACCAAGATCCGCCGCGGCGCCCGACAGACGCCGTTGTTCAGCTATTTCTGGTTTCCCCGCCGGCGGGACCGGTGGTTGTTGCGTCGCGTGCTGAGACGATTCGGCCGAGTGGTGCGCAGGCAGCTTGCCGGGACACTCGACGTACCGTTTCGAATGAATCTTCCACCGACCCGCGACAGTCAGCAAGACAAGCTGCTCGGTGATTCGCTCAGCATCAATACTCCCGATTTGTGATGATTCCCGGCTGCGGGACAGGGTATCTCCCGGTTGTGTCGGCCTGCAGCGGCGCAGCGGAGTCTTCGGTCAGCTTGTCGACGTCGGGTGCAAACTCGTGATCACAGGACGCCATCTGATCGTAAGTGATCACCCTGCCAGTGTGTGCGGCCATGCGTCCCATCGACGTGACCAGGCTGGCCTCGGCGCCGCGATGAGCCTCGTTATAAGGCGCGTCCTGCCGGATCGCTTCCAGCAGATGGTCCCACTCGAGTTGGTAGGGATTTGGCTCGGGCGGGGCGCGCCAGATGAGGTTCTCAGCGACGGGATCCTGACCCTTGTACGTGCGACACGTGCCTCGCCCGATACTGGTGCCGGCGGTGGTCCCGATCCCTTTCGTTCCGTGGGCATAGCCGCCGAAATGGGGCGCACATCCTGCAATGCACTGGCCGAACATGAACAGCTTGGTTCCGTCGGCGAAGGTGTACTCCACCGAATAATTGTCAAAGTTCTGATCGACGCTATCGCCCCGGTAGTGCCGACCGCCAAGGGCATGGGCCTTGACCGGCCACTCCCCCTTCAGCCAGCAAAGTTCATCGATACTGTGGATATTGAAATCGCTGAAGCACCCCCCACTGGCCCAGAGGAAGCTGTGGAACCTCTTGATCTGATAAAGCACTTCGCTGATCCCGTCCGGTTTTGGCTTGGAGGCGAAGGAACCGATCGGCCCGTGCAACCGGTATGTCCGCATCGTGATCAGATCGCCGATTTCGCCTTGCCTGACCCTCTCGACCAGCTCGCGACGCGCGGCGCAGTGTCGCCACATCAGCCCCACGCCCACCTTCAAGTTCTTCTGTGAAGCCTGATCGGCGAGTTTCAACATCTTCTTCGTGGTCGGACCGTCAACGGTCACAGGCTTCTCCATGAAAACGTTGATCCCCTTCGCAATGGCGTGCCCAAAATGCACCCAGCGGAACGCCGGCGGAGTCGTCAGAAGCACCACATCGCCGGGCCGCAGACAGCCAATCGCCTTCCTGTACGCGTCGAAGCCGATGAACCTGCGGTCCTGAGGGACGTCCAGCCGATCGCCAAAACGCTTTTCGAGCTGCTTGTGGCTGCTCGAAAGCCGCCCTTCGAACACGTCGGCCATCGCCACCAGCCGAGTGGGACCGTTCTTGGCCGACAGGGCGTTCGCCACCGCACCCGTGCCACGTCCACCGCAGCCAACCAAGGCCAGGCGGATCGTGTTGTCCTCGCCCGCGTGGACGTGTGGGATCGTCAATCCCACCAACGCCGACGCCCCAGCGATCCGGCCAGTCTGTTTGAAGAACTCGCGACGCGACGAACCGCCTTTGGGGGTCTCGCTCATGGAAGGTCTCCTCTCAACCGGGAATTCCCATTCACTCTCAGCCTGGTCCTCTCCGGGCTGAACACGCACTGTAACATACCGCAAACCGAATAGGCAAATAGAAGCGGTGGCATCTTGAGAAAGTTGGCCCGCAGCGTGACCTGGGGGGTTGCAAGAGGGCGACCTGCCGGGTATGCTGAATATTGATAACCCGCCTTCAATCCAGCCCACAACACAGGCCTCGGTTGAAACTTAGCCGTCGGAGTCGCATCGCCTTGATGCGCCTGCTAACTGAAAGACATCGAACGCGACTGCCGGAACCTCAATACGGCGCGGATTGATTCCGCGTGCTCGCATAAACTGACCCACCCGGCAAGGTCTTGACGAAAGGCCCTGCCTTGACGATTCGGTTTGGATATTGAGATACTGCGATCCGCAGAAAACGGAGACGTTCAATGGCTCCATGGGTAGTGAAAAGTCCCTTCACAGTTCATCTTCAAGGCGATTTGCGATGAGAATCAAGACCATTTTGCCCTTTGTGGTTATCCTCGCGATTTCCATTTGGGCCTCGGCTCACGCCGGGGAGGAACCGAAGCCGGCCAACGCGGAGGCCGAGACAAGCGCGGAGGCCAAGGCGAAGGTCGCCTACGATGCGGCCGAGAAGGCAGCCAAGGCGGCGGAAGCTGCCCTCGGCCCCATAAAGGCCGCCATGCAAAAGGCCGACGTGGCATACGCCAACGCAAGGAAAGCGGCCAACGCGAAGCGACAGAAGGCCACTGATGCGAAGAATTTGGCGGGCGAGCCGGGCGTAAGAGACTTGAAGCAGGCTGAGGCTAACTTGCCCGCTGCCATCAAGGCCCTGACCGACGCGACCAACGCCAAGCCCCCCCTGGACAAGGCGTTGGCCGACGCCAAGGCCGCCGCGCTCCCGCTGCAGCAAGCTTACGATCCGGCCGAGAAGGCGGCTAAGGCGGCTGAGGCCGTGGCGAAGGCCGCCCGCGACGCGGCCAACAAGCTCGACAACGAAGCCAAGAGGGCCACGGCCCAAGCGACCGCCAAGCGCAGAGTAGCTGACAATGCCAAGGCCGCCCTGGCCCGAGCACAGCAAGGCGAGCAGAAGTTGCTGAACCAGGTCACGGCCGCGGCTAAGGATCTGCCCGAAGCCGAGATGCAGAAGAAGGCAGCCGACGAGGCTTTGGCGAAGGCCAAGAATCAGGTCGCCGCTGCCACCACGGTTTTGGCGGCAGCCGAGAAGACGGCTCAGGCCGCCGAGGCCAAGGCCAAGCAAATTGCGGCGGATGCCGCCAAGCCGGACGCAGAGAAGAAACAGACTGCCGATGACGCTGCTGCCAAGCGCAAAGCGGCCGACGCGGCCAAGGCCGCCCTGGCGAAAGCGCAGCAGGGCGAGCAAGCGGCACAGGCTCCGGCCACGGCCGCTGCAAAGATGCTGACCCGGGCGACGGCGAAGAAGAAAGTGGCCGAAGCTGGCTTGGCGAGCATCAAGAAGCAGCTCGCCACCGCCACAACGGCTTTGGCGGCAGCCGAGAAGGCGGCTCAGGATTTCGAGAAGGTCGCCCAGGGAAAGCAGCAGGCGGCAGCACAAGCCGCTGCTAAGCGCAAAGCGGCGGCGGATGCCGCGGCCGCCCTGGCTCAAGCGCAGAAAGCCGAGCAGCAAGCTCAGGCCCAGGCCAACGCCGCCGCAAAAGCGCTGACCGATGCGACGGCGCAGAAGCTGACCGAAGCGCAGGCGCAGAAGAAATCGGCCGATCAGGCCCTGGCGAACGCCAAGACCAAGGTAGCTGCCGCGACCACCGCGAACCAGGCGGCCCAGGAAGCGGCCAAGGAACTCCTCC
>CAZGYE010000313.1:0-6727 GCA_964530165.1 uncultured Planctomycetaceae bacterium
GTCCGGGGAGCGCGGAGCAAAGGGCTGCAAAAGAAACGGAGTGAACTCGTCGAGCGGAGCTTCGCCCACATCTGCGAGACCGGTGGGGCCAGACGCACTTGGCTACGCGGCTTGGAGAAAGTCAAGAAACGCTATAAGATGGTCGCCGCGGCACGCAACCTAGGCCTCGTCATGCGCAAGCTGTTCGGCATCGGCAAACCGCGCTGCCTGCAGGGCGGTTGTTTGCTTGCGTATTTCCTCCATCCTACCAGGCACACCTTGGAGTTCGCTCTGAGCGGCCCGAGGCGATTCAAACGATCGATTTCATCACTGTCCGCAAAAGTTCATCCGACCACAGCGGCCATCTGACGTCGCCGGAAACTACGGATTTTTCAACGACCGGCTAGGTGAGACATTGGGGAAACCAAGGCTGAGCAGCAATCTACGAGGAACGAAAGACGGAGAGGGCCATGACGAGAACGAAATGCTTTTTGTCCTTCGTCGCCTGTTTGATGGTCGCCAGTGTGTGGGGCGAAGAGACGACCGAGGGGACGAGTCAAGCCAAGGGTCAGCCGCACAAGTCCCGGCGCGACATGCTGGTGATCAATGAGGACAACAGTCATTTTTTCGGAACGCGAAAGCCCGAGGAGATGACGCTCAGCGGGCTGCACGCTTTCGTCGACCAGTACGCCGGATCGGCCGTCACGCACCTGTTTCTGTGCCCCAACTCCATGCGGGCCAGTTTCCGCAGCCGTTCTCGCGACGCCATTTGGGACCCGGTTGACTCCAAAGAGCCGCAGGACATGTGGCCCCAGAACGCGAAGCGGCTCCACGAGGCGGGGTTGGATCCTTACAAGGTCTGGATCAGCCGCTGCCGCGAAAAGGGCGTCTCACCGTGGCTGTCCATGCGGATGAACGACGTCCACTACGCCGATGACCGCGACAGCTTTTTGCATTCCTCGTTCTGGCGCGCCCACCCGGAATACTGGCGCGTCCCCAACGGCTCGGCCAGCCCCTGGGTCAACCGAGCGATGAACTACGCGCACGCCGCCGTCCGGGAACATCAAATGGCCTTCGTTCGCGAGCTGCTCCAGCGCTACGACCCGGACGGACTGGAACTGGACTGGATGCGATTCGGCTACCATCTGACCCCCGGGCGCGAACGAGAGGAAAGCCGTATCCTGACCGACTTCGTGCGTGCGGTCCGCTCTCTGACCGCCGAGTGGTCCAAGAAACGAAACCATCCCATCCTGCTCGGCGTGCGCGTCCCGGTCCATCCGGATGCCGCATCGGGGCTGGGAATGGATGCGGTTCTGTGGGCGAGCGAGGGGCTGGTGGATATGATTGTCCCCTGCCCGTTCTGGGCGTCGTCCGACTTCGACATTCCCGTCGAGCTCTGGCACAAGCGGTTGGGCAAAGCAGCCAAGCGGGTCGCGGTTGTGCCGGGGATCGAACACAACGCCCGCCCGTGGCCGGGAGGCAAAGCGGTCGCCAACGATCTGGCCGCGGCCCGCGGCTTCGCAGCCTCAGCTTACCACCGTGGCGCCGAGGGCCTTTACCTGTTCAACTGGATGGACAGCCAGACGCGGCCTGTGACCGCCGGCGAGTACGCACTGTTGTTGCGTGACGGCCTTTCCAGGCGGGCGGTGCTCTGCGCTCCTCGCAGGCATCCGGTGTGCTACCGGGACACGGTGCCGTCGGGCTTTCCGAACGGCGCCCAGTTACCCGCTGATGCGCGCAAAGGGAAAAGCTTCCGTGTTCACATCGGTCCGAAGCCCGAGTCAGGAAAGGTCTGGGCCATTGCCGGCCTGTCTCGGCGCGATGGCGTCCGCGAGGCGAACTTTGAAGGATCGCTCAACGGTCGGGCGTTGGGTGCAGCGGAAAATGTGACGAATTTGCAGGGATTCGGCGGCGGAACGGTACGCGCGGTTCGCTTTCCTTGCCCGCTTGATGCCGTCAAGGACGGCTACAACCGACTTAGCATCCGCCAAGTCGATGGATCGGCCGCTCAACAGATCGTGTGGGTCGAGATGCGCCTGGATCCGCGGTAGGCAAATGTGAAGTTCCGTGAAAGCGAGATCGAGCAAGCAATCAACGGCAATCATGGTGGCTTCCCGCACACGCGTCGATTCGTCACCGGGGTGAGGCGGGTCGAGGCAGCGGCTCGCCCGGTTGCGTGAGCAGTCGAAATAAGTCGCTTTGAGTGGACAAGATCAAGCGGGTCTCAGGGCCGAGCGTCTTCTTGAAGACCTCCAGTCGGCGGAGGAACTCGTAGAACTCGGGCGACTGGCCATAGGCTTCAGCGGTCATCTGGATCACCTGCGCATCGGCCTTGCCGCGAATCTCCGCTGACTTCTGCTGCGTTTCGCCTTTGATCTGATCGAGCTGTTTCTGCGTCTGACCGAGGATTTTGTTCTCCTCCTCTTTGGCTTCCGAATCATACAGCCTGGCGATCCGCGAACGTTCCGAGATCATGCGGTCGTACACAGTCTGCCGCACGGACTCGACATAGTTGACTCGCTTGATGCGCACCTTGGTCAGCTCCATGCCGTACACTTTCAAGTCGACGCCGCTGAGAATCTCCTCCTCGACATCGTCGCGTCCCCTTCCCTCAACCTGATCGACCGCAGTGCGCTCCAGTTCTTCAGTCTCGTAGATGAGTTCCGCGTTCGACTTGCGGACCACATCGATCAGATTGTGTTCTGCGACAACGTTGCGGACCTCGGAATCGACGAGATCGTCCAGCATCTTCTGTCCCCGTTGTTCGGTCGTAACCTTCACAAAAAATGTCTCCAGGTCGACGATCCGCCAGCGCGCCCAGACGTCGATGTCGATCCATTTCTTGTCTTTCGTCTGCATGCTCTCCGGCGCCCCGTCCCAGGGGAGCAATCGTTTCTCCAGGTAGTGTGCTTCCTGAATGAAAGGCGACTTGAAGTGCAAACCCGCTTCTTCAACCGTCTGGACGGGCTTGCCAAACTCCGTAATGACGACCTGTTTGCCTTCCTCAACGATGTACGCACTGGAGTACAAGACGGCAGTGGCAATCCCGAGGACGACAATAACGATAGCAGCAACCCTGGTCTTCATCGTTGAGCTCCTTTCTCGACGGCAGGCATCGGGACGCCTTGGTCAAGGTTCAACAGTGGCAACACTCCCTGAACCGACTCGTCAATAATCGTCTTACCGCCCACCGCCGCCAGGATTTCTTCCATGGCCTCCAGATAAAGCCGCTTTCTGGTCACTTCCGGCGCCTTCTCATATTCGGTCAACTGGGCGAGAAATGCGCTGATCTTTCCCGTCGTTTCCAGTACGACCCGATTCTGATAGCCTTCAGCCTCCGCGATGGCCTTATCCTTGGCCCCCCGTGCAGCGGGGATCTGGCTATTCTGTTCCCCCAGCGCTTCGTTCACCACTTTTTCCTTCTTCTGCCGGGCGCGGATGACTTCTTGAAAAGCGTCCTGAACCTGCTCGGTGGGTGGTGAGGTGGTCTGTAGCTTGACCGTGACGATGTCCACGCCCGCCTCGAAGCCGTCCAATTCCTCCTGGATCAGCTTCTCCGCGTCCTTGGCGAGTTGGTTGCGGCCGATGGTCAGCACGTAGTCGATGCTCGAATCGCCCACCAGTTTTCGCATGACCGACTCGGAAACGTCGCGAATCGTATCGGGCACCGCCGGGTTCACCTCGGAACTTGCTCCGCTGGGCAAAGCCCTCCGGCTGATGGCCTCTGTGCTGCCGACTTTGAACAGAAACTCCGTTGAGTCCTTCACGCGGTACTGCACGATCCATTCGATGTGGCCCAGGTTCAAATCGCCGGTCAACATCTCAGCGACCACCAGATCCTCGCTGCTTGGTGGAGCGTACTGTGTCACGCGACCTGGTTGCTCGGTCTGGAAACCGAATTCCAATGTCTGGATGCGCTGGACTGGAACCTCGTAGACCGTTTCAATCGGCCAGGGCAGTTTCCAGTGCAGGCCCGGCTGAGCAGTTTCCTCATACTTGCCGAACAAGAGCACCACACCTTCGTCGCTGGCTTCGATGCGATAGAACATCGACGTGCCGAGAAGCAGCACGGCAACCACGACCAGTCCGACCAATGCCAGCCGAATCCACTTGGCGATTTGATCCCATGGGATGTCGTCTGGATCAAAGGGTCTGCCTCCCCGCCTGCCGAATCCATCTGAGGACATGAGTTGGGGTCCTTACTTCTGATCGTTTGATTTTGGGTGACGCAAGATCTCGGCGCGAGCCGACGAGCGGCCCTCAGCCGCCGTGCCGTTGGATTCCGTGAGAGTGTACCACATGCACGCTCTAACAGAATTCATGCCTCTCGGCAACTCACCCTTGCTGCGGACCGCGCCAAGCCGGTTTTGTTGTTGAGAGCTGACTGCTGAAAGCTGAATGCTTGTTCTGGAACGGGACCGTTGTGTGGGTTACAATGCGGCACCGTTCTGTCCACACGTTACTGCGCCTCCAGACGGCCTGGGAGAAACAAAATGGTCTGCACGCATCTGCAGGAGCTCTACCAGCTCTGCCACCAACACCAACTGAGACTTGGCAGTTCGGAATTGATCCGCATTGTCTGTCACCAGTGTGGGCAGGAGGACGTTTGCCCCTCGGTGTTGACGGACGAGTACGAGAGCAAACATCCCGAGGAAGCGGAACAGCCTGCCACGGAACCGACCGCTGACGAATGACGCCTTCGGTGTCGTTTTGCTTGGCGAGTTGCTGTTTTGTCTTTGGGCAAGCATTATAATGTGAATGACTGGTTCTGGCATATTCCGGCGGGGACTGCGAGAGCCGGTGGAGTGATTGCTGGGAGACGGGGTGAATGGCTTCTCGTTTTGTGATTGCGGTGGCATTGGTGGCAGGTCTTTGGGCGGCTCGAACGGCGCCGGCTCAGTCCATCACCGTCCAGCAACCGGTGGTCGAACACTTTTCGGTGGGCACGACGGTCTCGGTTCCCGATCGCGGCAGCGCGCTGCTCGGCAGCATCTCGCGTGCCGGAGACTTCAGCAGGACATTCGGTCCGTTGCGGCTCGGCGGCCGGTCGAGGAGTCTGTTCCGCGATCATTCCGGCGTGACGGCGCACGTGTGGATTCATGATCTCGCCGAGATGGACCGCTTGCTGTTAAACCAGTCAACCGCCGGCGGTCGTTCGCCGGCCGAGCCGGTCCTGAGCGGATACGCCGGACACGCGTGGAGTAGCTTACTCGCCCGGAGTCGGTATGGCCGAGTGCCGTCGATGGTTCGCTTGAAAACGCCGCAGGAGCAGGCGGAGAAGTTTTACCGTTTGGGGCTCAAAGCCTCCCAGCGCGGAGCGGTCGGAGTGGCTCGCCTCCACTTTCAGATGGCTGTCACGCACGGTTCGAAACTCGCAGCGAGCAAGCTGGCCGATCTTGACGAACAACCATTGGTGAAGCGCACCGCATCCCGGCGGTAGATCGAGCCGGGAAAGGTCCGCCGCGTGGAAGAACCCGGGGCCTTCGGTTGATGAGTCCAGATTGTTCCTAGGTTGTCCTTGTGATACCCAAACCGACAACTTGTTGCCGCAATTCCCTGGTTGCACGGCACATCCAGCGACGACAAGTCGTCGGTTTGGGTTTCTCTGAATAATCCGGGTTAGGCGGCCGGCACCCTGGGCAGCAGCCGTTGCCGCAGTCGCGCCTTCTGGAAGCGGACACCTTGGGCGTCGTAGAAGTAGATGAGATTCTGGTCCGACACCCAAATGGCCCCCAGCCGAACGCTCCGCGGACCGTCCAGCGAGAACTGCAGTCCACAACTGCGTCCACGGCGGGTGAGTTGCATTTCTGTCATCTGAAACTGATCGGCAAGGAGATTTTCTTTTTCACAAAGCGTGTGGTGGATGAATGCCCTCAGGTCGTCGAGCGACCTGATTTCTTCGAGCGTGTCGTGCATGTTGAGTCTCGTCATGGACCGAGGGGATGTCGCGATCAATGATGCCGTGGTCGGCGGGCATCAACGGGTATCGGCCAATTGTTGGCGTCGCTTGGCGTCTTGTTCGGCTCGCCGACTGACCCTCAATTCGCAACAGACCGTCGAATCCCCCCCAACATGATTTTTTGCCCTTTCGTTTGAGTCACCCCCTTTTGAAAGTGACGTCTGTACGGAGTTTGCAGCCTCTTATTGTTGGCGAAAAAGTATTATCATTTGGAACTGACGCAACGCGGGACTTTTGAATTCAAGGAGTCCATAAATTGCCAGTCTTTACCGAAAATGTACTGTACGAGTTTGCCAGGTCGTTGTTGCCCTGTTGAAACTCGCCGACGAGTTGGGAGTCTCGGCACCGGCTTCCGGTGAGCAAGCCGACGAAAGGGTCCACGATGCTTGACAACGACAGACGTTTGTACCTGCCAAGTCCCGAAGGATGGGAAGCCAAACTGAAGCTGGGTTGGGAGAAAGACTACTGCCACCGGCAAAATCCCGGCGAAGACTACTTTCACCTGCTCCTGAACGGGGAGCTGTATCTGCAAGACGGCGACGAAAAGTACTGCCTCAATTGTGCCGTGCGGCTCGGGATCGTGACGACCGATCGTTTGTATTGGCAACACATCCCGAAGCAGAAGAAGCCAAGGAAATCGTAGCCGTACAGGGCCGGCTGACGCCGGCCGGCCGCAGTCAGATCATCGGCCGGGACACCCGGCCCTACTTGGCTCGGTTTTCCGCTTTCGACTGCTGCTAGGCTGCGTCGATCCAATCGGCGAAGAAGGCGAACGTGTTGTCCACGACG
>CAZGYE010000314.1:0-6697 GCA_964530165.1 uncultured Planctomycetaceae bacterium
ACAGCGACGGGCACAAACGGCCCAGGACGGCCGCGAGCATCTGTTTCTTGCCCCCCCGGTCGTCGGAGAGTACGATGTGGCTGAGAAACGCGCCGGCGTCGCTGAGCAGCATGGCCGGGTGGCCGGTCGGCTTGCCCTGGTCATCGACCCACCGGCCGATCACCCGCGCGTTCTGGCCGGCGGGCTCGGCCGTCATGATGTTCCAGGAAGCTTGCTTGATCGAACTGGGCAGCCCCTCGATGTCGGGCGCGTCGAAGCGGATCTCGGCGAAGCGTCCCGGCCGATCCTGCTTGATGAACTTCCCCCGGCGGAAACCGAGCGCCCGGCCAAGCTCTGAGCAGAGCGTATAGCAGGCCAACACCTTGCCCCCCCGCTTGATGAAGCGAGTCAGCGATCCAGCGGCATCCCGACTCAGCGATGGATTGAGCGGCAGAATGACGACGCGGCGGTCGCCCAGTGCGCCGGTGGTCAGGGCTGTGTCGTCGATCTCATCAGCAGCCAATCCCAGTTCGGCCAGCATCCCGGCGATCCGCAGGGTGGTGTCGCGGGCGGCCCTGCTTTCGCCTGGGTCTTTGGCCGCCAGCGCGGCCGGGACGACCAGGGCCACGTCGTGGATCAGTGCGGCCAGACGGCGCACGTCGATTCGGGTGTCCTTCGACTCGCCCCGCCAGAAGGCGAGGCGGATCCCCTGGACGGCATTCCAGCCGGCCGGTTGGCCTTCGGTTCGGAAGGCCCGCTTCGCAAAGTGCAACTGTTGCCAGTCCCGCTGCGTCAAGGCGGCACCCGCGCCGTACCAGCCGTCGCCGCTGCGGAAGTACAGCGTCACCTGGCCCACGGCCTCCGGCCGCTCGGCTCGAACCTGAAGCGTAAACTCACCAGGGGCGCTCAGGTCGAGCTTCACCTCTCGGTCGAAAACCACCCGGCTCAGTTCCCGCTGCGAAGCAAACGGAGCGCCCAGCCGCAGCAAGCTGTGACCGTCGAGGGTGACCACGTCGACCGGCGGAGTTCCTTCGGCCGCCTTCCATGCCTTACGAGCGGCGGGGCTGGTTGGGTACTCGAACGTTTCCAGCACCTGTTCGGGTCCGCCAGCTCCCAGGTTTGACAGTAGTACCAGCGACAGGATCATCATAGTGAGTGCTCCTCACAAGACTGCTGAGCTAGACAAGTTTTACGATAACCACCAGCCATTCGTTTTGCCATGCATCCGCGGTGCACGCGTTGGCGAATCGCCTCAGACCCGCCAAGGCACCCGCTTGGCCCGGGAAATCATGCGGTTGGCCTGATTGTCGTCGACGAACCGCTCGGTCTCGGGGTTCCATCGTACCTTGCGGCCCAGACGCAGGCAGATGTTGGCGCAATGGGCGATGGTGTGGCCGCGATGGGCGAGTTCGGGGTGAGCGGCCGTTAGTTTCCGCGACTTGACGCAGTCCAGAAAGTTCCGCACGTGCCCGGTCATGAAGGACCAGCTTACCTGCGGCACGAACCGGGCCGAGAGGATGGCCTTCGGCTCGGCCGTGATCTCGCCCGCGTCGGTGAGGTGGATCCAGCCGGCATCTCCGTCAAAACGGACGCCCTTGGAACCGTTCTTCATCAACAGCCGAACGCCGTCGGCATACCGGGCCTCGACGTCCACGGAGAACGGCACGTTGGTGAAGCCGCCCTTGGGCCAGACGGCCGTACCCTCGTACTCTGTCGGACCGGACATCTCGCTGTTGTGGCCCCACTGAGCGAAGTCGAAGTAGTGGGCGCCCATGTCGGCGACCACGCCGGCACCGGTGTCCCAGTGGTTTCGCCAGTATCTGACGCGAACTTTCGAATACGGCGCCCAGGGCGCCTGGCCGAGCCAGCGGTCGTAGTCGAACACATCCGCGTCGGGCTGGGGTTCGGGCTTGGCCGACCCGTTGCCGCCCCAGCCGCCGAGGAAGGCCGTAATCGTATGCAGCTTGCCGATCATGCCGCCGCGCACCACGTCCACTACGAAACGGTACGAGTCGTTGGACCGCCGCTGTGTCCCGCACTGCCACACCGTGCCGTAACGCTGAGTCGTTTCCACCAGAGCCCGGCCTTCGGCGATCGTCAGGCTGAACGGTTTCTCACAGTAAACGTCCTTGCCGGCTTTCGCGGCCAGAATCGACAGCATGGCGTGCCAGCGGTCGCCGGTGCCGATCAGCAGCGCGTCGATGTCGTCGCGGCCCAGCACGTCCTCTTGAAACCGCGTGGCCAGGCAGCCGTTGTTGCCGTAATGCTGATCGACCATCTCCTTGCCTTTCTTGCGACGGTCGGCGAAGCAGTCGCACACGATCGCGCAGTGGACGTCCTTCTGCACGAGGAAGTGCGACAGGTTGCTCCGGTTCCGCCCGCCCAAACCGATGACGGCCAGCGTGATCCGCTCGGAAGGCGCCACGGCCCCGTCCAACCCGAAGGCCGACGACGGAATCACGTACGGCGCGGCCAGCGCGGCGCCGGCCGTGGCGGCGGTGCGCCGCACGAACGTCCGCCTGGAAATCCGGGTGACACTCTTCATAATCCGTTCTCCTTCTACAGGGGGTGTTGGTGGTGACGCGTCCAATATTGTATCGTGATACGAGAGATTCATCTCCAAACGGAGCGATTCTCATGAGCCGATCAACCAGCCGACAACGAGTGCAAGCGGCGATGGCCCACGAACTGCCGGACCGCGTGCCCGTGATGTGTCAGCTCGCGCTGGGCCACTACTTTCTGCGCAGCAGTTTCGAGCCGGTCGACATTTGGTTCGACAGCGAAACTTTTGTCAAAGCCCTGGAGCAATTGCGCGAACGGTACGAGTTTGACGGCTCTCTGATTAACATCCCCGGCCGGCCGGGGAACTGGAGAGATTACCTGTCGTCATGCGAACGGACCGAATCGGGATGGAAACTCACCTGGCGCGACCCTCTGGAGACAGTCGTTCCGTCCGACGACAACGCGCACACGTTCCTGGAAGGCGGCCGTCCGTTGCCGCGTGCAGACTACACTGCCGTGGACGTGGACGATCCGGCAACCTACCGCATCGCCGGCTACGTGTGGAACACCTGGCACGCGCCCAGCCTGTGGGACGTCCCCGACGACGCCGACCTGACCGACCCGGCGGCCTATCCGGATTGGCTGACGACCGGCCTGCGCACCGCCCGGCTACTGTGCCCCGACGTTTCCGTCCACATGGAGATCTTTTCGCCGTTCACGCACCTGTTGGAACTGTTCGCCTACCAAAACGCGCTGATGGCGCTGATCGAGGCGCCCGAAACGTGCCACCAATTGTTGCAGACGTTCACGCGCCAGGTCTGCGCGCAGGTCGAGTGCTACGCGCCGCACGATCCGGACGCCATCTTGATCAGCTCCGCTTTCGCCGGGGCCGGGTTTATCAGCCGAAACATGTATCAGGAGTTCGTCCTGCCCTATGAGAGACAAGTCGTCGAGACGGTGCACGACCATGAACTGCCTGCTTACGTGCATACCTGCGGAGCCATCGGCGACCGCCTGGACCTGATGAGCAACAGCTTGGTCGACGGCATCGACACGCTCGATCCACCGCCTTTGGGGACCGTCGACCTGCCTGAAGTCAAATCCCGGTTCGGACCGCGATTCTTCTTGAAAGGCAACCTTGACGCCGTCAATGAAATGCTCCACGCCGACGACGAAACCTTCGAGCGGGCGGTTCTCGAGCGACTGGAAATCGGTATGCCGGGGTCCGGCTACATCTTATCGTCCGCCTGTTCCGTCGCGCCGTACGTCAGACCCGAGCGATTGAAACGAATGGTCGAACTGGCACAGCAACACGGTCGCTATGATGCCGAGTAACCGTCGCGCCGCATGACGCAACTTCTGAGGAGTCGTATCGTCATGAACAGAACTGTCTCCGCGGCAATAATCGTCACGGCCCTTGTCGCGTTTGCACACGAAGCCGTGGCCGCGCAGGGCGACACGGTGCGGCTGGAGAGCCGTTCGCTGCGCGTTCAGATCGATCCGAAGACGGGGAAGTGGTCTCTGTTGGACAAGAATTCGGGCGTTCGCTGGCCGTCCGCAGGGACCGCAAGTCCCGGGTCTGCCGAGGGGCTTGCGAGTGACTTCCAAAAGGTCGCCACATGAACATGCTCGGCCTTCAGAAAAGCGGCGCTGCGCTCATCGTGAGCTGGAACGATGCGTACGTGTTTCCCACGCTTCAGAGCACAGTGAGTCGCCCAGAGAAGCCCGGTCAGCGGCTGACGACCATGATGCTGCTGCGACGCTTGGCCCGGTCTGTTCGTCTCACGCCCTTGGGAAAAGGGGACTGGAACACGATCGCCGCCGGATACCGCCGCCTTGCGGAGCAAAAGGGCCTGGCCGTCACGCTCCGCGAGAAGATCCGCAGGAATCGTCACGCCGAGCGTCTCATCGGGGCGGCAAACGTCAAACTTTGGACCTGCCTGCACGACAACTACCAGGACATGTACCGCGACGCCAAAAGCTGGGACCCGTCGTTCATCGAAAAGAGAAGTGACGGCTCCCTGATCCAGGGCGGACGCTGGCTCGGCGGCAGAGCGTTCATGGTTTGCGCGCCGAAGCAATTCGAGCTGGCTACGCGACCTCAAAACCTGCCGGCCATCCAGAAGCTTTTTGCGCCGTGGTGCTACTTCCACAACCTTGATCCCGCCGGCCTGGGAGCCACGGTCATCCCATTCTGGGAAATGGTCTACCACGACTGCCAAATCTGCTATGGCAAGTACGGCTATGCCGCCCAGCGTTCGGCGGAATACGTGGCCCACCACGTTCTCTGCGCCCGGCCGTTGCACTACCACTCCATCCCCGACCATCGCTACTGGACTGACCATCCAGCCGGCCAGCGACTGCCTCACAAACAGTCGTGCTTCGCCCGGACCGACGACGGCTGGGCCGCAAGGCTCCACCCCACCGATGCCTTTCTAAAGACCACGCAGGAAGTGCTCGGTCCACTCCATCAAGCGACAGCCTTCCAGCGCCTCAACCGTCTGGAGTTTCTCACCGCCGCTCGGCCAGACAATCGCCCGTCGAGCCGATGTCGTGACAGACGGTGAAATGATGGGGAAGCGGCGAGAATCAGACGATCAGCCGCACGCCGCCTAGCTCGGCCTGGTCGTATTTGAAGTTGGCGCCGTGGGATCCGATGAACATCAGGTTCTTGGGCACCTTCCATTTTCCCGAGAGTTGGTCAATCAGGGCAGGGCAGAAGGTCCCCTCGTAAACGACGAGATCGATGTCGATCTCTGGGTAGGCCTGGTCCAGGATCTTCAGGTCGGTCTTCAGTTTCTCCGGTACGGTGTCCGGGTCCTCGACGACCGTGACGATCTTGATCCGGTTGGTGTGCTCGTTTCGGCGAACGTAGAGGATGGCGTTGTTCAGGTTGGCTGTGTTGTCTCCCCGTGTGAAGAAGACGACCTGCTGCGCGTTGATCTCGTCGATCTTGGCGATGATCGCCCGGGATATGTTGCCCAGCATTTCACCCAGCGACGTGCTGACGGCCCGCACGGCGCCCAGGCAGGTTTTCAGCAGCCCGATGCGGCTGAGCATGATCACCACGACCAGCACAGTCGGGATGAAGTACGACAGGAAGACCAGAGAATAGTCGGGGTTCTCCACCGCAATGCCGATCAGAGCCGCCAGCACGGCAGTGACGGCCGTCAAGACGTACAGCCACGGGGCCCGGATCGGCCGGGGCAGACGCGCCCGCTTGACCTTCAGCAGAATGTTGCCGATGGCAAACAGGACCATCACGGCCAGAAACGACAGCGTGTAAACCCCGGCAAGCGCCTCGAGCTTCCCGCGGGTGATCAGCAGCACCGACACGGCCAACAGGAAGAACCCGGCGATGATGCGGTGCGTCGTGCCGCGGCGATTCGTCTTCAGCAGAAACTGCGGCAGGCAACGGTCCAGCGTCATGCGGTGTACCAGCCCCGTGACGCCGACGTAGCTTGTCAGCACGGCCCCGCTCAACACCAGCGCCGCGTCGATCGAAATGAACGTCATCAGCCACGGCCCGCCTGACAGCTCGCCCAGGTAGGCCAGCAAATGATCTTTGTGGAAACCGACGTCCTCCACTCGCATCAGCGCCAGTGTCAGCAGCGCCATGCTGGGATTGAGGATCGACACGGCAATCCACATATTCCTCAGTGTTTTGGGGAACACGCCCTCGGCCTGCTCCTCGACAAAGTTCGCAGAGCTCTCGAACCCGGAAATCCCCAGCATGGCTGCACAAAAGCCGAAGAACAGTGCAGCCAGCAAGCCGCGGTTTGTGTACAGAATCAGGCGGTCTGCCGACCCTTCGACGGCCTCAGCGTGGTCTGCGTCTGCTGAGTTTTTCAAGGGGACGCGGATCGTCACACCGTCCCCGCCGGCCGGGTCTTCAATCCGCCACGTCCCCGGCGACTGGGAGACGACTTCGACCCGGGTGGGAAGTTCCAGCCCGGTCTTGCTGAGCTGATGGCGCAGCGCATCGGGTACGCGGCCGTCGTCCAACGCTCGGGCGATCTTCGCGATCACGTCGCTGGCATCCGGGTCCAATTCATGGGCGCTCAGGACTTGCTGTCGCTCGATCGGTTTTTCACGCGCCGTGAAGTTTTGTTTCAGGTTCTCCGTCCCGTTGGACCACAACGACGCCAGCCCGAGAACCAGCAGCAGAGCGAGCGCAACTAAATGCGTCAGAAAAATGGCGATGGCCACTCGGGCC
>CAZGYE010000315.1:0-6580 GCA_964530165.1 uncultured Planctomycetaceae bacterium
GCGGACGTGGCATTGCAAATCTCGATCAAGCCGATGGTCTGTCACGGCAGACCGTCATCAATCGCACCTTTTTCTGTCGCCCCTAACCCAACTTCCCCAGTAAGGTGGAAAAGTGGGTGAGTTTGAAATTTCCTCGGCGGTTTTCTTGACGTAAGTCATTGTTGGAACGACCGGCTGATTGGGTTAGCATCAACTCAATCGGAGGGACTTTCCATGAACAAGACGCGGAGACATTTCACAGGTGAACAGAAAGCTCAGATCGTCCGGCGACATTTGGGCGGCAAGGAGCCCGTTTCCAAGCTGGCGGACGAGTTCGAGGTCCAGCCCAGCCAGATTCCCCTCTGGGTTAAGCTGGTGCAGAAGAACGAAGTCATTTCGGAACTCATGGAGGACAACGTCCGCGCAAAAAAAGCCAATGGGGAACTCGGAAAGGACGCTGGGTTCGTTGGAGGAAGCACGGCAACGGATTGCCGTCTCCGTGGACCATGACAACCACGTCCGCTTGCACAGCGCCCTCGGCGACATCACGCCGGCTGATAAACTCGACGGCTTGGAGAACGTGATCTTCGCCGAACGCGACCGCAAGCTCGAAGAGTCGCGGCTCCGGCGCCAGCAGGCGCGTCAAGCTGTGCGGGAGGTTGCCTGATGCAGCCCGCTTCAACATCAATGCGAAAACCCCACCAGAAATCTCTCAGCAACCAGAACCTGTTCTAGATGATGAACTTCGGTCTGCGTGCCGTATCCTCGTCCGTCACGATTACGTAGTCCTTGTGGTCGCGGATGTAGGTGACCGGATAATCGTCGCCGGCCTGGCCGAACACCGCCAGACGCAGCACGGTGTTGGCCCAGTCGAGCGCGATGCCGTTACGGCAGTAGAGCCGAATCCGCTTGGCGCCGAGAATCTGGCGCATGCCGAGCGTGATCGCCTTGCGTGGGAAGTTGACCAGGTTGCCCCCCACCTCCGCACGGATGCAATTGATCGTGCTGGTGAAGTCGTTGAGAGTGACCAGTCGCGGGTCGGAGTCCTTCACGTTCGGCTCCGGCTCATTGAAGGCGATGTGACCGTGGATGCCGATGCCGCCGTAGCACGTGTCGATGCCGCCGACCGATTCGATCTTGCGCTTGAGCGTCTGAACATTCCGGTGGTCGGGGAACGTAAGCTGCCGGGCCGGGATCATGAGGTCCCGCGGAATCTTGCTGAAGAAGATCTCTTGCATCTCGCCCTTGAAGCTGAGCGGATGGCTCGGCGGCAGCACAACGCCGCTGTCGTCGCAATTTTCGTCCATGAAGAAGAACCAGCATCTCTTCAGGCTGATCTTCTGGGTGTTGATCCTGTCAACCAGGAGCGGATACTGGCCGACCGGGCCGACCGGCAGAATGAGCTTCGTAGGCCGGCCCTTGACGTTGTTCGCCCGAATCTCGCCGGCGATGCTCTCGGCAAGCTGCTGGTGCAGGGCGTCGACGTCGTTGACGACCTTCAGACGCTTCCCAGCCTTTTCCAGCATCTGCCGGCGCGACAGCCTGAGTAATCGACGGACTTCCTCCTGCCTGGTCATTTTCAGATTCCTTCGACAGGTGCTTGCATCGGGATAGGCATCGCAAAGCTCCTTTGTTGGGAATGTTGCAGGTGATCGTGGTGTACTCGCGGAACGACATCGTGTCAATCGTCGGCGTCACGGGCAGCCAGTCATTCCCCCGCGTCACTCTCCGGCCAACAGGCTCCCACTGCGAAACGGTCCTGTTCAACCGACGGCTCTCGAAACACTTACGGAGCCAAAGAAAGAACAGAGGCCGAGAGGATGCGGGGATCCTCTCGGCCCGTGCAGGTGTGAACGGCAAGGTTGCCGTAAAGGTGGGATTGGCCCGTTTTCCAGACGGGCCGGTGGGACTTTCACTCTCCTCGCGAATGAGCTGTCGGTGTCGACTGCCAATTCGCCAGCAATTTCTGGTGTCTCTCACTCACGCGGACAATGAATAGCAGACAGGGTGCCAATTGCACGGAAAGTTCGGATTCGAGCCGGCAGGGTAAAACGTAACATGTTGGAGGTGAAGGAGATACGGCCTTGAATGGCTTTCCAGAAAGCGATTTCTCACCGGCGGCAGGCCGTGCCGAATTACAATTCTTACAACTGGTAAAACGTGTAATTCTTACAACGCTGGCCCGGTCCTCGGGTTGCCGGTCACTCGGGTTGCCTGTCACTCGGACGCGAGGACCTCGATTTTCATCTTGCCCAACACTTCGAGCAGCGGCACGAATGTCAGCATTGGGGAGGGGGCGTCGTCGGCGAAGCTGGATTCGGCCAGTTTGATGTGAGCGGCCCCAATGCCCCCGCGGCCCAGCGTCGCATCCAGCGGGATCCACCGGCCGCCGAGAAACGCTTCGGTCCACATGTGTCCGCCGAACTGGGAGCGGCCCTCGATGTACACCAGCCCCACCGCGATCCGCGAGGGGATTTTCTGAGCGCGCAGCATCGCGGCCAGCAGGACGGCGTGTTCGGTGCAGTCGCCTTCGAGCTTTCTGGCGACCTCGGCTGCCGAGGCCAGCGCGGTCGAGAAATCTTTCTTCGTCAGCTTCTCGTGGACGTAGCGTTCCATGCGGAGCGCGATTCTGGCCGGCCGGGTCTCGCCGGCGGCTGCACGCCGGGCGTGTTCGACGATCCGCGCATCACGACATTGCAGGAATCGGGTCGCCGCCAGGTATTCCGGTTTCGCTCGGACGCTGATGACGCTGTCGGTCGGCTTGACGGCCGTGACGGTCAGCTCCGCCGTCTCCGGCCCGGTCTTCTTGACCTGCTGTGTCCCGCCGTCAACCAGATACTTCGACGGATCGGTCCCTGGTGTCGTGATCCGATAAACCAGGCGTTTGGTCTGGTGTGCGTTTCGGATGCGGGTTACGGGAACCAAGGTTTTGACTGCCAGATCGAGCTCGGCACCGGCGATCGCCTCCAGGGCCACGGCTTCGGGGACCGTGTAGGCAACCATGCCCAGCAATCCGAGGTCGATTTTCCGCGCTTCCCCTTTTTCATCCAGATAGGCCCGCAGCGTGACCTCGGGGAGAATCGACTGAACGATCCTGACTTTCAAAAGGCGGTGTTCCTTGCCGTCGAGCAACCTGACCGGCCGAAAGTCGTCAGCGGTGATCTTGACCGACGTCACCTTGTTGAACGCCGGCTCGAACGTCTTGAACGACCGCGTTTGGCCCGGCTTCATCACAGCGATACGGAACTGCCGATCCTGATAGGCGGGCGATTTCGTGCCCGGCTCCCATTCGATCGTTCGCTTCTGCACCCGGCCGTCAATGGTCGTCTCCAACCGCAGCCGATTACCGTCAACCCGGCCGCGGGTCCGCGTGGTGCTGGCCGGCGGGTTGTGCACTTCCATGAGGAACGACAGCATGTCGCCCTGCTCGGTTTCCTTGGTGGAGAGCGTGATCTGCATGCTGAGCGGTTCACCAAACCGCTTGATCTTCATGTGGTCTTCGTTTTTCGTGTGAATGATCTTGCGGTGGTCTCGCGTGACGATGCTTGTGGTCGTCCGTGAATAGCCGACCCGCTGAGCGCCGACGTAAATCACCTGCCAAGTTTCTTCGGCCGTTTGCGCGGCGGCAACTGTTTGTGCCCCGAGCAGCTCCAGGGCAAAGGAGGCGAGTAATACGGTGTGTCTGATGCAATGGTCCATCGGCTTCTCCCTTTGCGCTGGAACGACCAGTTGGATTCGGTCGGTCGCATTATATCGAACAATGCGCTTCTGGGGATACGGCGGCTTCGCTAATCGGCACAACTGGTTGCTTTCTGTTTGCGGCAGTCTTCGCCCAGGCGGCGCCGGCGGTGCATCACTCCCGGTGCGGCACGGAATTTCGCGAAGAGTGGCGTCCCACTTCCGTTTCGGTCCGAAATGCGTGCTAGAGTTTCATGTTCGGCAATGCTGAAAAATGACACGTTCTCGGCCTTGGGCCGACAATCAAGGGGATATCAGACGATGGGCTTCTTACAGAGGTTCCTGAAAGAGACGTATCACGGCGGTCGAGCGCCCAGGGGGGCCAGCAGTTTCGCAAACTTGACTGGCGACCAACTGGAAGCACACTTGGGCGTCGCTCGTTACGGCAGTTTCTTTCTGACCGACGCGGTGCGCCCTTCCTACGATCTGGAGATCGTCCCCCGCGCGGGATTTCGGCACGATGTGTATCAGGACCGTGAAAGCGGCGTGAACATTCCGGTGCTGATGGCGGCCGCCTCACGCGAGTCCGTTCTCGATCTGTTTTTCGACTTGCTTGATCCATTGGGCGCCTCTGTCGACGTCGTTCTCGAAAGCAGCCACGAGCAGGACAACGGCAGTCACGTCGATCTCCATCGCGAACACATTGATCTGCCGGTCTTGAAAAGCGTTTTGTACGACTTCGAAGAGACACTGCTCGACGACGGGTGCCTCGGGGTCGCGGTGCTCAACCCGCGCTTGCCGCTGGAAGTGCAGTTCGACGAGCACAAACTATTGATTATGTACGGCCAAGAGGTCGGTGAATTCGAGCACATCTTGGCCGATTATGACCTTCCCTCGAACGAGGACATGAAGTTCATCACCGAGGCGGAACACGTGCACTCCAGCAGCGACGAGTTCACTCGGCAATTCGAACAATTGAAATACCGCCTCGGCATCGATGATTGACATTCGATCGGCAAATCCCAGGGATTTCCGAAATCCCAGGGATTTGGGAAATCACTCCGTCCCCCTCGGCAAGATGTTGCCATGCGTGCGTTGTTGATCTTAACGGCATCGGTTCTTGTGGTGCTCTCCGGCTGCGTCGAGTGGAATCGCTCGGCCCAATTTCGAGGCGGGAGCTTCCCGCGGACGGGACAGCCGTCTGTGGAGCTGGGCGAGCCATCGCCCGAGGGGTTTGACGAATTCGACGAACCTGCCGCTGCACCCGACACACAGAAGCCGGCCTCCCCCGATTCGGCGGCACCCAGCGAGCCTCGATTCGAAGGTCCGGCGTTACCGAGACACGACCTCGGCGGGCGTCGCCATCCGGCACGCCACGAAGAGCGACGTTCGCAGGGGACCCCGGATACCGGTCCCAATGCGTTCGGGCTGAGTGCGTCCAATCGGCCGTCGCTTGCCTGGACGCCATCGTTTCAAAGCACGCAGCGACGGCCGATCAATACGTTGCGCGCAGGCGCCGGCCGAAACAGAACGATGCTCATCGGCAGTCTGCACGGTGACGAGCCGATTGCCGTCGCGTTGATTGACCGGCTGGCAGAGCACGCGCGGGACAACTCCCAGCGGTGGAGCGGCAGGACGGTTCTGTTCGTGAGAACGCCGAATCCCGACGGTCTGGCTGGGGGCGCCCGGACCAATAGCCGCGGCGTCGATCTGAACCGGAATTTTCCCACGTGGAACTTTCGCCCGAATCGGCGGCGCCGCACCGGACCGCGACCGGGCAGTGAAGTCGAGACCAGGGCCATTCTGCGGTTGCTCTACACTTTTCGGCCGGGCCGAGTTGTTCACCTGAAATCAACCACAGACGAAACCGGCTGGGTGCTCTACAGCCGCTCCGCGTCGGCGGTGGTCCGGAAGTTTTCCGGCCTCACGCCTCTCCGTCTCGGGGAACTGCCCCCGGGCGCGATTGCCGGCTCGCTGGAAAGCTACGCCACGGACGTTCTCTCCGTGGAGCTGATCACCATCGCCGTGCCGGCCGGCTCTGATGCCGACGCCATTTGGCGAAGATACGGCGACGTCCTGCTGAGAGCCGCCGGAGCAACCATACAGAACTCCGCGAGCGATCATCCGCTTCGAAACCGGCAGAAACATGGGCCGTGGGTCGCCGCCGGCGACGACCGAGAGACATCCGTATTCTCCGAGTCAACAACACAGGGCGTCCCACAGACGGGTTACTTTGAACTTCCGCCGCCTCCGGGAGAAACGCTGGATGACAAGGTACGAAGCCCGGCTTCTTCCGGAAAGCCGGACTTTGGGGATCGGTTCAAACGGTCTGTCGGGCTTGAATGATCGCCAGAGATGCCGCGACCTGGAGCTCGGCGTCGCGGGCCTCGATGATCGTTTGCCGAAAGACTTCCGCCCGAACCACGCCTGCCAGCCGCATCAATGAGCTGCCGTCGGCAGCGAGCAAATAGATGTCGGCCGCTTTGTAAAACGCCTGACCGGGCTCCTGGTGGACGACGACCTCGGCGACTTCCGAGAGCGCAACTTCTGAGAGGAAACGTCGACCGATCACGGGCCTTACCTGGACCGATGCGGTGGTGAGAAGGAAGCGCTGCCCGAACGTCTTCAGCCAAAAGTACAGGATCAGTCCGAAGACGGCCGTCGGCAGCGTGAACAGCAGGTACGACAGCTTAATGCCGCCGATCTTCAACGGGATGGAGTTGTACAACCGGCCGAGCGCTCTGCCGAGACCGGTCGACGCAACCGACGGGTACTCGATTCTGACAGTGTTCTCAATTTCGGGGCTCATAGCGCAGGGTAAGCTATCAAAGGGAGTCGGAGAATACCAGCCAGCCGGTTTGGTCACTTGTGGTCTGTCAAAGCTGATTTGACAGGTGTCGTGGGGCAGGCTTTCCAGCCTGCC
>CAZGYE010000316.1:0-6535 GCA_964530165.1 uncultured Planctomycetaceae bacterium
GGTCCGCCATCGAAACCTTCTGCAGCTTTGCTGAATTACCGCGTCCTTTCTTAGAAACCGACTTTCATCGCTTCTGAATCCCAGAATCTTGGCTCTCTCCCGACCATCCGCCGCCCCACACCGTGGGGATGGTTACAACGGGCCCGCGCAGGCGCTGGCGCGAGCGGGTTGGGGTGTACATCTTCAAATGTCTGGTGTATAGTTTCGGTGGTTGGTTCGTCGAACGCGTATGCGATGCCGGTTCTCTCGAGATCGGCCCCGGGATGCTCTTTCGTTCGTCCCTCCTGGTGGGCTGCCATGTTGGCCCCTTTCTGTCCGGCCCCGAAAGTGAAACGGCGGGCCGTCATCCTCTCGTGTAGGAGTTGTCTTGTGGGAGCGAAATTGTATTGTGGGAATCTGAGCTACAGCGTCTCCAGCTCAGATTTGGAGCAGTGGTTTTCTCAGTTCGGGACCGTCGCCAGCGCGCAGGTGATCGCCGACCGCGACACCGGCCGCAGCAAAGGCTTCGGCTTTGTTGAGATGAGCAGCGACGCCGAGGCGCAGGCGGCCATTACGGGGTTGAACGAAACGGAACACGATGGGCGCACCATTGCCGTCAACGAGGCCAGGCCCCGCGAAGACCGCCGAGGCGGCGGTTACAGGGGCGGCGGAGGCCGCCGGGACAGACGCTATTAGAAGCAGTGGCCAGACCGGGTTCTCGTCATGGGTGGCTCGGCTCGAACGTCGTGAGACCCCGGGATTTGCAGGTTCTGTGGTGCTGTGTTGCGCCACCACTGCCACCCAGATCGGGTTTTGAGACGGCTGTGAGCCTGGCCGGCTTGAAGGCAGCGAACGGCACGCCGCTCGCTGTTGTGTGTTGCCAGCGCTACGAAGCATCAGACGCTGTCTTTCGGCTTCGGCGAGACCGGTCAGGTCTCATGCGCTGGGATTATCAGGTTCGTCAGCAAAGGAATATCAGGATGGCAAAAAACCAAAACACCTTCGCCAAGAGGCGCCGAGAAATCGAGAAGAAGCAAAAGGCCGAGGCAAAAAGAGACCGTCGACGCAAGAAGAAGGAACAGGCCGAAGAACCAGTCGCGCCGCAGGTCCCGCCGCCGGAAGATGAACAGGAGTAGAATAAACCGGTCGGCGCGGCTCGTTTCTTTCGACCACAACCCGGCCTGCAAGACCCGGCCCCCTGTGGGGGGGGCCTTTGTGAGGTTCCGTCTCTGTCACGGCGGAACGCTTCCCGTTCGCTACTTCTGAGCATTGGAGAGACGACCATGAGAACCGCAACACGCACCTTGACAATCCTGACGCTGGCGCTGCTGCTGGCGTCACCGCTCGGCGCGGCCGACAAGAAAAAGAAAGGCGAGAGGGGTAAGAAGAAAGCACGAAGGGCGCCCGTTGCCGTCTTCGTTCCTAAGTCGATCGAACTGACCGATGAACAGAAGACGAAAGTCGCCGCGCTCAACAAAGAATACGGCCCGAAACTCGCCGAACTGCAGAAGAAGCTCGCACTCACCCCCGAGCAGAGGAAGGCCGGCGCCAAAGCGCACAAGGCAATCAAGGAGTCCGGAAAGAAAGGAAAAGAGGCCCAACAGGCCATGGCCGCCGCGCTGAATCTGACCGACGAACAGAAGCAAGTGCAAAAGGAGCAGCGGGCGTTGCGAAGGGAGGCCCGACAGAAGTTCCTGGCCCTGCTCACTCCTGAGCAAAAGCAAAAGGCCCATATCGGCGGCAAGAGGAAAGGCCACGCCAAGAAAAAGGCTTCCCAGTAAGCTCACCGAGCCGTAACCGTCGGGAATACACGGACCGGAATCGCACCTCGATTTCGGTCCGTTTTTGTTGGCCCGAATGATTCAGAGAGGACGCTCAATTCTCGTCGTCGTCCTCGTCCGGCGTGTTCGACATCCACCGGCCCCACACCATGTAATGCAGAACGCAGAAAAAGAAAAGCCCCCCCACGACCAGTAGAATGCCCAGAACTTGCGGTATGACCAGCGCCGCCAACAGCAGCAACCCGGCGCCGAGTACCGTCAGACCCAGTAGTGCCAGCATGGTTGCCGCATTGTGTTCCGGGCCGCTGTCGCGAGATTCGTTCATGGGATGGCTCTCAATATCCGTCTGTCATTCATCTCCATTGAGAGGAGAAGAGTACATTGAACGCGTCTAACGATAAAATGGCGAGCGGCCGGTGTAAACCGGCTGTTCCGACAACCAGGGGGCCGACGCCCCTCGCTCGCCCATCTTGCTGCAGACATGGGAGAAAGCAAAAGCGAGACATGCAGTTCGCGGTGGAAATTCTCAGGGAATGCTGGTTTCTGACCGGTCCGACCGCCTGCGGCAAGAGCGATGTCAGCCTGCAGTTGGCCGAGCAGCTTGACGCCGAAATCGTGGCGCTCGACTCGATGTCGCTGTACCGCGGCATGGACGTCGGGACGGCCAAGCCGTCGACCGCGGCACGTCGCTGCATTCCGCATCACCTGATCGATCTCATCGAGCCACACGAAGAATACAGTCTGGCCCAGTACGTCCAGGCCGCGGAAGCCGTCTGCCGCGACATTTGCCGCCGCAACCGGATCCCACTGTTTGCCGGTGGAACCGGCCTGTACCTGCGAGGCATTTTGCGGGGCGTGTTTGACGGACCTCAGGCCGACTGGCAACTCCGCCGAACACTCGAAACCGAAGCCCAGCGGCAGCCGCCCGGCTATTTACACCGTCGATTGCAAGAAGTCGATTCGGCTTCCGCACACGCCCTGCATCCCCACGACACCCGCCGGCTGATCCGCGCTCTGGAGGTGCACCACATCACGGGCCGGCCTCTCTCGGAGCAACAACAACAAGGCCCGTTGCCGCCCGAAGAGCGTCCCCGGCACGTCTACTGGCTCTCACCGCCGCGAAGCTGGTTGTACGAGCGGATCAATCAGCGCGTCGAAGGGATGATCGCCGACGGACTCGTCGAAGAAACCCGCCGGCTGCTTGCCGCGGAAAAACCACCGGGCCGAACGGCCCGTCAAGCCCTCGGTTACAAAGAGGTGATCGACTATCTCAACGGCCACGGCACTCTCGAGGAAACGATCCCACTCATCCAAACCCACACCCGACAGTTCGCCAAACGGCAACACACCTGGTTCCGCAACCTCCAAGAGTGCACCCCCGTCGCCATGATCGGCACCGAAACCCCGCAGCAGCTCACGCAAATGATCCTCGCGGCGGCAAACGGTGGCGATCCCCAGTGATCCGTCTCACAGATGCTGATACGCGTGCACGGCCTCATGGAGCCGCCCTGTTTGCGGGGCACGGCGGGCAAGCCCGCCGGCTAAATGACCTTCAAAACCGTGCAAAGGAACCCCAGCGTCAATTCAATTCGAGCGATTCTTCCCAGTGTTCGTAGAGGTGTTCGAGGCGGGTTCTTGTTTCGTCGTATTGTTCGGTGATTTGCTTGACGCGGCGGCCGTCGCGGTGGACGGCGGGGTTGGAGAGGTCCGCCTGGAGCTGTTCCAGCAGGCTTTCCTGCTCGACGATCTCCACTTCGAGGTCCTCGACTTTTCGGTAGGGGAATCTACGCCTTCGAGTTTTCAGGCCGTCTTCGGGTGCAGCGTCTTTCGGTTGCGTTTGCTGGGCCTGAGTCGAGTGTGGGGCAGGCTTTCCAGCCTGCCGATCGACCGCGGCAGGCTGGAAAGCCTGCCCCACAGTGCTCTTGCGGAACGAGACGTAAGCAGAGTAGTTGCCCGCGTAGAATCGCCAGTGTGGTGGTTCGAGGACGACGACACTGGCCGCGACTCGGTCCAGGAAGTAGCGATCGTGGCTGACGAACAACAGCGTCCCGGCGAATTCCTTCAACGCCAATTCCAGCGACGCCCGGGCCCACAGGTCGAGGTGATTGGTCGGTTCGTCGAGCACCAGTAGATTGACGTTCTCGGCGGCGATGCGGGCCAGCACGACTTTGCTCTTCTCGCCGCCGCTCATGCTGCCGACGGTCTGAAAGGCCCGATCGCCCCGGATGCCGAACCGCGCCAGCAACTGGCGCATCTTCGCGGGAGTGGCGGCCGGGTCATGCGACGGACGGACGGCCTCGACGGCGTCCCAGTGCGGTTCGATGCTTTCGAGCTGCTGATCGAAATAGCCGATCTTCACGCCGGCGCCCAAACGGACGGTTCCCTCATCGGGCGGCAAATCGCCCAGAAGCGTTCGCAGCAGGGTCGTTTTCCCGCTGCCATTGGGTCCGAAAATGCCGATCCTGTCTCCGCGCTCCACCCGCAGATTGACGTCAGTGAACAGCGGCGTCTCCCTCGTTCCCAAGCTGGAGCTTGGGAACGAGGGATGTGTCCCGAAACCTTTTGCCACGCCGAGGGCCTCGATGACCCAATCGCCGGTGCGGCTCGGTTGGCCGAAGCTCATCGGCAAGCCGGCGAGCTGCCGAGGCCGCTCGACGCGCTCCAGCCGGCTCAGTTTCTTCTCGCGGTCGGCCGCCTGGGCGTGCTTTTGACCGTACTTGTGGCGGCGAATGAAATCTTCGGTCTTCTCGATGAACTCCTGCTGCTTCTCGTAGGTCCGCTGCAGGACTTTGTGCCGCTCTTCCCGCTGCGTCCAATAGGCGGAGAAGTTCCCGCGGTAATCGGTCAGTGTCCCGGCGGACAATTCGAGAATGCGGTTCGTGACACGGTCGAGGAAATACCGGTCGTGGCTGACCAGGACCATCGCCTGATGCGAACGCGACAGGTACTCTTCAAGCCATTCGGTGGCCGCGATGTCGAGGTGGTTGGTCGGCTCGTCGAGCAGCATGAGCCTCGACGAGCGCAGCAGCAACCGGGCCAGCATCGCGCGGCTTTGCTGCCCCCCGCTGAATTGCACCAGCGGCCGGTCGTACTCGTCTTCGCGGAATCCAAGCCCGTCGAGGACTTCGTCGACGCGATGGTCGATGTTGTACGCGTCGAGTCGGTGCAAGTCCTGCTGCAATCGGTCAAACCGCCGCTGCAACCGCTCGAGCGTTGTCTGGTCGGCTTCGACGGCGATCTGCTCGGCCAGCTCGGCCGCTTCGGTTTGGAGTGCGTAGAGATGCTCCAGGCCGGCTCGCGCTTCCTCGAACAGGGTGCGCTCGGGCGGGAACTCGGGCTCCTGCTCCAACAGGGCCGAAGCGGCCGACGGATGTCGCTCGATCTGTCCCGCATCGGGATCGTCCAGCCCGGCCAGGATTTTGAGCAACGTCGTCTTCCCGGCGCCGTTCGGACCGACCAGACCGATCCGTTCACCGGTGCGGATGTCGAAACCAACGCCCTGGAACACCGGGGCGGCATCGAACTGTCGGGAGAGGTCGCGGGCGGACAGTAAGATCATGGGATGTTCTGAGTCCTCGTTGCCGTGCTCTGGATGGGAATGAGCGGCGAGGTGTCCAACTTCGTCAACTCCGTGTGGGCGGCCCATGTTAGTTCATCCGCCTGGAATGGATCAACGCACGAATGTGGCTGCGCTTGCAGCCGGATAGCCGGCAAGTTAGGCTGACCAAGCCGTTACACGGGAAGAATGACCGGCACAGTCGTGCTCCCCTTTTTGGTGGCAACCGTCATGTCACAGGCCAAAACGCTGATTCACGTCGGACACAGTCCTGATCCCGACGACGCCTTTATGTTTCACGCGTTGGCAAACGGCAAGATCAATACGGGCGATTACGTGTTCACTCACACGCTGCAGGACATCGAAACGCTCAACCACCGCGCTCTGGAGGGAGAGCTGGAATTGACCGCGGTCAGCCTGCACGGATACGCCTACATCACCGACAAATACGCCCTCTGCGCGTGCGGCGCCAGTGTGGGCGACAACTACGGCCCGATGGTCGTAGCCAGTGAGCCGGGCGACGCCGACAGTTTGCGCGGCAAGACGATCGCGGTGCCGGGCACGTTGACGACGGCCTATCTGACGCTCAAGCTGCTCTTGGGTGACGACTTCCAGTACGAGGTGCATCCGTTCGACGCGATTCTGAACATCGTCGCAGCGGGCCGAGCCGACGCGGGGCTGATCATCCACGAAGGACAATTGACATACGCCGCGAAAGGGTTGAGCCTGATCGTCGATCTGGGGCGGTGGTGGCAGACGGAGACGGGGCTGCCACTGCCGCTGGGCGCCAACGCCATCCGCAAGGATTTGGGCGCCGCGGCCATGAAGGACGTCACCGCTTTGTTGAAACAGAGCATCCAGTACGGTCTCGACCATCGGGCCGAGGCGCTGCAGTACGCCTTGCGGTTCGGACGCGATCTGGATCTTGCCAAGGCGGATGAGTTTGTGGGAATGTACGTCAACGACTGGACGCTCGATTTCGGCCGGCGCGGCCGCGACGCGGTGGCCGAACTGCTGAAGCGCGGTCACGAAGCCGGCGTGATCCCACAGCTCGTTCAATTGGAGTTTGTCGACTAATGCTCCGTCAACGCCAGTTTGACAGGTGTTGTGGGGCAGGCTTTCCAGCCTGCCGATTGGCCGCGGCAGGCTGGAAAGCCTGCCCCACACGATATGGACTATCAAACCAGCTTCGAGCGCAAAGCACGTCAGACGGGCGGCG
>CAZGYE010000317.1:0-6531 GCA_964530165.1 uncultured Planctomycetaceae bacterium
GGAAAAGCCGCCGGCAACGGCCGGCTGGTGTAGGGTCCGCAGACTTGTTCCCAGGTGGAGTTACAAATACCCGCCGCGCCCTCGCGGTACGCGGAGTCTGCGGAAAGTAGCCCTGACAGGATTCAAACAACATTCACCTCCAAGCGTTTTGAGATTTGCCTGCGGTGATTGTCCGCTATGGTCAGACGTGACGCGAAACCCAAAACGCTGCCGCTGGTGATCGTCGTTATATCGAGACGCGCCTGGTTATCGCCCCAAACGACACCATCGTTGATTGTCGTGATCGCCAGACGCGCCTTGCCGTAGTTCCATACGCCGCCTCCAGCAACTGTCGTGATCGCCAGACGCGCCTGGTCACAGTTCCGCACGTAGCCTCCGCCGGAGACTGTGCCGATCTGGCAGCGCCCGGTACCACGCACGAGCACTCGCTCACCGAAGGGCACCTTGTCCAGCGTACCCTTCCTCAGCACGCGATAGCCGCAGCGCTCGAACGCCGCGTCGGGAATCGACGCATCAACGGCCACTACGCGATAGGAGGAGACGCAAATCTTGTCTGCGTCGATCACAACGCGCTCACCACGCCACTCGCAGAGTTCGAGTGTCGAGCGGGGCAACAACCCGGAGGTGTTGTACTCGGCGTCGATTCCGAAATACCCGCCGCACTCTTGACACGTTGGCGTTCCGGTCCACTCCGGCGCGTCGTTCCACGCGCCGATTCGCTTACGGCGGAAGCCGTTGTACGATACGCCGGCGTTGCTCGTGCGCAGGAACCACTGGTGCGTGTCGAGCCAAGCCGTGGTGATTTTCTCAGCGCGTACACTTCGCGCGGTCACTCTGGACACTGGATTGCTCCCGTGGGAAAAAGAACGCCCGAACCGGACTGCTTGTCGTCGAACAAAGCGGTTCCGGCCGGGCGTGTTTCAAGGTTTCATAGCCGTGCTTAGTTCGACTATGAACCAGTATAACGAATTGACGAATTTTTTCAATAGCAATTTGAAGAAATTCGTCAATTTTTCCAAGATTGTTTAGGACGGCGGGAGCAAGGCTCGAACCGTCTTGAGCTTCAGCGTGCAAGCGATCGCCGGAATCGCATCGACCGGGGGACTGTTTGAACCGGATTCCCAGTAATACCAACTGCGTGCCTTGACCGGGAATCCCGCCACCTCCATCAGTTCGACGGCATCCTCGACACTCAGCCCAGCGCGGTCCCGCAATTCTCGAATTCGCGCCGCCAACCGCCCGCTGTAGGTTGATGTGTCCGGTTCTTTTCGCTGTCGCCCTGCTGCCATTCGCTTTCCCCTGAAGAAAACGTGTTGGTCCGATTCTAGTTATCGGCCGACTGCTGTCTACGTCTGAACCAATTCCACGGCCCGCAGACCGCCCTACGCCAGATTCTCCGCAAGGTGTAGAACCGCCTCCCGGTCGGGGAGACGAAGAACCCGCCACGCCCGAAGCAGTCGGGACTCCATTCGTGCGGCGCTGTCGCGGTCGGCTTTCGTCAGCCACTCCTGCGGGATCTCCAACCGATCGGATGCGGCCCGCAAGACGGACGGCACGTCGATGTAAAACGCCGACGCCCCGGCCAGCGTGTGGCCGAGAAGTAGAGGACCCGCGCCGCCGTGCGCACGCTCGTATTGCGTTCCCGCCAGTCGACGAAGTTGTTGCGGAGTGACCTTCGGCACCCCGGCTGCCTGCGAGATTCGCCGCAGCTCGCGGCGGACCAGGTGCGGCGACTTCGAGACCGGAAAGACTCGTCCGTCGCCGCTGCCGCCGTTGTCGTGAATCAGGTTGAGATGCCGCTTGAGCACCGGATGCAACGGCAGAATGTGCAGCTTGCCGGTCTTGCCGGCCCGAATCGTTACGCTGTCGCAATTGACCGCGTTCCAGGTGAGCCGGAACATCAGGTCGCCCAGCCGCAGGCCCAGCGTGTACGAGGCGATCAGCCAAGCTCGCCAGAAGTCTTGACAGGAGCAGTGCCGCAGAATCGGCCACTTGGCGACGCGGCAGTTCCGATACATATCGCCCAAGGCGGATAAATCCGGCTGAATGGGAACCGGCTGGCTCCGCTTCAGACGCCGACCCGCCAGTGGGACCGCGGCGAGCACGCCGGCAGCCCGGCAGCAGCGAAGAACCGTCAGCACGTCGCCGACGACCGCTTCGATCGTGGCCGGCGAGAGTGGAACGGCGAGCGCAGATGTACGAAATCTCACAAAGGTCCCCGTTGTCACCAGGTCGATCACCGGGTTCGCCGTGTGCCGCTCCCAGCAATTCCACTGATGCCTGAGCTTCTGCACCGTCCGCGACGCAAGGTCCGGCGCTGATGGCAGGTAGAAACGGTTCGACGCTTGGCGTACCGTCAATGCGAGTCTGACCATAAGCAGCGTCCCTCACACCGGGCGCAAAAGTGCCCTCCGTGATTCGCGCTGTCGATTGCGTAGGTGAATGGCAGTTCCAAGATGCCAAAATCCGTACCGAATCCGCCACGGTGTTTTTCTCCCTCACCGGCTGCCGTCGGAAAACCGCGTCTCCAATTTCCTGTAACCCGCGTAGTTCGCACAGCCTGTCTGATTCCCCGTACAGACTTCTGGCGGCTCCGCAATCAGCGTGAACCGCCAGAGGCCGCCGCCGAGGTCCTCGGACGTGACCTTGTAGCCGGCGTCGCGCAGCTCTTTCACTCTGGCCCCGTAGCGGAAACCGATTGCGTTCAGCTCGTGATTCGTCGCCGGGCCATGGCGCAGACGTTCGAGAATCCGCTGCTTCTGAGAAAGCCGTCGCTCGCGTTTCGGCTCGACAACACGTGGACCGCACACAGCGGGCCGGCGCTTCGGCGCGGGAAAGAGCGAAAGCTGTTCAGTCATCGGCTTATCTTTCTCTGAACGGAAGTTGTAACTGAACACCGAACCGCTTCCGGCATCGCTTGGCATAACCCTTAGCCATGTGGTGGTGATAGTCGGAACGCTCTGCGTGGTATCTGACGATCTGTCGGTAGTCCTCGACATCGAAAAGCGTTTCCTGTTTGTACATTTTGACGGTTTTGCCTTCCTCGTTTTGGCTTTCGACGGACGCCCAAATGGGCCAATCGTCAGCGCTCTTCAGAGACCGAATCATTCGACGAACGTGCGACTTTTTTGCAGCCGCCTCGGTGTGTGACAGAAACTCCTCAGACCAGTAGCCCGCGTCATCACAGACCTCAATCAGATCGTCGATCGTCCCCCATTCGTGGGCGTTGGCTACTGCTTGGGTAAACCGTTCTTTTTCGCTGACTTTGACCGCTGGCATAAACTGTCCTCCAATGTCAAAAGAACCTTTGCTACTTCTGATTGAATGCGGCGCAATTCGGTGATGGCGTCTGCTTTTGCAGCCGCATCCCATGCACGAGTCAGTTCTGCAATTCCCCCGCAGTCCCGGATGGAATTGAGCATTACGTAGACTTTGTGCAAAAACGCATGCCAACGCCGGGATGGGGCTTTGCGGGCCTGTTCTTGCGGTGACTCGCCGAGGTCCATCACCGCGAGCGGGTGCATTTCGCGTTTGGCTTGCGGAATGGTCTTTTCGCCGCGCTCAATTTGCTCGGCCAGATCAGGCCGCTCGGCGACGATCTTGTCGGCGGCGTCGATGTAGCGGGGATTCGTGCCGGCAGCCTTGGCGCGGGCAGTGCGGGTCTTCTGCTCTTCCCGGCTTTGTGGGGGAATTGTTTCCCCCACAGAATCCGCCGGCTTCCGTTTCTTGCGTTCTCTCGCCTCGACCTTCATCTGCTCGACCTGGTCGCCGTATTCCTTGATGACCTGGACCCGCTTGCTCTCAGCTACGGCCGCTTGGCTGGAATTCAGATGGCGACGGGAACGATTGAGACTCCAGCAATGGTGGGTCGCTTCAATCGCTGTGCCGTGAAACTCGGTGAACGTCGGCTTGACACCGGCAATCAGGCAAGCTGCGTGCCGATTGCGGCCGTCAAGGATTTTCCCTTCAAACAGAACGATGGGCAGCTTCAATCCGTTGTTTCGGATGTCGTCGGCAAGCTGCTGTAGCTCGTCATCAGACAGAAGCGGGAAAATCCGGGCGATTGGATGGTAGTCGGCCATCGGAGCCATCCCGTCTCGGGTGCATCCCGATGGGCCACCGGAGAACGGTGGGCTTGCGGGACGCCGGTCAAATTGGTCCGGCGTCAAAACAACAACGCCGGTGTTTTGTCAACACCGGCGATATTATCAAGCCTAATACTTAATGTCAAGCAGAAATCTGAGAAAAATTCCCCGGCGTCACAAGAGCAGCGGGGGTCGTCCTGAGTGCAGACGCGAAACCGGCCAGACTCTCGGACGGGATGCCTCCATTCGCTGATTCGATCTGCGCAATCCTGCCTTGTGTCAAGCCGACAGATTCGGCAAGGGCAGATTGAGTGATGCCGAGTTCGATTCGGCGATTGTGGATGTTTTCCGCGATGATGTCGCGGAGTTCTGAGGGTTGCACGTCGATCATGCTCCAAGTATAAACGTCGGTAATGCTTTTGGCAAGGCACAAAACGGCGGGAGGCGTGTTGACAAAACACCGAGGTGTCAGTCCGGGCGTCGCCGCTACCGGCACCTCCCGCCGTTGTTTTCGTTATGGGAATCGAAACGCGGTCATGCGCCCTGAGTTCTGAAGTTCCTTTACCACCGCATCAGCGTTGTTGATCGCAGCAACCAGAGCAGGCCAACTGCCACCGGCAAAAGCATGTAGGACAAATTGGCTGCTGTCCTGAGTAACAAGCTGAACGTGTCCGCTTCCATCGTTGTTTAGGATGACCTTGATCGTGACACTGCCGCCTTGACACGCAATCTTGGCGATGTCCAGTTGCATCGTCGCACCCTCGATGTGCGGCGATTGTTGATCACTTGGTAGGTTGTTCATCGTTGCACCCCACGGCTGCTGGCTAAACCCGTTGACCTCGTTTATTTCATCGCTCCGTTTACGGTCGTGCGGCTTCCTTCAAGACCGCGTTTGTCACGGGGCCAGGCCCGATCACCTCTTCGACCCGTTTCGCCTCCTCGACGGTGAGTGTCCCGCCATCCTTAAGCTTGTCCGTCATGCTGTGCAAAAATGCCTGATCGGCCGGATCGAGGGCACCGTCCTTTGACAGCCTCTCATCTGCGACCTTTAAGCCCAAACCGGTTTGCCAAAGCAGTTTCGCAGTTTCGAGGCTGATCTCTTTGCCGGCTTTTACATCCTCACCAACCTTTGTGAGAAATGCTTGTATTACTGGGTCCAGGGCCATGAATTTGGCCAGCTTGTCGTCGAGGCGTTCCTTCTCTTGTTCGACCAAACGGTGCGCGGCGGAAAGCTCCTGCTTTGCTTCAGCGACTTTCCGGTCTGCCTCTTGCTTTTCAAAAAGCAGCTTGGATTGCTGCTGTAGTTGTGAAGTCGTCAAGTCGGCGTCCTGCTCAATCACATCCGCTTTAGCCTTTAGCCTGTCGAATTCCGCTTGCTTCTTTTCGATGGCACTTAGCGCACGATCCCTTTCGCTTGTCATTTCTTCGAGCGAGGTTTTGAGTTCACCGGTTCGTTCCTGTTCCTTTGCAAGTAGCTCTTCGGCCTCCTCAATCGCGTTGTTGCCCGATTCGTGAGCTTTTGGTGGATCACGTCGCAGCTCAAAAGCAGCGAGCACAATCCCCAAGACCACAACCCCGGTCCCAACACCGATGGCGTACAATCGGATTGTCTCACGACGCCGTTGGCTTTTTCTCAGTAGCTGTTCGCCGATCGTGTTCATTGTGGCATCTCCCATTTGTCGGTTTCTCTCGTTTGCGCCTTCAGTTTGCGCCGAAGTGAATCGGCAAGCTCGGCACGGTCAAATGTCACCAGCTCCCTGCCGCTCTCGTAATCGACAGGATCAACAACGACTTGAAACGCTGGTGCATTGCCAGCACGGTCTGGCGGGTTTTCGAGATATTCGAGTACACTTCTCGACTCTTCAAAGCACACCGTGATACAATCGAGGTCGCCGCGGTTTTTGAACAGGGTTGCATTTTCTTCCGAGGTAAAGAGCGGCATAAAAAGATCGCTCCCGCACCGAAGAAAGAGTGCGCCGGAACCATCTTTGAGAGTGAAGGTATACAGTGGCACACGAAACGCAAAAGTGGGCATTTGACGAATCTCCCCGGTCTGAGTCTGAAGGTGCCGACACGTCTGTCGTAATTTGTTCTTGCAAAAAGGTTCGACTTCCAGCACCGCTTGAGGCCGTGTTTATCGACAGCCAGGGCAACATCCAAAAGCTGCCAAACGTGCGGTGACTTTGTTATCTGCGGTTGCTGTCCTTGGCTTCATCGTGTTGCGTTCAATTTGAATCAGCGTCACGAAGGCATACCCGACGATGCCTCCCAACACGCACGCCCGCAGGTGTTCAGTGATACTCATGGTCATTCCCCTCTTTCCCCCCCCCAATTCTTCCCCGGTGCATGATGCACACGCCAACTTCGGTTCATTGGCCTCGATTGTTCTTGTCAGTGGACGATACTGGACTCGAACCAGTGACCTCCACGATGTCAACGTGGCGCT
>CAZGYE010000318.1:0-6529 GCA_964530165.1 uncultured Planctomycetaceae bacterium
TTCTTGCCCACAGCGAGGTCTGGGTGGCACGCATCGACGGGTTTCAAAGGTCTCTGGAATGCGAACGTTCCTCTGCAAAGGATCGGTGTGGCTCGTCGTCCAAATGGCTGCTGTCGGAGCGTTTTTGTGCTCTTGGGGCCATTTGCAGGCCGTTGCGGTTCCTGACACGGGAAGCTACGTCAACTTTCCGTTTGGCTCCTTCATTGAAGCGTTCGGTTATCATCGGACACCCGGATATCCTGCCTTTTGCGACTCTTTGAATGGGCCTCTGCGGACTGGAAATGGATTCCTCTTGGTCACTACATGTGTTACTGCGTCGGCGTCGCAGTTTTCTTTCGCGGATTGCGCGGCATCTGCCGGTCCGAACTCTCGCGCACGGCAGCCGCCAGTTCGCTGCTGTACACGAACGTACTCCACGGATACGTGAGTTTCGTCGCAACCGATTGCCTGGCTGCGGCCGCGGGGATCACGGTGGTTGGTCTATTGCTGCACCGAATTGGGGGCAGTCCGAAATGGTCGTCTATTTTGCTTCTGGGGATTGCCACGACCGCAGCATGGCTCATTCGCCCTGCGTATCTGTTTCTCGTCGTTCTGGTTCCGGCACTTGGATCCGTTCTGCGCGCGACGACAAGATCACAGGATGCATCCGCCGGCAACTGGCGTCGAGAGTGCCTCGTGCTGACCTTGTCGACAGCAGCCCCCCTGCTCTCGTATTGCGGCGTCCGGTGGTTGATCATCGGCAGCTTCGGGGTTGTCTCCTTTGGTGGCTATAACCTGATCGGAATCAGCGGCCAGTTTCTCGACGGCGCGCTCGTTGAGCGATTACCCGCTGATCTGCAGCCGTTGGCGCGCGCAGCCTTGGAGGAGCAACGGCGGCTGGAAGTCCTGGGCGCTCCGATGGCGGACGCCGATCGAACGAACTACATGCGAATGGAACTCCGGTATGACATGACAATCTGGCGAGTCTTCACGCCGGCGGCACGGAAATTGTATGGCGACGATCATCGTCAAGTAAACACTCAGTTGAGACGATTGGCCACATCGATTATCCGCGCTCGTCCATACAACTATGGCCTCTGGCTGGTGAAGTCCCTCCGGCAAGGCCTGCGGAAGACCGTCTCCGACTTTGTTGTGAACCCCGTCTACTTCCTCCTCACATTGACGGTTATGTGCGCTCAGCTCTTCTACACGCTCCTATCCGAGTTCAAACCGCATCGGGTTTTGTCTGCGCACACTCGACCACCCAATGCAACGGGAATTCTGTTTGTCGTGTCGGTTTCTTACGCTGCCAGCAAACTACTTCTTGTTGTAACGGTTTGTCCGCCGATTGGCAGGATGACGGACGCTGTGTGGGTCATCTTGCCGACGGTGGTCGCGGCGTTTCTCGTCGACCGAGCGATGGGCATTCATCGTCTCCTGACGCTTTCTTCGGAATGAGCAGAGACACACGCACGTTTGCACTCCGCGAAGAAATTGTGATAACTTGATGAGAGACAACCATCGCTCGAATTCAATCACAAGGAGAGTGGCGTGTTGATTGCACAGCGAAGAACCGGACTGTGGGTGGTCTTTCTAGTGGTGATGACGTCGACAACGGCCCGGGCCGATTCGAACTGGCCGGGATGGCGGGGACCGCAAACGACCGGTCATTCGGCCGAAAAAGACTTGCCGGTCCGTTGGAACAACGATTCCGTCGTCTGGAAGACGCGGCTGAAAGGCCGCGGGCATTCCTCGCCGATCACGTGGGCGGAGAAGATTTTTCTCACGACAGCCCTGGGAAACGGAGCGCAGCGCGTCGTGTTGTGCATCGATCGCAACGACGGCGAAATTCTCTGGGAGAAAACCGCCTGGACCGGTCAACCCGAACCCAGCAACAAGTTGAACGGCTGGGCCTCGTCGACCCCGACGACCGATGGTGAGCGGGTTTACGCGTTTTTCGGCCGAGGCGGCGGAATCCATTGCTACACGGTCCAAGGCGAGCCGGTCTGGTCGAAGGAGCTTGGTGAGTTCACGAATCCGTGGGGCACGGCGGCTTCTCCCGTTCTGGTCGGGGACCTGGTGATCCAGAACTGCGACGCCGACAAAAACGCCTACATCATCGCTCTGGACAAGAAAACCGGTAAAACGGCCTGGAAGGCCAAGCGAGACGATCATCGCGGGTGGAGCACTCCCGTTCTGATCACCGCCGCCGGGCGAGAGGAGCTGGTGATCAACGGGCACACGGGCGTTCAAGCTTACGATCCCCTCACCGGAGCAGAGTTGTGGCACTGCAAGAGCTTCAACGGCCGGGGAACACCGACCATCGCGCCCGCAAACGGACTGTTGCACGTCGTGAACGGACTCTCCGGAGACACGTATGCCATCAAGCCGGGTGGAACCGGCGACGTCACCAAGACCCGCATGGTCTGGCACACGCCGCGACGCGGCCGCGATCTTCCTTCGCCGATCGTCATCGATAATTTCGTGCTCGTGATGAGCCTGAGACCGGACGCGATTCTCACCATTTACGATGCCGCAAATGGCGCAGAGCTGTGGAAAGAACGAGTGGGTGGGAAACCTTGGGCCTCACCGGTCGCCTATGGTGGTCTGGCGTTCTTCATGCTCGAAAGAGGTGAGACGGTCGTCATCGACCCCGCGAAAAAGACCGGGACAGGCGGGACCAAGATCGTGGCCCGCAACACGGTCGATCTCCGCGACGACGAGCTCTTTCGCGCATCGATCACCCCCAGTGGCGGCCAGGTCTTCCTGCGTTCCGATCAGGTGTTGTACTGCATCGGCAAGCGCGCAGCGGCCAAGTCGCAGTAGCCAATAAATCCCACCGATGGCAACCGGCAACGCCGGCCGGTGCTACCGGTGGGAGTTCAACTTGCGAGGTTCCTCCACAGGCTTGGTGCGTATCCCAGAATTAGGCCCGCCACCAAACCGACTCCGTGCGCCATGTTGGCAATCGCGCCGACGACTCCGGTCATACACAGGAAGAACCAGGCGATCATCAAGAAGACCGTGTTGGGGTGCAGGAAGAACCCCGAGTTTGGCTCGCAGCGGCTCTTGATCCAGATGTAGCCGAACAGTCCGAAAACCACGCCGGACATCCCGCCGAAGCCGGGCCCCGTGTGGAAGTATTGCGCCAGATTCGACGCGGCGGCAATTGACAACACAATGAGAAGGAATCGCAAGGAGCCGCGGCGAAACTCGACGGCCGTCCCCAGATCGCGGAGCCAAAGCATGTTGAACACGATGTGCAGAATGCCGAAGTGCAGAAATATCGGCGTCACGAGTCTCCAAACCTCCCCTTTGCGAACGCTCTCGAGACCGAGATCCGGTTCCCATTTCGTGTGGTCACCGACGAGGATCGTCGGCGCGATTCGCAAATAGGGCAAGAGCGGTTCCTCCTGGGTGCCGAGCTGTGAGACAATGGCCACGATCACGCTGATGGCAATCATCGCAAATGTCACTGGGCACGACTGGGCGGCCGGCCGACTCCAACGCTGACGGACGTCAATTCGATTCTTCCGGGCCGCGGCGTTCTTCTTCTGCCCCCGTTCACGCAGCTCCGCTGCGGTCGCGCTCACGTCTTGGTAGATGGGATCGTCGGGTGTTTCACGAAAACCTGCCAATTCCTGTTTGGCCCGTTCGATGTGGTCCTCGTCATAAATCCAGACGCTCCAACCGTTGGCCTCTTCCTCCACCATCGCTTTGACGCCCAGCGTCAATAGATAATCCTCGAACACACGGGCCTGCCGCTGGTTCGGAACGGTGCCGATTTGTCGCATCGATACTTCACCCTCGGAGAATTGCGGGCTGGGCGCGGCTCACGACGTCTGCCGTAAGGCTAACGCCTGGCGTCGAATTCTCCAAGAGGACTCTCTACCAATGAAGCTCGACGAGGTCCTTGTCGCACAGCGGATGGTCCCGGCCGACACTCTGACCGTCGTGAGCGCTGGCCCCCCAGACCTTGGCAAACTTCAGCTTTTCGGCCATTTCACGGTGGACTTGGACGGCCAAGTCGTCAACCGTGCCATCGCGGGGAATCGTGAACGGGTCCTTGTAATCGGCCGGTTTGCCGGGACGCTTGGTGTAGACCCGAATCACGTTCAAAAACTCGTAAATTCGGTTGCGCAGTTGTTCACGGGACTCTTCGCGGTCCAATTCCACCGGTTGGGTTGCGAAGTTCCCCGGCAACAGCTCGCGGAGGAACTCCAGCCGAGTCTCACGGTCGGGATCGTTGGCGCGCGTCACCACCAATAGGGTCTTCACGCGAAGCAAGGAGAAATCATCCTCGTCAAAGCCGGTGCGGTCGGCCAGGATCGTCTTGCGTGACTGCAACTGCGCGACGACCTCCGCCGTCTCCTGGGGCGCGTCGTCCGAACTGCCGTCGAAACAGAGCGCCACCGCGTCAGCCGAGCGGACCAGGCTGGTCAAATACGGTTCGAAGTGGTTGGGAGTGATCGGCGGTGTATCGATCAACTGCACGGCGACGTCTTCCCAGGGCATCATGCCGGGCATCGGTTCGGGCGTGGTGAATGGATAGACGGCGACGTGTGGTTCGGCCTTGGTCAATCCGGCGAGAATCCGACTCTTGCCGGCATTCGGCGCCCCGACGAGCACCACCTGCCCGGCCCCCTGCCGAGGAAACTTGTAGCTGGGCCCTTTCCTTTTCCCCGCCTTCTTCTCGCTCCTTAGTTCCGCTTTGGTTTCCTTCAGCCGCGTCTTCAAGTCGGCCTGCAGCTTCTCGGTCCCCTTGTGCTTGGGCATCAGCCCGAGCATTTTCTGTAGACCGTCGAGCTTCTCCTGAGGCGTCTGGGCCTTGCGGTATTCCTCTTCGGCTTTCTGATATTGCGGCGTCAGATTGGCGGGCATGGCTGAATCTCAGCGTTTCACCAAACGAAATCCCTGACCGTGCCAGAGGACTTTCAAATCCTGTCTGGTCCATGGTTCGCGGCCTACCGCCGGGTCGCCCATCGAGATGAGATTGTCGCGAATGTACTTGAACATAACGGCGGAGTGCGGTTGCCCCGGAATCCACCCCCATTTCTCTTCGTAGATCGGCCGCACATCGGCTCCTTTTTCGAGTTCCACACTGAGGATGATCGGCTCGGTCGCCTTCTCCCGCAATTCATCGAGACTGCACTCAAACACTTCGACGTCCCACGCGGTGCCGGACGTCTTCATTTTGAGACCGCGGTACAACCCTTTCCAGTGTGTTCCTTGCCGGGTGAGACACAGTTCGGCCATCTCCTGCTCCGTGGTCTTGATGCCGTAAGACTTCAACAGTGTGGCCGCACAGGCGGCACTGCATGTGTGACCAGACGTTTGAATGCAGACGTCGCCGTCCCATTCGTCGTGGCATTTCGGCGCGTCGCCGCGAAACGGAGACACGGTCGCAAAGAACGCGGCAATCGCCAAAGCGAACACGAACAATCCTTTCCGGAACCAACCGCCGGGTACACGACGCCAAACCAGTCCGCCCAGTAGTCCGGCGGCCGGTAGAAACCAGGTCCCGACCACAATCAGATTCGAGAACGGCAGCAGCCGGGCGAGCAGAACATGGTCCCAAATGGTGAAGATGTAGTAAACCATCCCAGCGACCGTCAGCAGCGCCAATCCGTCACACGCGAACCGCGGAACCGCCTTCGTGACCTGTTTCACCACGAAGAACAGGCCGGCCGACAACACAATCATGACGGCAAGTCCCAGGTAGATGTCGCCCATGACAACAAGCCCTCATTTTCTGTGTCAGCGATCGTGCTTGGCAAGCCGCCGCAGGGCATAGAACTTCTCATTCTCGCCGAGCCGGGCCTGCCGGACCGCATCCGTGAGAACGGCGATGTTGCGGTCGTATGTGGCACGGTCCACGGGGAACGGCGTGCCGTCCTTGCCACCGTGCGCGTACGAATAGTCGGCCCAACGCCGGTCTTGCCGCGTGCTGGTTTTGACAACCGGTGCTGCCGGATCACGGTGCGAAACCGGTGCATCAAAGATCACTTCGGCCAACAACGCCAGGCTGCGAATGGTTGCCGGACCGACTCCCCCGGTGCCGAGCAGCGATCCGAAGTCGTCGGGATGTTCCTCGTGAGCGGTGATGATGATCTTCCGCAACCGTTTCGTATTCACGTCCGATTTGAGCACGCGGTGGTGGGCCGGGGCGAACAGCGTTGGACCTTCGGTGCAGCGATTGATCTGTTCGAGCACCCAATCCGGGTTCTCGCGCACCAAGGCGGCGCTGGCATCGCGGTTCCGATCGGCTTCTTGGGCGACCATGTTCAGCAGAGTCAACTGTTTTCGGCCGCAGGGCGCGTTGACGGCGGCGACACCCGCAAGATCGCGAATGGCATCGTGCGGCTCGCAGACGAAGTCATCGACGTGCTCACCCAACCAATGATACCGGCGCGCCCAGCGGCTCTCGGCGTTCATCCCCTGCTGCACGACGCACCATTGACCCTCGGGTGTGAAAACAAACGTGTGATGGTAGATGTCAGGGAAGGCCGCTTGCGCGGCTATCCGAGAAGTGAGGGGATAGCACCCCTCA
>CAZGYE010000319.1:0-6481 GCA_964530165.1 uncultured Planctomycetaceae bacterium
ATGCACTGTCGTGAGGAAGTTGCTCCAGACGGCTAAAGTGTTACGGAAAAAGTAACAAGGAAAAAGTCCCCGCTCTGCTTCACTTTTTACTTTTGCTTTTCTGCTTTTTCCTTTACTGCTTCGGGAATTTGATCTTCAGTTGGTGGTAACGGGGATCGTAGAAGTAATCGTAGAAATACATTCCGAAGCCGTGATCAAGTTCCCATTGGGCCCGGCGCGCCCAGGGCGTGCGGGGATGCTCCGTCGTGACGAACTGGTACAATTCGCGTGACTTGAGCTCTTGTTGTTTGAGCACCTTCAGATACTCTTCTTTGCTGGATTTGACGCCAAAAGCCTTCTTGACACGTTCGAACTGTGCATCGTCCGGGACGATCATTTTCGGCCTGCGTCCCACGTTCCATTCGTTGCTCTTCTTTTTCGTCGGTTTGGGGTTCGTGTTGGCGTGCTCGTCCATCGCCAGCAAGTACTGAAACAGCCGGACCCGGTACGCGAGCAGTTGGGCCAAAGCGAGATCATAATTCGCCCGCCAGCGCTGCGACGCTTCCCTGGCCCGCAGCGGCCTGATTTTTTCGAGCATGGGCATGGCCTGATTCAACAGCGACATCGCCCGCGCCGCTTTCAGCACCTCCTTGGACGCCTGGGCCTGAAACTCGTTGATCTTGATAGAATAGTGCAGCTCGCGGATGTTGAGGTTCGGGTCATGGCGGGGCAGCCGTTCCGTGTTGTTCGGATTGAACATCACGATGACGTCCCAGATCGTTTTGCGGAACTTGCTGTTGACGACCGCCTGCTCGTAGTCCCGCCGAGAGAGCAACAACGGCTGATACTGCTTCATGTCCAGAAAGTCGAATTGCCGTTTCTCATGCGCGCCGGCGCCGGCCAGGTCTTCTTCTTCGCCGGGAAGCACGAAGAAAATCCCGCCCGATTCTCTGGCCAGCCGCACCTGTTCGTACGGACCGAAACCGGCCGAGAAGGCGTCCCACCGTCCGTGAAGACCGTCCCACTGCAGACATTCGACAAACGCAGTCTCCGGCCCGCGGTTGATCGTCAACCAGTGCGGCAGATGGAACACGGGATCGATCCAGCGGATGCGGGCGAATGGGTAGCCGAACACCGACTCCCGGCCCAGTATGTAGATGGGCGAGTTGGCCCGTTTCGCCACGGTAATCGCCTCTTCGACCTGCATGAAGTCGTCGCCCGATTCGTCGGTGACGACGACCACCACCAGCTTGCGCCTCTGCTTGAGCGCCTGCTGGTGGTACTCTGTGATCGATTTGTGGATCGCCTGACACATGTTCTCCAGGCCGCTCTCGTCGAGCGGAACCTTCTTGATGGCAGCCTGAATCTCCGAGAGGTCGGCCGTCGGTTTCGGTGTCAGCGGGTGGATCTTCTCACCGAAACCCAGAACGGCCGTCAGCAGGATCTCCTTACCTTTCTTGAACTCGGAGTCCTTTCTCTGGACCATCTTCAATTCTTCGGTGACTTTATGAAAGTTTGCCGCAATCTCTTTGCGGTCGTCCTTCATGCTGTCCGACTCGTCAAACAGCCACACGACCAGCACCTTTTGTTGGCGCATCAGGCGAACGATCTCTTTCGTCAGCTCGCCCAGCGCGGCGCCGTAACCGTCGACGACGCGCGCGGTCTCGCCGGCCACTTCGCTCTCGCCCAGCTCGTCGCCGATCGCATCGTCGCCGGGGACCGTGATCGGGCCGGGGTTCACTCTGATATCAGGCTCTTTCAGCGATTCAGACGTTTCAATCTTTTGCTGCGAGACGCTCGGCGCGGTTGCAGCAGTCGCCGTTGTCGAGACCATACCACCGGAAACCGTGTTGATTTCTGTGGCCACTTCGGTGTCCATCTCCAACTCGCGGGTGAATTCTTCCTGGACGCGTTCTTCATCAAAGACCGTCTCGACGGCGATTTCCGGCTGGGCGTCCAGCAGGGTCATCTTGATCATCGCCATCGCCACCAGGATCACGGCATGGACGCCCAATGAGACGCCGTAGGCGGAGTAATTCCGCATTTTTCCCCTCGGATTCGAGCCTCTCCACGACCCGCTCAGTCCACACTCGGCCCGCCGACTATCAACATCCCCAGTCTATACCGGCCCCGACGAATTGGCAACTACAGCGCATACAAGAATGACTGGTGAGAACCGATCTGTATTTCTCAATCCGAAAAGAGGATGATGCTTTGAGCGGTCAGCCGTCAGCGATGCTATTCTGACGGAGACGACAAGTGAGACAAGCCTCTTGTCCACGGCTTGAATGCGATTCGCACAATTGATCGATCCTGAAATCATGTATTACATCTGGGTGGTGCTGCTGCTTCTGGCAAACGGAACCGCGTGGATCGCGACGTGTCTCGCCCTGCCGGGAAACTGGATGATTGTCGGCTCGACCGCGTTGTTTGTGCTGCTGGCGCCCGGGGCTGACAACCATGCCATCGAGTGGACAACCGTGGCGATGATTGCGACGCTGGCCGCGGTGGGGGAGGTCATTGAATTCGTTGCCGGGGCCGCCGGGGCCGCGAAGCAAGGCGCCAGCCGGCGGGCCATGCTTCTGGCGCTGGTCGGGACCGTCATCGGCAGCCTGTGCGGTGCTGTGATCGGCGTCCCCGTACCGCTAGTCGGCCCCATCTTGGGAGCGCTCGGCGGCGGGGCCTTGGGCGCTTTTCTGGGAGCGTATTTTGGCGAAACCTGGAAGGGAAAGGGACCGGGCGAAAGCCTCTCGGTCGGTAAAGGCGCCTTAATCGGTCGGCTTTGGGGCGCCGCCGGCAAACTGGCGATCGGCGTCGTGATGTTCGTCATCGTTGCAGTGGATGCATTTTTCTGAGAATGTGTTTCCTCGAACACTCTGTCCGTTACAGCCACAGATGCACCCGCTCTTTCAGGCCCGGCGGGAGTTTTCGTTCCACGGCGTTGCGAATCTGTCGTTCGTGGTACCGCGTGCTGAAGTGGGCGACGATGATCAGCTCGTTCTGAAATCGATCGGCCCGCTCGATCAAGTCGTCCAGGTGCGTGTGCCCGAACTTGTGGATCTTTTCTTTGCGGTGCTCAGGACGAAAGAACGTCAGTTCGGTGATGAGAATCTGGGCTTCGTACACCGGCGGGTAGCCGTCCATTCCGCCCGGCGCCGAGTCGCCGACGTAGCAGACCAGCGGAAACCGCACGTCGTGGCTGACTTCAGTCCCGGAAAGTCGGAGATCGCGGATTTTCTCGCCCGGCAACCCCTGGAACTCCTGTTTGAGCTTTCTGCGACGGTCCCACACCACATAGCCCACCGAGGGAACTGTGTGCTTCGTCTCGAACACAGTGACCACGTGCTCGCGCGACAGTTCGATCTCGTCGCCCGGTTTCACGCCGATCAATTCACAGGTCATGCGTCCCCGGTCGAGCCGCTGCCAAACGTTCAACATCCGCCGGACGTTCTGCACGTTCGGTTCCGGGAGATAAATCGTCGGCGGCTCCATTTTCATCATTCGCCGCCGGGCGACGTACACTGGCAGCGCCGCCGCGTGATCCAGGTGCGTATGGGAGACGAAAAACGTCTGTGTGCCCATGAACGACCACGGACTCCCTCCCAGATCGAAGCCGAGCTTCAACTCCCCAATGCGCCAGTAGGTTTGCACCGCAGCACGAGAATAGCCTTCAATCCTCAGCCCTTTGTGCTGCAGCGTCTTGAGCGGAAGGTTCTCGATCATGACCGGTCAGCTCACGGAAACGGCTCGACCGGTTGCGATGCTCTTGGCTTCGGCGAAACAAAGTTTCAGGGCATCGCGCGCCAGCCCGCCGGAGAGGCCGACCGGCGCTTCGTTCTTGTTGACCGCGGCCACGGCAGCCTGCAGCTCAGCCGCGAAGGGCGAATACCACTCGGTTCCCCCCTTCAGCTTGGGTGTCGTGACTTGGCCTCGGTTGTTGACCAGTGTCAGCGGGCGGCTGACGACCCATTCGTTTGCGTACGTGCCGGCATCGAAGAGAAGCGTCGCCTTCTCCAGATACAGCTCGAACCCTTGGGCGAATTGCAGTCCCGTGGCGGCGAGTCCACCGCTGACACAACTGACCGCCAATTCCGGATCGTCGAAGAGGTACTGGCTGTGCACGTGATTGACCAGCCCGTCTTCCAGAATACCACGCGAAAATACTCGCCGGGGAAGACCGCAAATCAAGCTGATGAAATGATTGTCGTGGATGTGCAGATCGATGCCCCACCCACCCAGCTTGCGGAAGTCGGCCGCATCCTTCGACCATGTCGGCGGCGTGATGATCCGCCGAAAATGGCCCGCCAGCAGCTTTCCGTACTTACCGCTCAACACGCAGTTGGCGGCAAAGCGGAACTCAGCGTGAAACGGCAGCACTTGCCCGACCATGAACAGTGTTCCGGACCGCTCGGCCGCTCGAACCATACGGTTTGCGCCCTTCAGGTCGGTACAAATCGGTTTCTCAACGAGGGTCGCTTTGCCGGCAGCAATCGAATCGAGCACCACTTTTTCGTGCTGGTCAGTCGGCAAACAGATGTCGACCAGGTCGATGTCGGGATCGGCCAGCAGGTCGTGATAATCGCTGTAGGTAGTGATCTTCGAAAGATCCACATGTCCGCCGCAAGGCCCGAAGTTGCCTTGAATGCTCGTCCAATCGCCGGCGCGTCTCTTCGGATCGACCTCGGCAATGGCGACCACTTTGGCCCCGCGGACCTTTTTCGCCGCCTCAAAATGGGTGAAGCCCATGAACCCAATACCGACCGTTCCGATGCGTACCATCGCTGCTGCCTCGTGATTTCTGAGAAACCCGGCGTTGTGGTGATCCGTTTCACAAACAGTGATCGGGTTTTGCAGGAACTGATTTAGCCGCCCCGCTTGCGGGGCGCGTCGGGCAAGCCCGTCGGCTAAATGACCGTCATCAAAACCCACCAAAGATGTGTGAAGCGGACCTCGTCGTTGCAGATTTTCGCGTGTCCTTACAACAGCTCACTAGCATTGTCACCACCGCGGCGAGAGTCAAGCCGCCGACGCCAGGATTCCGTCAGGAAACAGGAAATCGGCGATTCGAACCACAAAAGCCGGCGCAACCAAGACTATCGCCAGAAAAACATGCTGGTCTGCACAAATGCCGCGCAGCCCCGGTGTGCCTAAAAATTCCGCAACCCGCACACAGACTTGTGCAGGGTTTCCCGTGTCCAGCAAGGCCCGGTGACGAGGCAGGCTCGACAATGGCCGGCACGCAATTCGGATGCCCGCTTTTCTCGCAGGATGGATCATTTCCAGCGCATCTCACGGTGATTGCAGGGCGGTTGACGAGTGGGAGAGCTCTCGAAGCCCCTGACATTTCTTTGAGTTTTGTCCCAGTTTCCGCCCTCTTAAGCCTGGACCTTCGGCCCTCGAAACTGTTATCCTTATGATTACATGCTCGAATTGATGACACTTCCAATCACCAACAAGATGAGGTGACCGCCCGACCGGAAGGTCATGAGTGCAACAAGGAAGCTGCAAGGCGACCATAGGGAGGAGTGAAAGCCATGCTTGTGCTGTCGAGAAAGCCGGGGGAACGGATTCGGATCGGTGATGATGTGACCGTGACGGTCGTCCGCATCGGTCCGAATAACGTACGGCTGGGGATCGATGCTCCGCGCGCGATGAATATCGTCCGCGAAGAGCTGTGTCTGAAGACTCCGGCGTTGAAGGTCGTCGCTGACGGCAGCGGGGAAATGGACTCCGCCGAGTTCGGCGGTCGGTAGTCGGTTCCGACAAACAGCTCAGTCGCGTCAGGTCGGAGCCGGCAAGTCGTGCGAATGAACGGACTTCTTGTTCCCAGCCGCACTTCAGAGTAGAATCGTTCCTCGATGGTTCTGCGGTCACTGCTTCCTCTCGGGCGGAGAACTGAGATCATGCTGCATCAAACCGGCAAGGGAACGGCAAGTACGTGCGACGGCATCACTCGTCGCGATTTTCTGCAAGCAGGCACACTGGGGGCCGCCGGGCTTAGCTTGGCGGACCTCACGGCACTCGAAACACGGGGCGCTGTGAGAGCAGGGCGTGATGACCGATCGGTCATCATGATTTTCAACCTCGGCGCGCCCAGTCAAATCGATACGTTCGACATGAAGCCGGATGCCCCTGCTGAGATTCGCGGGCCGTTCAAACCGATCGCGACCAAGTCGCCCGGTCTACAGATCAGCGAACTCTTCCCGCTGCACGCGAAACATGGCGACAAGTTTTCGGTCGTCCGTAGCTGCTATCACACGGCGGCCGCCGTGCACGATACCGGTCATCAAATGATGCAAACCGGCAGGCTGTTCAGCGGCGGCGTCAATTCGCCGCATGCCGGGTGCGTGCTCAGTTATCTTCGCGGCCGGAAGTCCGACCGCTTGGAGCGGACCATCCGCTTGCCCCTGCACGTGGTCCTGCCCGAATTGATGGGAAACACCGGAGGCGGTTTGCCCCACGGTCAGGATGCCGGGTTCCTGGGCAAGACGCACGATCCGTT
>CAZGYE010000320.1:0-6277 GCA_964530165.1 uncultured Planctomycetaceae bacterium
CCCATGTCCAGATCCAAACGTGATCCTTCACGGGCAGAATGCCTTCGACCATGGCGATGGGCAATCCCTTTTGTCCGGGAAGCCAGGTCGTCCACTTACCGGTCGTCAAATTGAGAGCGGCAATGCCAGAATAGCGGGTGGTAAACCACAGACGGTCCTTGCCAACAGCGGCGTGCAAAATGCGGCCGGAAAGCCCTGTTTCCTCAGCGGAGTCGATGTGGACCCTGAAGGAAAGATGACCCGAGGAGGCCGTGTTCCGTTCGACTTCCGCCCTGACAATCTGATCCGTCCCGCCGAAGAAGACCTGGCGGCCGGCGGAAGCCACACACCAGCTCCACAGAGGAGCCGGAGCCGGTAACTGATGCCACTTCCCCCCCAGGAACACGGATGGTCGCCGCCCCATCGCACTGATCCACAGGCCGTTTGGGGTTGAGGCGATTCCCGTGACACGCCCCGACCATTCGGGGACCGGCTTTGTAGCCAGTTCGCCTGCACGCCGATGAGTGTAGGTCTTCCAGCCGTTGGTGCGGCGGTCAAAGACCGCAACGCCTTCTCCCTGTTCTACATTTCCCTCGCGGGCCGTCCCGAGTGCTGTCAGCCAGACGCGATCTTTCCAAACCATCGCATCCGTGAACATCTTCGGCTTGAACAGCTTGTCCGCTCGGCCGGGATCCGGAAAGTCGCTGATCCGATTCGACCCAGGTGAAAAACGGAAGAAGTGCCCGCGCACCAACCCCTCGATCTTGTCTGCATGAGGCAGCAATTTGATGACGGCCTGACCGGTGATGTCGGCAGTCCAGGGTGTGCGGTCCGGATTGGCAAAGGGAATTGGCTTGACGCGCCTCTTGTTGTCGACGTGAGCAATCGCCACTTCGGATCGCTCCATCGGGCACAGCCCGATCCAGACGCCGCCGGTTTTGTCGGGCAGGATGGCGGTGATCCACTCGCCGGGCAGACTTCCGACATCGGTGACGCTCTGCCAGACGTCTGGTTTCTGCTCGCGAGGGTTTGCCTGCTTGCGAACGGACTTCTCCCATTGGGGATGATGCTTCAACAGCAAAACAGCCCGCGCGTAGGAATCGACGGGAACGTGCTCGATGACGAGCTGCTGCCCCTCCATGTGGTACGGCAAATCGTGCAAGCGGCCCGTAATCAGGTCGATCGCAACCGGGTAGCGGTACGCCGTGGTTCCCAGGGTCAGACGTGCCGTCACACCGGATGGGCCGTGGAACCGCCAGTTGAACTTCCGCGGACCATACCACAGACACAACAACAGCGTCTGGTCGTTGCGAAAAGAACGCACCCAAACTCGCCGGTCCTGCACATCCCAGCCGGGACCGGTTTCGACGGCAAGCTTCGCCGGCGATTGCGGAACGCGCCACTCCATTGGCAGGTGGCCCTGGAGCATCACGTCCACGGACAACTTGCGGTCCGGGGGGAGATCGCGGCCCACAAATTGGCAGAGAGTTTGCAGACCCGCATAGTTGGCCGTCAGCATTCCATCCATCCGCAGCATACCGAACTGACCGGCCCAATCGATCAGTTTGTAAAGGTTGATTAGTTCCGCACCGCAGAAGTAAAAGTCGATTAAGTGCTTTTGATGCTTGTGCAGTGCGCTGCCGCCGTTGCCGAACTGTTGTAAAGGCGCCAGAAAGAGTTTCATGTGATGTTTTCCGGCCAGTTCCCGCATCCGGCCGAATAATTGCTTCGCCCCGCCCCAGGTAAAGTAACCGTAGGATGCGTAATCAATAGCGTCTGCCAACCCCACGTCCAAACAGTGCGCGAAGTACCTTGCCGTGTGCTCGTCTCCCAGATCATCCATAATCAGCTTCGCCTGCGGATCAGCGCGGCGGAGCATCACCGAGGCGGCTCGCATTCGTTTGACGAAATCGAGCGGCTTCACATGCGCGTTGTTCGGCTCATCGCCGTCGGTCTGGTAGTATTGGACCTCTCCTTTGTACCTCGCAATGAGCTGATGGAACCGCTTTGGATTTCTCGGCAGGCCCGAGAAAATCACCAAGTCCAGGCCCAACTTCCGGCTCAGCGGAATGATCACTGCCGGATCGGATTGCGGCAGCTTGGCATGTCCCAGCCCGATGTCGGCCAGCAGATGCACCAACTCAACCGCTGGCAGCTCATTGTGAGCGAAGACCCCGAAAGGGTTGTCGGTTTGTAAGGCCGGCCGCGGATCGTAGACATGGGCCGCCTCACGCACATCCGCCGGCAATTCAGAGAAGCCAACCCCCTGCTCCGCCCCTCCCGGTGCTGCCGTCAATAACAATCCCACAACCGCAACAAGGACGATCCAGCAAAGTCTGGCCGCCATTGGTGTTGCACAAGCCATCGGTTCTCCTCCTCCTATGAATTGTGTCTACTCCGGGAATTGTGATTTCTCGAAAGGAAAAGGGGATAAGTCCAATTATTGACAAGTCGTACTGGCCGTGATCGGGTCGCGGCATGTCACGCACTGCTCGCATCGCGCCTGGGGGGGATGGTTTTTCATGTCCTGAATCGGGGCAATCACCGAATGCCGATCTTTGAGCAGTACGAATATTGGACTTATCCCCTTTTCTTTTCCGCAAAAACCACCACAAACAATTTGCGAAGTATTGGAAGTCAGTCAACGCGTCACGTCGCAAGACATTCGAGCGACACCTCGAAAAAGCCGGTGATGCGGTCTCTGCGTTCGACAGCTGAATGGAGTTGGGGATGAGTTACTGTAGGTCAGGCGCTTGCCTGACGCTGTTGAGGTACGATGTCGCACGCCTCAAATGTCAGGCAGGAGCCTGACCTACTTACCTTCCTTGCGGTAGCATCACCGAGCCGGCTTCGACCGAAACAATTGGAACTCGCCGACTAGCGGGTTGATTGTCGTGTCCAACACCTGCAACCGCACGTACCGGGCGGTCACTGGCGGGAACTCGATGGTGACGTCCTCTCCGATCGTCGTCCCCGAATGAAAAGTCTGCCACTCCTCTCCCTGCTTTGCCTGCAGCTCGAACTTGCGAATCCGCTCGTACGGCTCGTTGAGCCATGCGCGGTCAAAAGCGTACGGCTTCCCCAGGTCGACCTCCAGCCACGCGGACTTGATGCCGGGATTGAAGGTCCAGCCGCTTCGCGGGTCGCCGTCCACCGCGTTGGCCGGGCGGTAGTGGCGGGCGGCCTGGGGATTGAGATCATACACGTGCGAGGTCGTCACCTTGCAACCGTACGTCAACGGCCCCCACTGCTCGATGTGCAACGGTTCCATTTCCGCTGCCGAACTGTCGAGGTGGAGAACGATGATGGTGTCCAAGTCGTGTCGGTGTTCGCTGGGGACATGGACTTCGATCCCTTTTTCAGTCTGCTTGAGCGTGGCCGTGCCGCCGGTCAGCAGCGTGTGCGAGACGACCTTCTGCTCAATGGCCGGAAGCAGCAGAGTGTCTTCGTACCATTTCAGCACATGCACATAGACCGTTTTGCCTTTTCGTGTGCTCATGCAGTTCAGTCCCCAAAACGGTCCGCCGCGGGTGCCGTAAATGCTCTCGCCGTTTTGCTGTAGCCATTGGCCGATTTCCCGAAACCGCTCGGCTTGACGGGGCTCGATTCGGCCGTCCGGCATGGGGTCGGTGTTCAGAGCGAGGTTCCCGTTGCGTCCCACACACGTCACCAATACGTCGATGCACTCTTTGAGCGACTTGATCTTGTCGTCGGGCTTCCAGGACCACTGTGTGCCCAGCGTCATGCAGGTTTCCCAGGGGCGCTCGAGCTGGAAGGCGCCGATGCGTTGTTCGGGAGTATCGAAATCGCCCGGCAGCCCGCAGCGATTGTTGATGATCAGCCACGGCTGAAGCGTGCGCATCGTCTTGAACAGTTTCACCGTGTCCCAATCTTCGGGCTTTCCGCCCAGATCGAACCACACGCCGTCGATTCGACCATAGTTCCCCAGCAGCTCGCGCAGTTGTCCGTGCAGATACTTGATGTAGCGGTGATGGTTTTTCGTCCGGTAGTCGGGATGGTGCCAGTCGGGCTGCGAGTAGTACACAATCAGTTTGAGGCCTGCGGCGTGACAGGCTTCAGCGATGTCGGCCATCACGTCATGTTTCCAGGCTGATTCGGTCCCTGTGCTTTTGTAGTCGGTGAGCTTGGAATCATACAGGCAGAACCCGTCGTGGTGCTTGACCAGGAAAATCATGTACTTCGCACCGGCGTCTTGGGCGATCTGCACCCACCGCCGGGCGTCGAACTTGTCCGGTTTCCACTTCTTGTACAGATTGTCGTAGACGTCGACGGGTGTCGGCCCTTGACCTTCCCGCACACGAAACTCGCCGCCTCGCGGCGCACCGCGCGACCAGCCGATCTCCAAACCGGTCAGGCTCACCGGTCCCCAGCAGACAAACATGCCAAAACGCATATTCTGCCACCCTTCGACGACCTCGGGCTTGGCCGTGAGCATGTCCCATTCGACTTTTGACTTGTCCTCGGCAGCGAGTAGTACCGAGGCGGAAGTCATCAACACAGCGCTACAGCAGACGATGGTGTGCGGCCACCAGCGGGCAAGCGTGCCACGGCTTCTGATTGACATTGTCGATCTCCTTGGGTGTAAACATTAGGGCAGCTGAATTCGCAAGAATTTAGCCATCTCCGGTGAAAACTGAACTTTTGCAAGTTCAGCTACCCACAAATTCAAACTTGACGCAGCACTAGAAATATCCCGTCAGATGGCGGGCGTCAACACTCTCATTTCTATTAGTTTCGTGACGCCTTCGTCTTGGTGCGCTGACTGGCACCTGGCCCTAATTATAAGCTGGACTGGCAGGTGCGACGGGTGGCGACGGGTGACGGGTGGCGGGGCCTGAGCGACCAACGGGAGCGTGGCCCCGTGCTTGCCGTTGCGAGTTCAGATGATCCCGTGCAGCGGACCGCCGGGTGCGGCGAGTTGGTCGACGCGTTTCGAGACTTCTGGGTCTTCGATCAGCGGCGGAGCGTGGCGGGGTTTCGTGCGGGCGTCGATGATGAGTGCGCCTTTTGCGCCCCAGTGTTTTTGGCGGGTGAACGACTCGATGCCGTACACGTCGGCGGCCGGATCGGAGCGGGTGAACGTGACCCACAGGAAGTTGTCGAGCGTGCGTGCCGTGAACTCGCTGTCGTTGACCGCCACGATCAGGGGGAAGCGGTTGATTGCGTGCGAGGCGTCGCAGGCGCGGCAGAAGTTTTCGATGGCCGGGTCGGTCCCGTCACCGCCGGGCGAGAACGCCGGCGCCTGAATGGCCAGCACTCCGGGCATGCAGACGCGCGGGTCGTGGAATCCGGCGGGAAGGTTCATTGGCCCGTTCGTCTCGGTCGGCAGCTCGCGGCGCGGCGGACCGGCGGCGGCGATCACCAGCTTCGAGCCGGCGTTCAGTCCGCTGCCGGAGTAGTCCAGCGTGTCGATCGTCGTGCGGGTCTGGAAGTGTAGGTCCCGCTGCCAGTCGACCCGGCGGAGCAGATGCGCGAAGAAGTCGGGAACGTTTTCGACGTCCAGTTCCGGGTTGTCTTCTTTCGCGACAATCAACAGATATTTCGTCAGCGACAACTGTCCCTGACCGAGAATGCCGTTTGCGCAGGTTAGGATCTCTTGCGGTTCGCGCTCACTGGCAAAAGGGACGTAGCGTTCGCTGCCGATGGCCAGCAACAGTGGATGCACGCCGGCCGCGTCGACCGCGTGGACCGCATGCACGCCGGGGACCACCGCCGAAATGACCGGCCCGGCGATCTCGTGAACGAATTGCCCGAACGACATATCTTCCTGCGGCGGACGGCCGACCGTGGTAAACGGCCAGACGGCTCCGTCGCGGTGAGTGACGCGTTCGACCCTCAGCACCGGAAAATCATGCCGGGTACTGTAGTACCCCAGGTGATCACCGAACGGTCCTTCGGGGAGAAGGTGTTCGGGATCGACGGCGCCTGTGATGCAGAAGTCGGCCTCGGCGTAGATCGGCAGTTGTTCGAGACGGTGAATCATGCCGATCCGGCGGCGACCCAACGCGCCGGCAAACATCAGTTCCGGCATATTTTCGGGCAGCGGCATGACCGCGGCGAAAATCATCGCCGGTGAACCGCCGACGAAAACGTTCACCCGCAGCGGTTCGCCCCGACGAATGGCGGCCGCGTGGTGAATGCCGATGCCGCGGTGAATCTGATAATGCAATCCAACCTGTTGGCCCGGTCGGTAACGCCCGCCGGAGAGCTGCACACGGTACATGCCCAGATTCGAATGCTGCCAGCCAGGCCGATCGGGAGACTCGGTGTAAACCTC
>CAZGYE010000321.1:0-6217 GCA_964530165.1 uncultured Planctomycetaceae bacterium
AGCCCCCAGAACCTAACCACGTCTGGGGGCTCGCCTTCGGCTCGACCCCAGCCACACCGCAACGCGCGGCACGATCTGTGGTGTCGACTTTGCCGCTTCTGGCGGGCGACCATCCGCTGTGGTATAAGTTCTGTAAGCAAAAAGTGTTCGAGCCTCCGCTGAAAGAGACGGCGGCGCGTCACCCAGCCGTCCGTGAACGTCGCCACGTCCACCACCCTACTAAGGAGAATCCGATGCGTGCAGGAACGTTGTTTCGACTGACGATGTGCGTGGCTTCACTGCTCCTCTGGACATCGCTGTCTGCCGGTCAGACGTCGATATTCCACGTGTCGCCGCGCGGTAACGATACGTGGTCGGGCAAACCGGCCGATCCGAACCCTGCACAGACCGACGGTCCGTTTGCCACTTTGGAGCGAGCTCGCGACGCGATCCGCAGCATGAAGAAAGCGGGAGGACTCGCTCAAGGCGGCGTCACCGTCCTGATACGCGGCGGGATCTACCACCGTGCGGCAACATTCGACCTGACGAAGGAAGACTCCGGCACCCCCGACTCACCCATCGTTTACCGGGCGTATCCGGGAGAGACCGTGCGATTTACGGGCGGCAAGGTGGTCGAGCGGTTTGAACCTGTGGCCGACCCCGCCGTGCTGAAACGTTTTCCGGACGAATCCAGGGACAAGGTGTTGCGGGCCAACCTCAAGGGCCAGGGTATCGTCAACTTCGGCGGCGTGGTGGCCGACCGGTTGGAGTTGTACTTCAACGATCAGCCGATGACTTTGGCTCGCTGGCCCAACGATGGATTCATGAAGATTGTCGACCTGCTCGGCGGCAAACCACGCATCGTACGCAGCACGCGTGGGGACCAAATCGGCAAGTTCACCTGCGACAGCGATCGGCTCAAACGCTGGGTCGGCGAAAAGGACCTCTGGGTACACGGCTACTGGTATTGGGATTGGTCCGATCAGCGTCACAAGGTCAAGACGATCGATCCCAAGAAACGCATGATCGAGGTCTTGCCGCCGTACCATCATTACGGCTATCGGAAGGGGCAATGGTTCTACGCGTTCAACGTGCTGTCGGAAATCGATCAACCTGGCGAATGGTATCTGGACCGCGAGACCGGCGATCTCTATTTCTACCCGCCGTCGCCCATCGAACACGGCTCGGCAGTCGTGTCGGTCGCGACCGGTCTGGTCAAGATGGACGGCGTCTCCCACGTGTCGCTGGAGCGGATCGGTTTCGAGGCCGCCCGCGGCACGGCCATCCAGATGCAGAACTGCTCGAATTGCCGGGTCGTCGCCTGCACGATCCGCAATGTCGGAGGCAGTGGGATTGTGGTCAACCAGGGTGAAAGCAACATGATCTACGGCTGTGACATCTCTCAGATGGGTGATGGCGGGATCAGCCTTCGCGGCGGCGACCGAAAGACACTCAAGCCGGCACGACACGTCGCCGAGAACAACCACATCCACCATTACGGTCTCTGGAACCGCATGTACCAGCGGGGCATCGGGCTGTGGGGCGTGGGACTGCGCGCTGCTCACAACCTGATCCACGATGCTCCCCATCAGGCCATCGGTTTTTCCGGCAACGACCACGTCATCGAGTTCAACGAGATCCACAGCGTCTGCTTCGAATCGAACGACGCGGGCGCAATGTACGCCGGCCGCGATTGGACGCAGCGTGGCACGATCATTCGTCACAACTACCTGCACCACATTACCGGCTTCCGCGACCGCGGCTGCGTGGGCGTGTACCTCGACGACATGTACTGCGGGACGGAGATATCGGGCAACGTCTTCTACAAAGTCACGCGTGCGGCCTTCATTGGCGGAGGGCGGGACTGCCTGGTCGAGAACAACATTTTCGTCGACTGCCCCCGGGCCATGCACATCGACGCACGAGCTTTGGGCTGGGCACACGCACACGCGGACGGATGGATCAAGGAAGCCCAGACCAAGGGAACGCTCTCGGGGATACGCTACAATCAGCCGCCGTACAGCGAACGCTGGCCTCGGCTGGTCACCATCTTGGATCACAAACCCAAAGCCCCGGAAGGCAACGTTGTTCGCCGCAACATCTTTTTCGGCGGCACGTGGAACGACATCAACTCTGCTGCCAAGCCTTTCGTCAAGCTGGAAGACAATCTGACCGACGTGGACCCGCGGTTCGTCGATTACGAGAAACAGGATTTCCGACTGCGGGACGATTCACCCGCCTTTCGCGTGGGGTTTCAGCGCATCCCCGTCGAGAAAATCGGCCTCTACGAAGACCCCCGCCGGGCATCGTGGCCAGTGAAGCACGAGATACGTTAAGACGACGAACAGCCGGCTAGATCCTTGCGAAGTCCAGCGTGGCGAAGTAATCGTCGACGGTCTCGGCCCGGCGGATTTGTTGGATTGAGCCGTCTTCTTTGAGCAGAAGCTCTGCTGAGCGGAGCTTGCCGTTGTATTGGAAGCCCATCGAATGGCCGTGGGCGCCGGTGTCGTGGATGACCAGCACGTCGCCCATGTCGATTTTCGGCAGCGGGCGGTCGATGGCGAATTTGTCGTTGTTCTCGCAGAGCGAGCCGACCACGTCCACCTGCGTCTCATGCGGCGCGTGCTCTTTGCCGAGGACCGTGATGTGATGGTACGCGCCGTAGATGCCGGGCCGCATCAGGTGGGCCATGCAGGCGTCGACGCCCACGTACTGCTTGTAAATGTGCTTTTCGTGGATGGCCGTCGTGACCAGGTATCCGTACGGACCGGTGATCGCACGGCCGTTCTCCATCATGACCGGCAGCGGATGCAGGCCGGCGGGAACGATCAGCTCCTTGTAGACGGTTTGGACGCCCGTGCCGATACGCTCGAGGTCGACCGGTTCGTCTTCCGGGCGGTAGGGGATGCCGATGCCGCCGCCAAGATTGATGAACTTCAGCCGGATGTCGAGGTTCTCGGCCAGCTCGACGGCCACCTCGAACAGCATCCGCGCGGTCTCCACGAAGAAATCGGGGTTCAGCTCGTTGGAGACGATCATCGCGTGCAGGCCGAATCGCCGCGTGCCCTTCTGCTTGAGCTGCTGGTAACCTTCGAAGAGCTGCTCGCGGGTGAAACCGTACTTGGCCTCTTCGGGCAGCCCGATGATGAGGTTTCCCTCGCGCAGCGCTCCGGGGTTGTAACGAAGACTGAGCGTCTCCGGCAGGCCCACGTGTTGCTGGAGAGACTCGATGTGCGTGATGTCGTCGAGGTTGATGAGCGCACCAAGTTGTTTGGCCTTCACATATTCCGCGGCCGGCGTGTTGTTGGAGGTAAACATAATCTCTTCGCCGATGATGCCCACCTTCTCGCAGAGGAGCAGTTCGGGCAGGCTGGAGCAATCGGCGCCGAATCCTTCTTCTTGCAGAATCTTCAGCAGGTGCGGATTGGGCGTCGCTTTGACGGCGAAGAACTCCTTGAAATCGTCGCACCAGCCGAACGCGGCGTTCAGCCGGCGCGCGCCCGCGCGGATCGCCCGTTCGTCGTAGATGTGAAACGGCGTCGGATGTTCCTTGATGACGTCGCGGATTTTCGCTTCGTCAAACGGCAGCGTCTTGTCGACCATCGATTGCTCCTGGGCTCTCAGCGATCAGCTCTCAGCGATCAGCCGGAAGTTTCGGCATCGTCGGCGTTGACCGCCTTTTCATTCTATATACCGGCGGCGATCCCAACAATTCGCAGGAATCCCCAAAACGTCGTTGTGTTTGGACGAAACGAGTCTCTAACATGGAAGTAGGTGGATTTGTTTGCAGGGAACCGACCGCATGGCGGAGTTGTCTCTGAAGATGTTTGTTTTCGGCATGGCCGTGGCCCTCGCCGTGGGTCGGCAATCCGCCAGCTATGCGCAGCCGGCCGCGCCACCGGCGGGTATCGAAGACGCGATCGAGCCGGAATCGCCGTTGCTCGTCGAGCCGAAAACTCCGGAGGAGATCTTCAACGCGGTCGATTTGATGGTCCGCTTGGCCCGTCCCAAGCTGGCAAGACGATATCTCGAACAGTTCATGAAGGCCAAGCCGAACGTTGCCATTCTGCTGACGCTGCGTGACGAACACGGTCCGGCCATATTCCTGAAACTGGCGAACATAAAAGAGCTGCGACCGTTGTCGACCCAGCTTCTGAAGCGAGTCAACGAGGCGTTCCGTCGGCAAGGGGCCGACCCGAAGCGGCTCGATGCGCTCATCGCCGCTTTGAGCAAGTCCGTCGAGGAGCGGGAAGTGGCGCTGATCGCGCTGCGAAGTGCCGGTGCGGTCGTGGTTCCTCGAATTCTGCAGCATCTCGGCGACCCGGCCCAGACCGAGCAACACGACTTACTGCTCTACACGCTGACACGTCTCGGCAACCCAGTGATTCCGCCGCTGTTGGGCGCCCTGGACGCACCCAACGAGCATCTGCGGGGAGTTGCCATCGAGACCTTGGGCTGGATCGGATCACCCGACGTGGCTCCGTACCTGTGGTACCACGCCTTCGCGCCGAAGCAACCGGCCGGTGTTCAAGCGGCCGCTCGGCAAGCTCTGGCTCGCATTCTGCAGGCGTCGGCCGAGGGGGTGAATGAGGTCTCGTCGTACGGCGTGGCCGGCGAGTTGAAGCGTGTGGCGCTTGCGCATTTCGCACTGAAGCACCGATGGCAGGTTGACGAAGACGACGGCACCGTGGCGATCTGGTCGTGGCGGGCGGGGCAAAAGACTGTCGGGCTCTCGAAGCTCTCTCCGCAGGCGGCTTCGTTGTATGTCGGCACGCGGTTTGCGCGGCAAGCCCTGGCGATCAGTCCCGAGCGGAGCGACCTTCAGGCGCTGTTCGTGGCCCTAACACTGGCATCCGACCGACATCGGGTTGGCTCGGACAAGCCATTGCCGACCGGACCCGGCACCGCGCACGATCTGGCGCTGACGGCGGGACGGGACGTCGTCGCCGAGGCATTGCGGCAATCCTTGATGAACGGAAACGCCGCCAGCGCCCGGGCGGCGTTGCAGGTGTTGAGCCAGATTGCCACGCGGCATCAGTTGTACTCCACAGACAGCCGCAAATCGCCCATCGTCTCGGCCTTGAACTACCCCGATTCCCGCGTTCAATTTGCGGCGGCAAACACAATTTTGCAGCTCGATCCCGACAAGCCGTTTCGCGGTGCGCACCGGGTGGTTTCCATCCTGGCACGCGCCTTGAACGACGACGGCACCGCCCGCGCAGTGGTCGTCGACGTGAACACGCAGCGGGCCAGCAGCGTAGCCGGCTTGCTCGACCAGTTGGGATACGACACGCTGATTGCGCCGACAGGAAAAGATGGATTCCGCATTGCCAGCGAGCGAATGGACATCGAGCTGATTGTGCTCGAGATCAACACAATTCGTTGGAGCTTGTCGCAGACGATCGCCAACCTGCGTGCCGACGCCCGGACCGCGGCCATTCCAATCGCAATCTATGGGCCGGCAACGATGCGGCCGCGAGTCGAAGGGTTGATGCAACGGAATTCTCTGGTCACGTACATCATCAAATCGGTCACGGCGGAGAACCTGGACCTGCAGTTGAAGCCGTTTCTCAAAACCGTCCAGTCCCCTCCACTGACGCCGCAGCAACGGACCCGCCAGCGGGCGACCGCGGCGTTCTGGTTCGCTCACATCGCCGGTGGAAAACGCACGAAACTCTTCAACATCGCGCCGGCCGAGAGAGTCTTGTTCGCCGCCGTGAACGACCAGAACCTGGCCGGTGACGCGCTGGTGGCCCTCGGTGCGATCGCCACGCCGACCGCTCAAGAGCGGTTTCAGGAGGTGGCCGTCAGTGAGAGCCGCGACCCCGGACTGCGTGAAACGGCGGCGCTACAGCTCGCGTTTCACATTCAGCGATTCGGGTTGCTGATCTCGCGGACGCAGATCGACGAGATCATGGCGAGCTGGCAAAAGGCCCAAAACCAACACCCGGACCTGGCCACCGCGTTGGCCTCAGTCGTCGGATCGCTGAAGCCGAACGCCCGCCGAGTCGATTCGCGGCTGAAGCAGTTCCCGCTGCCCGCGAACCCCACGCCGTAATCCGCGGGATGATCGAGCCGCATTCGATAGTGTGGCACGCCCAGAGCGAAGCGATGGGCGTGGTCGCCCCGGCCACGCCCATCGATGACTCGGTAGTGGGTCAGTTTCGATTAAAGGGAAAAGGGAAAGGGGATAAGTCCAATTATTGACAAGTCGGACTGGCCGTGATAGGGTTGCGGC
>CAZGYE010000322.1:0-6168 GCA_964530165.1 uncultured Planctomycetaceae bacterium
ACCACGAAATGCACTGTCGTGAGGAAGTTGCTCCAGACGGCTAAAGTGTTACGAATTTGTTTCTTCTGCCGGCCGCTCAAACGCCGTAATGACGTCCCAACAATAGCGTAATCAGCCAGGTGACGACGACCACCACAGACGCTGTCATCTGCACTAAGACCGGCACGGAACAGTCAACCCAAAACGGAAACATAGGTGCGAACTCTTTTTCTGATATTGCTCTGGAACGTGTATGCTTCAGCACGCCTCTCTCAGATGTCTTGCCGTATACGGGCGAACCGCCCAACCGCGCGACAATTCGCCCGGTTGGACGGCGTGAACCCATACGCTTCGCTCATAGCAACGCCCAATAGCCGGGCTGATATGAGTCGGTGCTTCCCCTACTGAAGCTGGGTCGCAATGTCTTGGAACCGAGCCGAGGCATTGGTGCCGACAGCCGTGATCGCCGTCAGACAGACGATGACGATCAGAGCCAACATCACGGCATACTCAACCGCGGTCGGGCCATCTTCGGAAACCAGAAAACGCTTGATGCTGTTCGTGAAGTTCTTCATTGTTGTCCTCTCTCTTTTTTTCTAGTTTTTGGCCAGCCGACTGCTCGGCCAGCAGACACACAACCAATTCGAGATTCCCAGCGGCCGACCGATGATCTTGAGAAATCATCACCGCTCGAAACCCCGCACCCAAAAAGGAAACCTCACAACGAGGTTTGATCCCCATCTCAACGGGCCTCCCTGCCGAGTCAAACCGACCAGAGTGAGTTGCACGCTAGCAGGTTTCGACTCATCGTTCACACTGCAAACGTAGGTCAACCCTTGGGTGAGTCAAGCAAGAAACTTTAGGAAAAATACATGTTTTCCGACGTTGTATTATCAGAGCATGCCAATCAGCGTAACAGACACACTCACTGACACTTATGGAGCGTTCCCCAGAATCAACACGCCGTTTGACTGCGCCAATTGGCTTAGATGGGACTCGATGCGCGCGTTCGGCAGTGTTTTGGCCCCGAAACTCCATCGCACGTCCTGCCGATGGCCATCGGGAATCTATATTGAAAGTAGGTCGCAAAGCGCCTTTGCCATTCCGCATCTCATCACATAGACAGATCGGACGGCCGCCCATGAGCCGAGATGCTCGCGTCAAGTTGATCATACTCGCCGGAACTGCACTCGTTGGTGCGGGATTGCTGCTTGCGCTAGGGCTGAAATTCTCGCTGCGAGACAACCTCGCCGCTTTGGGCGTGGTGGGGACGCTCGGTCCGGTCGCTTTGTTCTATCACCAGCGCCGCACGGCGGAATTCGTCATGAGTCTCGTGGCGGTGATGCAAGTCATGGTCTTTTTTTCGTGTTTTACTTTGGTGATGTACGGTGCGGCGGCCCTGTCGTTTCCGCTCGTTGACGACACATTGGTTTCGCTGGATCAGATGCTAGGCGTTCATGTGCCTTCGATCGTCGCCTGGGCCAATAGCCATCCGACGCTCAAATGGGTCTTGCATCTGGCCTATCAGTCCACGATCCTTCAGACCCTCGTTGTCATTCTCGTCCTGGGGTTTGCCGGCCGTCGTCGTCGACTGGAATCGTTCGTCCTGCAGTTCATGCTCAGCCTGTGTTTGACCGTGTTCATCTTCTGCTTCGCTCCGGCAGAGGGACCGTTCGCGGCCTACGGCTACGAGGCAAGCCCTCAGCAGACCCGTTACCTGGATCACTTTCGGACCCTGCGCAGCGGTGAGCGGACCGAAGTGGTCTTGAAAGAAGCCGAGGGGCTGGTGACCTTTCCCTCGTTCCACACGACCTGGGCCATCCTGCTCATGCTTGCCTTGCGTGGTCGTCGGCGTTGGTTCCTCCCAGCCGTCGTACTGAACGCGGCCGTGATCGTAGCGACACTCACCACGGGCTGGCATTACTTCAGCGACGTGATGGGCGGTGTCGCGCTGGCTGTCGTGGTCATTTTGCTGACGCGACAGCTAGAACCATGGCTGAACGGATTCGACCAGGATGCCGGAAGCCTCACGTGATGTGAAGATCTCCTCATATCAACGCGAGATCTGCTTCCCGCTGGATTGCTCGTCGACCGTCCCTTCGTTCGGAGCGTCGGCTTCCCTCTGCCCACGGGACACCCGCAAACTTCCCGATTGGATTGGCCGTACACGGTCGAGCAAGCCTCCGAAAGACGCTGAGTGCCTCTGACATTCTGCTCAGTGAAGTCCGGACAATCACAACGTCGCATTCTGCTCATTTGGCATAACTCATTAGCATTAAGTCACTTCCAGCTCATTCGGAGCGCCTGACCGACAGGAGCGTTCTGGATAAATAGATAATTTAACTTTTTAGTATGTTTTATATTGGTTACGATGTTTACACAGATCAGCAATTAAATTAAATATAACAAAGTTTAGAAAAATGACAGTTTTATGTTGATACGGTCCTCATCGCTTGATAATCTGGGTTGTATGGGCTGTGTTGAGAGTACAGGATAAATTGGCGTTTAACGATCGAGGAACTAGACAATGTTCATGACTCCTTGGCTGCGTTCGATGAAATCGGCTCTGCGACCCCGTTCGTCCCGGTCGGCGAGGTTTGGCTCCCAGCGCCGGACAAGACGTCAGTCGTCGGCGATCCCCATCGCACCGCAGGTGGAACTTCTGGAAGATCGCACGCTGCTGGCGGTCATGTCATCGTTCGTCTCGGTGACGAACACGCTGGAAGTCTTCAGCGACAGCGACGATTCCATCGCGATTACAGCATTCGGCAGTGTCCAGGTCAATGGCCAGCCGCCTGACGACGGGGCCTTGAATCCAGCCACCGTCGCTCAGATTGTCGTCAATGGTGGTCCGGGCGGCAACGACATCGACCTGACGGGAGTTCGTGCCGTCGACTTCACAAGTTTGGGCAACAAGATTACCGTCAGCGGCAATGACGGAAACGACACCATCCGCGGCAGCGATATGGGCGGCGTGTACTTGGGTGGAAACGGCAACGACATCATCAACAGCGGGGGCGGAAACGACACGGTCGACGGCGGCAACGGCGACGACAACATCATTGCCGGCGACGGCGCCGATAGCGTCCTGGGTGACGATGGGAACGACACCATCCAGGGCGGCGGCGGCAACGACATCATTTCCGGTGGCGACGGTGCGGATTCTCTTCTCGGCGACCTCGGGGTTTTTCCGGATACTGCTTTCGGCAACGACACCATCCGCGGGGATGCCGGAAACGATACCCTCTTCGGGGATGACACCACACCCGGATTGGTTCCCGGCGGCAACGACTTACTGAACGGCGGCGCCGACGAAGATGCGCTGACCGGAGGCGGTGGCGCCGATACGCTCCGCGGTGCCGGGAACAACGACACACTCGTCGGCGGCTTCGGCAACGACAACCTGTTCGGCCAGGGCGGCCACGACGTGTTGTTTGGCGGCGAACCGATCGACGACACGATGCGCAACGACGGCGAGGACACACTGTTCGGCAACACCGGAAACGACACACTCTCCGGCGGGACCGGCAACGACAGCCTAGTGGCTGCCGCGGGCGACGACGTCCTGAACGGCAACGACGGCGACGACTTCCTCAATGGAAACTCCGGGTCTGACTCGATGGACGGCGGGCGCGACAAGGACAAGATCCTCGGCGGCTCGGGCAACGACACCCTGATGGGAAGCTTCGACGACGACACGCTCAAAGGGCAGGGCGACAACGACGCGCTTTACGGAGGTCCCGGCATCGACTCGCTCGACGGCGGCAGCGGCAACGACGTCCTGGAAGCCAGTTCGGTGCAGGTGGTCTTTCTCGATTTCATCAGCGGTTTCAATGTCGGCGATCACATTTACCTGAATGAGGACATCAACGACAATGGTCTGCTCGATTTCGGTGAAGATTCGAACGGAAACGGCGTTCTGGACGACGATCCCACCGTGATTCAGAATCTGCTGGAAGCCGACTTCGCCAATTACGAGATGCAGTTTACTCAAACGCAGCCGACCAGCGGCGACTTCGTCACCATCGTCTTCAACGAAACTCCGACCACGACGTTCCCCGAGGTTCCGTTCTTCGGGATCGGCGAGGCCAGCGCAATCGACTTCCGCAACGTGGCGCTGGACGGCCGGGCCGAAGTCGACCTCAACGGCGTTCTAGGACCACTCACCGCGGGCGACACGGCGGAGGTCGCCCGTCAGAAGTTCAACGCCGCCAGTGGGCGTGTGGCCGGCAAGGAGCTGGGCCACCTGATGGGACTGCGCAATGCCGACGCCTTCGGACCTCTGGGGAACAATCCGACTACGGGTCAACCGTTCGGCAACAGCTCATTTGCCGGGACCGAGGCCGGTTTTGACGTGACGACGGAAGACTTCTTGCCCATCTTCCCCGGACCATCGGACGCGACCGAGTCGAATCTGCATCTGATGACCGCGCCGACGGCACTGGAGACCAATCTGAACGACAGCGTGATTGACTTAAACGACCCGACCAGAGACCCGTTCTTCAGCGAGCGGTCGGCGATCAAACTGGCCTTTGCCGATACGGGCAATCTGGAACGGGAGCGTCGCCCCGATGAAGTGAGCACCCCGCCGCTCAAGACGTTTGCCAACCCGCAGAACCTGACCTTGAGACGGCTGGGAACCCCCAACACCATGCAGGGCGGGAGGAACTCGATCTTCGAGTTCGAAGCGGATGCGACGGCTGTTTGGGACGGCATCATTCGCAACGAGCCGACCCGAGACCCGGACCGAAGTGAAGACGACTACTACAGCTTTACGGGCGTCGCCGGCGAGATCATCCAGATCGAGGTGCACTCGGAGCAACTGCGCCGCTTCGTCGACGCCGGGCGCAACGTGAACACGATGCTCCGCGTCCTCGACAGCAGCGGGCGGCCGGTTGATTACTTCCCCGGCCGTTTGCCTTCTCCCCTGTTCACACAGCAGGTGCGAATCCGGACCGACAGCGCCATCAATGACCGCTTCGACGACAACAGCACCGACGTTCCGGTTGGATCGGGGAACTTCTTCACCGGCACGGCTGAGGACCCGATCATCATCAGCTTCGAGCTGCCGACGACCGACACGTTTCGGGTGATGGTCAGCGAACCGTACTCGCGGGGCGTCTTCGCGATCCCGGCCAACGACGACCCCTTCGAGCTGAATGACATCGTCGAGCTGGACCCGATCACCGGGGTGGAGTTGAACCGGTTCGATGCGCCCGCGCGCACAACCAGGGCCTTCAACACGGTCGGCGGCTCGTCGGTGGCCTTCGACCCGAACTTGAATACCCTGTACTTCGCCAATCCCACGCGGTCCGATCAGCTTTTCAGCTTGGATCCGGACACGGGGGCGATCAACACGCAGGTCACCCTGGCCATTCCGGCTGGGGTGTTGCCGGGGCTGCACGGCATGGCGCTTCTGAACTCCGACAACTTGCTGTTCGTCGACACAGTCAACGACGACCTGTATCGAGTTGCGCCGTCCACGGGTGCGGTGCTCGAACTGATTGACATCGACAACATTGACGCCAACCTGCTCGGTAGTCCGAACGGCGGGACGACGAATAATACGGAGCGACGAACGTCGGAGAACTTCAGTCCGGGCGACTTGAATCCGGAAGGCTTCGATACTTTCTTTTCGGCTGGAAACCCGTTCGGCGTCGGCAACGGGGGTCTTGTTGGTGGGCAATTCCAGTTGGTGGAAGGAATCGCGCACGATCCAGGTGGCGCACCACCAGCACCGAACCAGTCGCCTTACCATATTGGGTTTCAGCAGACCTCACTCGGTAATCCCGACGACATCAATGCGCAGTTCGACTTCCAGATCACGACGGCGACGGGAGACCCCGAAGGTTTGGCATTCGTGCTGGGTGAGACCGCCGATCCAACGTTTGGGACCTTCGGCGCCGGCCCGGCCTTGCCGGTCAACGCTGGCATCGGACAGGGTGGATTCGGCGCAGGCGGCATCGAGCCGATCGGTGCCACCTTCAACAATTCACTGGCCGTGGTCTTCGACAGCCGCGACAACGGTGCTGAGGGCGTCGCTGCGGGACTCGCAGCTGACAACCACGTCTCGCTGTATCTGAACGGCAACCAGATTGCGACCTTCGATCCGGGCATTACCCTCGACGACGGGGCGATCCACACGGCCAACATCGACATTGTGGCCCGCGACACATCCGCCGCCCCCAA
>CAZGYE010000323.1:0-6148 GCA_964530165.1 uncultured Planctomycetaceae bacterium
CGATCCTCGATTCAGTGAGCCATGCGGCCGAACCCGCCCTCCAGTGCGGGGGCGGCTATCACGGCCTGACCGGCGTAAGGGCGACAACCGTTCAGCCGAATGACGGGTCGGATGATCCCGACGCCAACGCAAACATCATGGCAGGCAAGGAGGACGACGACGTCGTGATCGGCGGCGAGGGTAACGACAATATGAACGGCGGGAGCAGCCACCCCGACCTGATGATCGGCGGCGAAGGCAACGACAGCATGCGTGGCAACGGCGGACGCGACACGCTGTTCGGTCTCCAAGGCAATGACACTCTTCGTGGCCAAGCTGACGAAGACTCGCTCGTCGGCGGCGAAGGAGCCGATTCGATCGAGGGTGGGGACGACGACGACACGATCAGCGGCGGTCCCGGTGGAGACCGAATCGACGGGTCGGACACTGGCACCGAGGTTTTGGGTGACCTGCTTCTGGAAGTGGCCAACATCCACGCCCAACTGACGACCACCAGTTTCGGGCACGTCGTTGACGGTTTCGGTTTCGCAATGGACACGATCGTCGGCACCGCTGGCGTGCCCCACATTGAAAGGGCCTACATCAAAGGCGGTGACGACGACAACGATTTCAATGCCTCAACGTTCTCCAGTGACCTGAACGGGAGCCCGGCCGGCGCTGTGACGCTGATCGGCCTGGGCGGTGACGATACGCTGGAAGGCGGCAGCGTGGGTGACTCGCTGGACGGTGGAGCAGGCGACGACATCATCGAGGGCCATGCCGGCGGTGACACGATTCTCGGCGGAAACGGCGTCGATACGATCGACGGCGGCGCCGACGCGGACACCATTATGGCCGGACGGGGCGCCGACTCGGTCCAGGCCGGTGACGGGGCAGACACAGTCTATGGTGGCGAGGACAACGACACGATCATCGGTGACTTGACGAGCAACGGGGGCGGGACCTACATCGACGTCCTGGCCGGCGGTCCCGGAGCCGACTTCATCACCGGTGGTTCAACCGTTCTGGACGTCAACGGCGTCCCCAAAGGGGACAAGGACAACACACCGGACTTCCTCTACGGTGACGGCCGGGTGTTGTTTAACGACACCACGACGTTCCCGGACGGCAATGACACCCTGGACGGCCAGAGCGGCAACGATGGACTCAGCGGCGGTGACGGCAACGACATCCTGGTTGGCGGCCCCGATACGACCACAAACAGCCGCACAGACGGCAACGACACACTGGTCGGCGGTGACGGGAACGACACGCTGTTCGGTGGATGGGACGACCAAGTAGTCCCACCTGCCGTGCCAGGCGATATGTTGATTGGCCAAGGTGGTGCGGACGTCATCGACGGTGAACAAGGTGCCGACACGATTGACGGCAGGGACAGCAGCGACCTGATCGTACCGGATGCGGCCGACTCGGTCTTCGGACAAGCCTTCCCGTCGACTACGGTCGACGTCAACAGGTTCCTGAACGACATCCTCTTCGAGCCGCTCGACGGCGAGACACTCGGTGCCGGCCCGATCGGGACGGAATTGTTCTTGGACTGGCTGGACGAGGTTTGAGGAGCAAGGCCACAGCGTGTTGCCAAACGGCATCAAAGCCCCCTCTAATTAAACATATCGTGCAGTTATCAGCCGTTGCGTTGCCGAAAGGCATCATTGGCCACTGCGCTGATCCATCGACTTTTGCGTAAACGCGTGTGGATTGCTTTTCCGCAGAATCAGGGCGAGAATTCAGTCGCCGTGAGTTGTTCGCTCACCTTTCGACCACGAGCAACTTCGTGATCTTTTTCAAATTGACCTTCAACAAGCCGAGTGATGTCGCCCCGCGCAGGCCGCTGGCGCGATGAAGTCGGAAATCCGATTTTGACGGTTTCAGGCAGCCCGTTTCAGCTTCACGACCGGCAGATGCCGACGCCCTTCAAGACAATCAATTTGAACCGTGAATCGACTGCCCGGTTTGCCGGCCACCAGTGCCCAGGGCTTCGCACACGGCGAGCCACGCGGCCAGTGTTTACGAGGTTCGATCCGTGGTCGTCGATTGGCTGGGTACTGCTCCCGGTAGGCCTCGTTGGGCGTCCGGCCTCCCAATCCCGTGTGGGGCCGACTCTCGTTATACCACTCGAAAAGCAGGATCAACTCCCGACGGAACAGCTCGCGGCGAAGCGGGATCAACGGCAGCTGACGGAGGACTTGCTTCGTCGTCAGAATCAGTCTCTCCACAAGGGCGATGCTGCCTTTCTTGCCCACCGCGCCGAAGCGAGGTTTGATGCCCCGGCGGTCACACCACTGCTTGTATTTCGGACAGGGCCAAAACTGCCTGCCTTTGTCGCTGATCAGGTGACGCGGTGCGGTACCTGCTTTTCGGATCGTTCGGCCCAAAAAGGAGCGCACTTCCACGGCATCCGGCTCCTTCCTGAAGAGGGCAAACCCCACCGCCCGTCGCGAAAAATGATCGATCACAATCGACAGCCACCAACAAAACGGCCATCTCTGCGGCAGGGCAAACGGCAGCCAGGGACACCACAGGCCCGATCCGGTGGGCACCGCCGTGAGATCGACGATCCAGACGTGGTTGGGATACCTGGAGGTAATGACCCGATCAGCGGTTTGAGCTTCTGTTGCCGGCTGCGGTGCGGGTTTTTCCTTGAGCATTCGACCAATGAACGTGGCGCAGGATCCGAACGGACTGGCCTACCGCATTAGTGACGGCCGCGTGGTGTGGGAGATCGATCCGGTCCGCATGCACGCCGACGACGCGTTCAAGGCGGAACTGAAGGTAGGCAGCGAATCGAGCAGCCGGGGCGCAGAGCGGCGGGAGGCCAGTGAGTGGATTCGCGAGCAACTGGCGAACGGTCCGGTGCCATCGAACCAGATGATCGCCGACGCCAAGGAAAATGGCATCGCCGAACGGACACTGCGCCGCGCGCTGAAGGAAATGGGCGGCCAGTCGAAAAAGGATGGCGACAAGTGGGTCTGGTGTCTGCCAGATCAAGATGGCCAATGAAGATAGCCACTAACCCCCGTTTTGGCAAAGTGGCCATCTTGGCAACCTTGCCAATTGAAGATGGCCACATCAATCAAGATGGCCAATTAGTTGTTGTTGTAAGAGATGATGTGTCAACGACTTATTTAAGATGGCCAAGATTGCCAGTTGGAGGAGACGTAGGGAAGTGGCCATCTTCCCTTGGGCCAAAAAGGATGCCACATGTGGCCACTTGTTTGCCCGTGTCGCGTTCGTTTGGCCAGGGCGAAGGATTGGGCGTTCGTGAACGGCGAGTGCCAAAGCCGGTCGGCGAGCGGGCGGTAATCCGGAAAGTCGGACCGTCCGGGTCAACAGCCGGCCGGACCGGGACAGGGCGTCCCGGACGCCCGGCCGTCCCGGTCAGGGCGGCAGCGAGGGCGGAATTACTCGCCGAACAAGTCGGTAATCTGAGGTCGATCGGGACCCAAACAGCCCTCAGATCGAACCCAATGCACGACATCCTGCCACATCACTGGTGCGATGAAAAAACCGTATTGAATCAGGTCTCGACAAGCGCTGTTGAAGGCAATGATCAACCGCTCTCGGCCATGCTGGGCGATTAGGTTGGCGAGTTCCGCCTCACAGTCGTGATTGGACTCACGGTGAAACAGCCCCGAACCGTACGTGAAAATGTCGATCACCTGCCGCGTTGTGTACCCCGACAGAATTGACTGTGGACCGTACCGACAGTCCGATTCCAAACAGGCGTTGAAACTTTGATGAATGTCGCTTACCCAAAACCGCCTTCCATCGTGGCTGATGTGTTCGACGTAGGCTTCGCATGCGTGGTTGAGGACGTCATCCCTCTTGAGTAACAACTGGCGAATGTACGTCAACGCAGTGGTTGTCATCTCCGCATTGGCATGGGCAACCTGAACGACTGAGTTACCGACATACTGAATCGACAAAGGACTCTTCAACCATCCACTTTGGCCAATCCGGTTCATGAGCTGTAGGAAGTGGCTGATGGGATTTGCCTTCTCGACAGACCATTCATCGCGCTTCGCAATCGGCGACGGTCCCAATCGAAGAACGCTCCGCGGTTCGAACCGAAGAATTGGGTCTGGGTTACCAGTGAGAACTTGTGCGATGCCGATGTCGTCGATGGGTTTGCAGTTTTCGTCTTCAAAATACTCGGATGGACCACCAAACGTCACACGTTGTGCTTGAGGTGCGAGACGATCGTGAGTTTCATCGTCGCATTCGATGAAGCAGGACCGGAATTCGAAGAACGCTTGGGCCTCAGTGGACCTGCAACCGATCATCGCAAAAAAGCGTTCGCGGTCTTCTTCGGTGAGACGTGATTCATCAAGCATCAGAAGGCGGTCGAAGAACTCCTTCCGTTCACGATGCAGACATCGAATCTTCCAGAAGACCAGATGGTTTGGAACGTCCATTGAGAAACCTTTGGGGCGCAGTGGTGGTCGACCAAATCCAATTATAGACACTCCGAGAACGATTTGGTTCGCAGTACAAGTGGCCATAGGTACTTTCGCCGCGAATGGCATTCTGAAAACGCCCGCGGGAACCGTCGCGGTTATGACCAGAGTTTCTTTTCTTGTACCGAATTTCACATTGGGCGGGATACGCAGCGGTGACAGACTTTGCGCCGGTTTCGCTGGATGATCTGGAGTCCGGGCCAGATTTCGGACTGCCCGTGACCGAAGACGGCTATCGTGCGATCCGCATCAGCCATCTGCGGGACTGTCTCGGCATGACCTGCCAGTGGGTCGCTCAGACCGACGAACCGCTCGTGGTCCAACGCTACAGCCGGCAGGACGTGATTATCGTGCCGCTTTGGGAATGGCGGTTTCTGCAAGAGGTCGCGGACGAAGTCCGGCTGCGTGAGGAAATAGAACAGGATTCCGATGTCGATGATTGACGGGCTGTGCGCCCGGGCCGAAGCGCTGTGCCGGGAGATCGCCAAGCAGGAACTGGCTGATTCACCTCTTTATATTGTGCCGCAGTCCCGGCTGCCGAAACGCCTGGGCCGCACGGCGGTCTGCAACGGCTACACCGACGACTCCCCGAACAGGACTCGAACCTGGGACCACTTTGTTAACAACCGCAGGTAGAGAATTGAACACGTCGCAGCAACAGCAGAAGCGCTGCTTGTGTGCTCCTCTCTCATCGCGGGCATGAACGTCTCATTGACGACGGCGCCAATAACGGGGACGGCGACTGTTGTGGACCACCGCAATGATCAGCACTCTGTCGTCAGGCTGCGACTCAAAGATCAGCCGATAGGGAAATCGTCTGGCACGAGCCCATCGAAAGTGCTTGAACTCAATGGGGTGCGACTCTGGATCCTCACGAATGCGATGGATGGCATCGTCCACTGACCGTTCAAAACGACCGGCCACGTCAACGTCACGATCTACATACCAGGCATGGGCCTCACGAAGTTCCTTCGCGGCCATCCGATGGAAGCTCACCGCGATCATTGCTTCTGCCCAAGCTCGTTCTGCAACTGTTCCCAGGGAACAGCACCGTCCCAATCACCGGATCGGCGTTCGAGTTCCTCAGCGAATTCCGAATCGTCGAGCGCGAGCCCCGGCGGTTCTTCCGGCAGGGACTCAAGAAGGCGATTCACGATCGCCAGCCGATCAACCTCTGATAATTGGAGAGCGGCCTCCATGACCTCGTCTCTGTTGCTCGCCATCATTTGTCCCCGTCAATGAGAGAAGACGCACTGCCCTACCTTCAACACCATTTTACACATCGAGTGCTTCATCAAGCCAGTGCATTTTTCCGTTCGCGGGACGCGGTTTGATCTTCAGCCAAGCCGTGGTGCGTTTGCCGGGACGATAGCGGCTGGCCAGCCGCTTGGCCACCAAGCCCTCCAGTCCCTGCCGACAGACCTCCTCGAACAGCACCCGGCCGAGGCCGACGATCCCTTCAGAAAAGACCACCTGCGGACGGTCGAGGTCGTCGACCAGTTGACGAAGCCGCTCGCGCCTCTCGGCCAGTGGCCGATCCAACAAGGACCGGTAGTCCTCGTACAGCAGGTCAAAGACCACGTAGGTGGCCGGCATGTTGCGGGCTGACAACCGGATTTTCAACGGCGCGCCGGCTTGGTCACGCGAGAGCAACCGCCGGAAGTCGGGCCGGCCGTCGTGGAAGACCACCA
>CAZGYE010000324.1:0-6118 GCA_964530165.1 uncultured Planctomycetaceae bacterium
CCAAAAAAACTTCCAAAAAAATAATTCTGCCCTGCAACTGATCAACTTGGGCTAGATCGAAGTATGCAGGGTTGTCAACGTCGTGCTAGAATGGGCGCTTTCCGCAATACCCGGTGAGCCGATCGATGAGCCTCTCACCCATTTCGACCGCAGACGATCTGAGTCGACACGAATTCCATGCCTTGGCCGCCCGCCGTTGACAGACTCCAGCAACTGCCGAAATGGTGCGTCGTTGTCGGCCTCGTTGTGTTCGTCGGTCTGGTTGCATGTGTGGACATCCTCGTTGTCGACGACGTGTCGCTGCGGTTGTTGTACGTGCCGGCAATCGTCCTGGCCGCGTGGGCAGTGGGACTTGGTTGGGCAGCGGCGTTGTCGCTCTTGGTTTCGGTTTTTGCGGTTTTCGGCGAGGCAACGCGTCAGCAGGGGGAGTGGATTTGCCTGTGGGAACCGCTGGTCCACTTCGGTATGTTTTGCTGCCTGGCGGTCTCGGTGTGGCTGCTGCGCCGCGCTGTTGAACGGGAACGGCAATTGGCGCGCAGCGATTTCTTGACCGGTCTGTTTAACAGCCGTTCGTTCTTGAAGACCGCTGAGGCCGAGCTCAACCGCAGCCGTCGGTCCGGACGGCCGATCACCGTGGCGTTTGTCGACTGCGACGATTTCAAGGCTGTCAACGACTCGTTTGGGCATCTGAGGGGCGACGAACTGTTGAAAACGATCGCCGCGACCATGCGCTCCAGCACGCGGAGCTACGACGTCGCGGCGAGGTTGGGAGGCGACGAGTTTGCGCTGCTGCTGCCCGAAACGGCGGCTGAGTCAGCAACAACCGTCGTCACGCGGGTCCACGAACGTCTGATTTCAGCGATGCAGTCGAACGCATGGCCGGTGACGTTCAGCATCGGCGTCGTCACGTTCACCGAGCCTCCGGAAACGGCAAGCGAGCTGATCCGCGCGGCCGACGAATTGATGTACGCGGTCAAACGGGCTGGAAAAGCCGGCGTGAAATACGACGTCGTCGGTCTCGATGCCGGCAATCACTGATCGCGAAGAGGTTGACGGCCCTTCAACATGTCAGATATAAAACGTCGTCCAAGGCAAAAGGAAAAAGGAAAAAGGAAAAAGTCGTCACTCTTCTCCCTTTTTTCCTTTTGCCTTTTTACTTTTTCCTTTCTCAACAGAGATCGGAAACATTATGCAAGTCAAACTCCCTGACGGCAGTGTGAGCGAATATCCCGACCAAACGACCGCATTGGATGTTGCGGAAAGTCTCGGCGCGCGACTCGCGTCGGCGACGGTGGCCGCCTCGGTCAACGGTCAGGTCACCGATGCGACTCGGCCGATGACGGAAGTCGCCACTGGCAATGGGCCGGTGGAGTTGCAACTGCTCACCGACCGCGATCCGGCGGCACTGGCCGTACTGCGGCACTCCTGCGCGCACGTGATGGCGCGGGCGGTGATGCGGCTGTTTCCCAACGTCGGGCTGGCCTTCGGGCCGACCGCGTCCAATGGATTCTACTACGACTTCGACTTGGAGCAGACGATCAGCGAAGACGATTTTCCGCGGATCGAAGAAAAGATGCGGAAGATCATCGCCGAGGCGGAGCCGTTCGAACGGTTCTCGCTCGATCGAGCTTCGGCGCTGAAATTCTGCGCCGACCTGCATCAGCAATTGAAAGTCGAGCACATCGAGACCGGTTTGGCCGATCATGCGACGTTGGGTTTCTACCGGCAGGGCGAGTTCGTCGATCTTTGCCGCGGGCCGCACGTCCCCGACGCGGGGCGGATCAAGGCGTTCAAGCTGCTCTCGGTGGCCGGCACCTACTGGAAAGGGGACGCCGCCAACAAGCAGTTGCAGAGGCTGTACGGAACCGCGTGGTTCAGCAAGAAGGACCTCAACGCGTATCTCGACCAAGTCGAAGAGGCCAAACGCCGCGACCATCGTGTGCTGGGCAGGAAGCTGGGGTTGTACCACATCAGCAACGCCGTCGGGCAGGGGCTTTGTTTGTGGCTGCCCAAAGGGGCGACGGTGCGTGCTCTGCTCGAGGACTTCATCAAGCGCGAATTGCTGCGGCGCGGTTACGAGCCGGTTTATTCCCCGCACATCGGCCGGGTCGAGCTGTACGAGATGAGCGGACACTTTCCGTATTATCGTGAATCGCAGTTCGCGCCGCTGTTCCAGCACGACGCCGGCCAACTGGTCGACTTCTGGATTCGCCGGCTCAGTTCGGGTCAATTGACGCCGGAAGAGGAAGGAAAGTTGCTCGAAGCGGCCGGCGTTCTCGGCTGCAATCTGACCGAGTACAAGACCGGCGGCTCGATCGAAGAGAGAACCGCGACACTGCGCATCTGGGAGCATCAGCAGGAGCGGTATCTTCTCAAGCCGATGAACTGTCCGCATCACGTGGAAATCTACAAATCACAGCCGCGCAGCTACCGCGATTTGCCGGTGCGTTTGGCGGAGTTCGGAACGGTGTATCGGCACGAACAATCGGGCGAACTTGCCGGGATGTTGCGCGTCCGCTGCTTGACGCAGGACGACGCGCATCTGTTCTGCACGGTGGAGCAGGTGGAAGCCGAGTTCCGCTCGACGCTGGAGCTGACGCAGTTCGTGCTCGCCAGCGTCGGGCTGGACGATTACCGCATTCAATTGTCGCTCCGCGACCGCGAGAGCGACAAGTACGTCGGCAGCGACGAGAACTGGTCGCAGGCAGAAGCCTCGCTGCGTAGGGTGCTCGAAGAGATGGGGCTGCCCTTCGTTGAGATTTCCGGCGAGGCGGCCTTTTACGGGCCGAAGGCCGATTTCATGGTCCGCGACTGTCTGGGCCGCGAGTGGCAGTTGGGCACCGTCCAGCTCGATTACAACCTGCCCGAACGGTTCGGGTTGGAGTACATCGGCGCCGACAATCGGCCGCACCAGCCGGTGATGATTCACCGGGCGCCGTTCGGATCGATGGAGCGGTTCGTCGGCATGTTGATCGAACACTTTGCCGGCGCGTTCCCGTTGTGGTTGGCGCCGGAGCAGGTCCGCGTGTTGCCGGTAAGCGACAAGTCGCAGCAGTATGCCGAGACGGTCGAGCGACGATTCCGCGAAGCCGATTTCCGAGTCACCACCGACCTGCGCAACGCCAAGATCAACGCCAAGATCCGCGACGCGCAGTTGGAACTGATCCCCTACATGCTGGTTGTCGGCCCCAAGGAAGCGGAGCAGAATGCCGTCTCACTGCGCGACCGCATCGATGGCGATCTGGGCGCGATGCCCATCGACGAAGCGCTCGCGAAACTCCGCGACGAAGTCGCCGGCCGAGTGATTCGCCAGGTCGTCACGTCGGACTTCTCCGGCTTCGAAGAGGACGGCAGCGAGCAGCACGAATACTGAATGAAAGTGAAAAGGAAAAAAGAAAACGTCAGCGGCGGGTGGCAGGGTCAGAGCGCCCGCGACGGCCCTGCCATCCTGTCGACCACGCACGCAAGTGCTGAAGAAAAGAAACAGTCCCCTCGTAAAACTTGACGAGTTTAGGAAGTCACCGGTTCGTAAGTACCGTGACCCGCATGCTTCAGCTTGCCTTGCCGAACCAGTTCTTCCCACACGGCCTGGGGATACTGGTTGGGTGGCGTGATGGCCACGATGCTCGACCCGCCGCCGCCCGACATGGGTCCGTAGCCGAGCCGGGACTCGTCATCGATCCGGGTCACCTTCAGGCGCTTTTTGAAGGCTTTCAGCGCCCGCTTCAGTTCCTCTTTGCTGAAAGATTCCGACGGCGGTGTTTCTTGCGATTCGGTCATCCGACGTTCCTTGTTGTCCTCGTTCGAGTGACGTAAGGCCGGGTCTCCCGGCCGATTTCATTCACCGACCATGTGGTCCAGACAATTGAAATTCACACGGCCCTGATTCTCCCGACATCTCCAATTCAGCACAAGTCTCTCGCGCCGCCATCGCGCCGGCGGCGACGCCCGGCTCTACTTGCTTTTCATGGAAGCAAATGACCCCCGAAGTTTGTCTACTTCGGGGGCCATCGGTGAAGTAGATGCCTCGCCGTGTTCAATTGAGCGGGCAACAGTTGGGGCAAGGAAGTTCCTCGCCAGTGATTGGGCAGACGAAACCGGCGTCGTTGCTCTGGGTGTTCGCGTTGGCGTGCACACCGGCATAGACCAACCCACCGATTGCCAGAGGCAACGAAAACAACGTCGCCCACAACCAGTTCCTGTACATAATGACCTCCTCCTATGCTGAGAACGTCCGGCCACTTAGCAGGTCACACACCTGCTGACAGCACGGACACGATTACTTGTTGTCATCTGGTCTTCGGAGTGTGCCGGTATAACCGGCGTCGTGTATCGCTTTGAGAACTTCATCCTGTGGAAACACACAGCAGGCTTCTGTGGAAACCACGGCCTGTTTGTTTTCGTAGTCCACTTGAACGGCCAGCACACCCGGCACATCCCCAACGGACTGCTCGAGAACAACCGCACATCCCTCGCAGTGCATTCCGTCGACGCCGATGGTCGTTTGACGGATCAAGGGGTTGTCACCGCCGGTAGCAACAGCGTTTTGGGCATTTCCAGCCAAGATGAAGCCGACATAGTTGGGAAAGAGCAAGAACACCACAGCCAGAACGGTCACAGCCCACAGCATCACCTTGTTCATGGTCATCATGTTGAGCCAGCGTCGTCTTGGCACGTCCGATGCAGGACAACAGAACTCAATACAGCAGGTATCGCTGGAAACCGTCGCCCGCCGAGGCCGATAAGTGAAGTAGAATGCCGCCGCCAGAAAACCGAACGTCAACATGGCAAACATCGGCCTGTATGAATCCAACACGCTTGCGATCCCTGCCCCCGACACACCGAACAGCACCAACAACAAGGGCAACCAGCAACAACTAGATGCCATGATTGCCGAGACGACCGTTCCAACTTTTGAAAAGGTTTCTGCTTTGTTGGTCGGGGGCTTGCTGGATGGTTTGTCGAATTCCGATGTGGCAACGGCAATGCCTTTGGTGACACTGCCGAGACAGCATGAACCCGATGGGTTTTCGGTTTCACATCGGCAACCGGGGTCTTTCATCTTCTGCCGGATGTCATCCAGAGCATCCGAGTGGCCTGTGGTGTCTAGCTCCTTTTTGATCGTGGCGATAGAGTGGCCGAAACAGTAGCACAAAGGCCGTTCGCCGTCCGTCTCTTTCACGCCAACTGGCACTTTGAGTTGAGTCTTCGTAAAGGTCTGGCCGTCCGAGAAATAAACCACGTCGCAACCACTCGCATCACAAAAGTTGTATTCCACGTCATCAACGTCGCTCACGAACTCATCCTTGAGCAACGCCCGTAGCGTGATGGGTTTCACTCCCTTGCCTTTGCCGCCGCATTCTGGGCATGTGACCGCCTTTGATGTCGTGGTCGTCATGGTCATCCCTTTCCTGTTCGTCGTGGCTTTCTGCCATCCAGTACTTCTAGGATGGGGCATTCGGCTGTTGGTTCTCTCTCTCCACAAGCCGTGGAAAGTTGCACCAAAGCCTTTTTCATCTTGCGGAGAGTGGCAATTTTGCTTTCGATGCCGGCAATCTTCGCATCGGCCTTGGCCTTTACATCGTCACAGCAGATTTCAGAATCAACCCGCAACGACAGGAGTTCCTTGATTTCTTTCAACGTGAACCCAAGTTCCTTGGCCCGGCTGATGAACAGGAGCCGTCTGACAACATCTTCATCGAACTGTCGGTAGCCCGATGCCGAGCGGGGCGGCTCATCCAGCAGGCCCTCCCGCTCATAGAACCTGACGGTTTCGATGCCGACCCCAGCACGTTTCGCCACCTTTCCGATGGTCAGTGATTTCATAGCGGCTTCTCCTCATCTGTGGACATTATCGGGTCTGTACCATACTACAGAGTCAAGCCCCAACCCAAAATTTTCCCAATTGCCACCCTGACAACAAGGGTATCAGCCGCTTTTCCACGGTTGTTTGAGATGAAAGAGGAAGAGCAAACAACTTTGGTCCGTCTGGCTGTGGCGGCGGGTGGCGGGGCCTGAGCGACCAACGGGAGCGTGGCCCCGTGTTTGCATGTTGACAGGAAGCTCTGATCCGGGCAACGGGCCAACAGGGCGCATGCCCCGGGGCCACGTTCGCTTC
>CAZGYE010000325.1:0-6093 GCA_964530165.1 uncultured Planctomycetaceae bacterium
GGCACCTGTTTCGGCTGCTGGAGAACCCAGGGTTGTTGGCCGAGTTCCAGGTTCTGTGCATTCCCGGCGGGTTCAGCTACGGCGACGACATTGGCGCCGGTGTGATCTTTTCACGTCAGCTCCAAGGACGCTTATCCGGGGCGATTACTGATTTTCTGCAGGCCGACAAGCTGGCGTTGGGCATCTGCAATGGGTTTCAGGTGCTGTTGAAATCGGGGATTCTGCCGGGCGGCGCCGGCGGTTGGCCGCCGCGAGATCAAGATCGTCCGGGTGCCACGCTCACCTGGAACGACAACGGCAAATACACCGCCCTGTGGGTCCATCTGGGAGTCGCCGCCGGAAAGAATGTTTTCTTGCGCGGGTTGGATGAGATCGATTTGCCGGTCGCTCATGCGGAGGGCAAAATCGTCGTGCGCGACAAATCGGTGCTCGACCATTGGCAGCAGAACGGCCAAATTGTGCTGTGCTATCGACGTGCTTCTGGCGGCGCGAACCACGGTGAAGAATCGCCGCCGGCAGAGCCGCTGCCGTTTCCCCACAACCCCAATGGCTCCGCCGGGAATATTGCCGGGTTGAGCGATCCCACCGGACGAGTTCTGGGATTGATGCCTCACCCGGAACGATTTATTCATGCCACGCAGCATCCCCAGTGGACGCGACAGACTCTGCCAGAGGGCGGTGACGGATTGCGGCTGTTCCGTAACGCGGTCGCGTATTTCGGCTGACACCTCGCCTCTCGAGCAACCCGGTTTTTCCACAGAAACCGGGGCTGCTTTTCGCCGAGGTCAGCAGAGTTGGCGTCCCGGTTGCGATTCAAACGATGCCGAGGTCGAAGCTGTCGGCAGCATCCGTTTGTTCTCTGACGGCAGCCGGTTCGTTGTCTCGCGCCGGGATCGCCCCGGTATGGTGTGGCCCGGCCTGTTGCGATGCCGCCGGTTCAACACGATGCGATTTGTCGTCGCTGGTCGTGATTGTGGTCGGCATGGCGGTTTCCGCGGCCGGTTCGCCAAGTGTGGCGAAACGGTCCTCGCCGTAGTCGTCGTACTTGCAAATGTAGCCGGGTTGCTCCGCTCTGATGATCTCTTCTTCGTAAGCATCGATGACTCGTTGCTGGATCATCTCGCGACAGCCCGAGTTGATCGGATGCGCGATGTCGGCATAGAGCTTGGCCCGGCCGTCATGGTCCTTGGTCGCCCGATCTTCCTTGAGCACGGTGCCGCACTGGTTGCAGTTTTGGGCGCGAAGGTGATTCTTCGAACCGCAGCGCGGACAGCGATCGGTCAGTTTGCGGCTGGGCATGGCCACGAACGAACCTTTGACGCCCTGAATGATTTTCAGGTCGCGGACGACAAAGCACGAATCGAACGTGATCGAACAGAAAGCCTGAAGCCGATCGTGCGGGTCGTCCATGAGCTTTACGCGAACTTCGGTGATTTCCATGGCGTACTCCTTTTCGCTTTTGCTCCTCCTTAGGGCCGGCACTGGGCCACAAACACGCTGCCGAGACGCTCGGCCCTCAGCCGAGCCGCCAGCGACAGCGCCTGACGCCGATGAGCACAGACGCCGAAATAAGCGGTTCCGCTGCCGCTCATTTGGTGGCCAAGCACCGACAAACTGGAAAATCTAGTCCTGAGTCGTCTGACATCCTCACTCAACTGTTCGGCTGGAACCAGAAGCGCGTTGTGCAAACACCTCGCGGCACTTCTGAGGCGGCCCGCTCGCAGTGACTCGGCCAGACAATTCACTCTTTTCGGCCGGGACGCCGGACGGCAATGCCGGTAAACAGCCGCCGTCGACAATCCCGCCGCCGGACGCACAACGACGAAATGCAAACCAAGGGGTATCAAGAAGGGTTCAACGATTTCACCACGCCCACGGCAGATGGCCGCCGGCGCGGCAGTGACAAAGAAACTGACGTCGCTTCCCAACTGTGCAGCCAACTGACAGAGTTCAGCGGCCGACAGCTTCAAGTTCCACATTTTGTTCAGGGCCGCCAGCGTCGCGGCCGCGTCACTGGAACCACCGGCCAAGCCCGCAGCGGCCGGGATTCGTTTCCGCAAGTTAATTCGGACACCCTGTTTGACGCCGGCGTGTCGCCGCAGCAGGTTTGCAGCCTGCACGACAACATTCTCACACCCCCCCGGAATCTCTTGACGCGAGGCGTTTGCCTCCGACGGGTGACCTGTCGCCAACCGGCGAGCTGTCGTCAACCGGCGAGCTGTCGCCAACCGGCGAGCTGTCACGAACCGGCGACCGGCGTGGAAACAGCGAAATCGAATTTTGCCCGACGGGTCTGGGGTGAAAGCCAGCGTATCGTAGATGCCGATCGACACCATGAGCGTTTCCAACTCGTGATAGCCGTCGGATCGCTTTTCGAGAACCTCCAAAAACAAGTTCAGCTTCGCGGGGGCGTGAACGACCAAGGAATGCCCATTACGCCGAAACAGCATTGGTGTCACATCCTGTGAACCCGCCCAACCTGTCTGAACTGACGAAAAATGTGAGCGTGATTCGAGGTCTGAAGAAACTCCGTTTTCTTACCGGCGGTTCAGCCACGTATTGAACTGGTGGGCAAACCATAGCCAGAACAAGCTACATTGAATAGTAGCCAACTCTAACCCAGCGGTCAATATGGGTTTGGCACAATCTCGCCAATTCGCAAGCGACCACGCTTTGCCGGATTTTTCCTCGCCCTCGGGCCGGCATCACGTTCCGGTTCAGGACTGACCGGTTGCTGCTCTTGATCAGAATCACGAATTCGCTCGGTGGGTCGCATCTGGTTCGCTCGCTTGCTAAAATCCTCGGCAGCCAGTGTACGGAACCCGACGGAAGGCAAATTTCCCAGAACAAGGAGGTGACCAGATGGCAACTTCCACCGGCGGCATCACTTCGCGAAAGGCGGTCACAAAGAAAGTCCCGAAGAGAAAAAAGGCGGCGAAACGAAAAACCCAAACCGTTCGAAAGAAGGTTTCTCGCCTCCGCAAACCGCATGACGTGTCGCTGGAAGCATGGCAGCGGGAACTGCGAAGACAGTTCGGCCGCGACCAGAACTTTGAACTGAAGAACATCGGCGATCAGCCGTTCTTTTCCGAGTTTCACGTCACCAATCCGGCTTCGAAGAACACCTACCGGGTGGCCATCCGGGGGGGCTTGCCGGGAGAGAATTACTGTTCCTGCCCCGATTTCGGCACCAACGCGCTGGGAACCTGCAAGCACATTGAGTTCGTCCTGGGCCGGCTGGAGAGAAGACGGGGGGCCAAGACCGCGTTTCGCGATGGTTTCCATTCGTCCTACAGCGAAATCTTTCTGCAGTACGGAGCTCGCCGCGTGGTCCGGTTTCGACCCGGCACCGACTGCCCTGCTGCGGTCGCACGCTTAGCGGCAAAGTTTTTTGCCGACGAAGGGACGCTGCGTCCCGCTGCGTTCGGAAAGTTCGAGGTCTTTCTCTCGCAGGCGGCCCGGATCGACCACGAGCTGCGCTGTTACGACGATGCGCTCGCCTTCATCGCCGAAGTCCGCGATGAGCAACGCCGCCGACGGCGACTGGCCCAGGCGTTTCCACGCGGCATCCACAGCCCGCGGTTCAAGAACTTGTTGCGCGTGCCGCTGTACGACTATCAGCGCGAAGGCGCCCTGTTTGCCGCCCGTGCGGGACGCTGTCTGCTCGGCGACGAGATGGGGCTGGGCAAGACCGTTCAGGCGCTGGCGGCGACGGAGATCATGGCAGAGGAATACGGCGTGGAACGGGTCCTGATCGTCTGCCCAACGTCTCTGAAACATCAGTGGGAACGCGAAATCGAACGGTTCACCGACCGGTCAACCACTGTGGTCGGCGGTTTGAGGGTCAAGCGGCAGGAACTCTTCCGCAGCGACGCCTTCTACAAGATCACCAACTACGACACCGTGCACCGCGACCTGGAACTGATCGACGACCTGGCCCCCGATCTGGTCATTCTCGACGAGGCCCAGCGCATCAAGAACTGGGAGACGCGCACGGCGCGCAGTGTCAAGAAAATCAAATCCCCCTACTGCCTTGTGCTGACCGGGACGCCGCTGGAAAACCGGCTGGAAGAACTGGTTTCGATCGTTCAGTTCATCGATCAGCACCGGCTCGGTCCGACGTATCGGTTTCTTCACGAACACCAAGAGCGCGATGACAACGGACGCGTGGTCGGGTACCGCAATCTCGATCGGGTCGGAAAGACCCTCGAGCCGATTCTCATTCGTCGCCGGAAGGACCAGGTGCTCGATCAACTTCCGAAGCGGCTGGAGAAACATTTCTTCGTCCCGATGACGCCGCAGCAACAGCTACATCACGATGAGAATCGTGAGATTGTCGCCCGTATCGCGGCCAAATGGCGACGCTACCGGTTCCTCTCGGAAGCCGATCAGCGCCGGCTGATGATCGCCCTGCAGAATATGCGGATGTCGTGCGACAGCACGTACCTGCTCGACCAGGAGACCGATTTCAGCGTCAAACCGGACGAGCTGGCGACCGTGTTGGATGAGCTTCTGGAACAGCCCGGGACGAAAGCGGTCGTCTTCAGCCAGTGGGTCCGCATGCACGAATTGTCGATCCGCCGCTTTGCCGACCGGGACTGGGAGCACGTGTTCTTTCACGGCGGCGTCGAGAGCCGAAAACGCAAGCTGCTAATCGACCGCTTCCGCGAAGACCAGAACTGCCGGGTGTTCCTCTCCACCGACGCGGGTGGTGTCGGGCTCAACTTGCAGCACGCCAATGTCGTCATCAACATGGACGTGCCCTGGAACCCCGCGGTGCTCGAGCAGCGCGTGGGGCGGGTGCATCGGCTCGGCCAGACGCAGCCGGTCCAGGTGGTTCACTTTGTCTCACAGGGCACGATTGAAGAGGGCATGCTCTCAGTTTTGGCGTTCAAGAAGTCGCTGTTTGCCGGCGTGCTGGACGGTGGCGAAAAGGAAGTCTTCCTGGGCGGTAGCCGGCTGAAGCGGTTCATGGAGACCGTGGACAAAGTCTCGGCTCACGTTCCGAGCACCGCGCCGGAAACGGTCCTGCCGCCGGAAACCGAACCGGAACCAGCGACGACCGGACCGGCCATGGAATCCCGCGAAACGGCCGCACCCGCCGATCCGCTGGCCGGTCTGTTGCAGAACGGTCTGGCGCTGCTGGAACAACTTGCGACGGCGGCGCAATCAACGCCGACGGACCGTCCACGATCCACTGCACAACCGGGCGTGCAAAGCCCCTTCGAAACGTTCCAGGACGCGAACACAGGGCGAACCTATTTGAAACTCCCGATGCCCGATCCGGAGGTCCTCGATCGCACGCTGCAGGTGGTCGGAACGTTTTTGGAGCGTTTCCGTCAGTAACGGCATCGTCAGCGACCATCTGCGCCGAAGCGGGGCTGATCCGCCTTGGCGTGCACCGACCGGTTTTCGAGTACGGTCACACACGACTTCAAAATGTATCTTTCGCTTGTGAGCAGGACAAAGTTCCCCACGGCGACGTCGATGTCGCCGTCGCCGTCGTAGTCTCCGAGATCCAAGCACGGGTGAATGCTGTTCCCGGTTTCCACGAAATAACGTTGATAGTTACCCGGCTGCGTCTGCTCTAACCAAATGATCGACTCTAAGAACTGCGCATCCGGTGCGTTTGGCGGGATCGCGGGGATGAACACGCTCGAGACAATATCCAAGTCTCCATCGCCGTCCAGGTCGCCTGTCTGTGCGGTATGAGCGCCGGGGAGATAGGCGAGACGGTGATAGGTAAAGGGGAAACTTCCCTCGTTCTCCAGCCAACCAAATCCGTGGTATGGCCTGAGTACGGCTGGCAACTCGAGGGAATCGCCGTTGTTGAACAACACATCCATGTCACCGTCGCCGTCCATGTCGACCAAATTGATGCCCGTGGATCCCCACCTCGGATGTGGGGCGGCGTAGATCTTTTCGCTCTTGAAGCGACCCCTGCGGGTGTTCAAAAACGCGATGATCTGCTCATGTTCCTGCGACTGCAGGGCGATGAAATCCGGTCGGCCGTCGTGGTTGAGGTCCACGATGGGAACGTCGCTGGTTCCAGTTCGGCCGTCGACCACGCTCGGCTCGAATTCAGGCGTCAAG
>CAZGYE010000326.1:0-6084 GCA_964530165.1 uncultured Planctomycetaceae bacterium
GCTGCCGCCCCCCAGTCCCCGCACGGCGGCGGCGTTGAATGTTCCCGTGACACTCAGTTTCGCCTTCCCCAACCGGCCGCCGGCCGAGGCGAGTTGTTTCTGCAACCGGCTGAACAGGTTGGCCGGCCGTTTCGACCCGCTCTGTTGTTTGGCGTCGGCAGCCTGCCGTTTGCGGGAGGCTTGTTCGATCGCCTGCTGCCAGGCCCGGCGGGCCTCGGCGAGTGCCTGTTCCGAACGGGACAGGTCGCCCGCGAACTGATCGCGGCGTTTCTGCTGCGCGGCGCTCTGTTGCTGCTGGAGTTCGGCCAGCGTCCCGGTCCGCTGCCCTTCGATCTCGGAGAGCCGCTGTTTCCGCTGCTGCTCCCGCTGGAGAATGCCACGGTTCCGGTCTTCTTCGACCGCACGGTTCTTGCCGGTGATTTCCGTATTGATCCGGGCGATTTCGCCTGAGCGTCGATATCGGAATCGAACAGCGATTTCAGCTTGACCCACGCCTTGCGGATGAAGCCGACCGCATGGTTCCAGGTCTTGGTCAGACCGGTGGTGAACAGCGTCCAGGCATCGGCCAGGAAATCGACTGTTTCGGTCCAGGCCGACTGCAGACCGGCCCAGGCATTCGTGGCGATCTTCGCCGCCCCAAAGACCGCGTCGGTCCAGGTCGAGAGAAAAAACTCCTTCACCGTGACCCAGATCTGGTTGAGAGCATTGACCCCTTTCTGCCACTCGAGCTTGAGCGAGAGCCAGAGAATCTTCGCGGCGAGAGAGATGTCGCCCGCCGCCAGGGCATCGGCGATCCCCTGAAAGGCGCTCAGCGCGTCATCCTTGAGTTCTCCGAACGCCCCCTTCAAGAAATCGAGCGCCTGCGTCCCGACATCGGTCGAGGTGATCAGATGCGCGGCCAATGCCGTAATCCCGGCGATCACCAATCCGATCGGCAAGAGGAGCGCCCCGAGCAGCGAACCCAAAAGACCGATCGCCGTCCCCACACCGGAGAGGACCGCCGCCATCACCCCCAGCGTACTCGCCAGACCGGAGGCGGCTGTCCCCAGCACGATGAATGCCAGCCCTCCGGCGGCCAGGGCGGCCGCGACCTTGGCGAGGATCACCACCAGCCCTTTATGCTGTTTGATCCAGGCGGCGACGACCTTGACGCCGGCAGCGACCTTCGTGACCAGCGGCGTGACGACCGGCAGCAGGGCCGAACCGATTTCGACCGCCGCATCGCTCACCTTGGCTTTGAGGGCCTTCATCTGGTTGGCGAAACTGCCGGCCGAGCGGATGGCGTCCCCCTGCGCAGCGGTCGTCCCCCGCAGGATGATCGCCATCCGGGCCATCACCTTCTGTTGTTCGGTCGCGTTGTTCTTGTCGATGCCCCGGTTGAACAGTTCCTGTTTGACGGCCGTTTCGTTCACAATCACGCCGTACTTCTTCATCACCTCACTGGACCCGGTCAGGGCGGCGTGCAGATCGCGGATGACGTCGGAATCGGCTTTGTTGTTGAACGACGCCAGGTCGATCGCCAGCCCGGTGAGCTGTTTGCTCATCGTCTCGGCCGTTCCCGGAGCGAAACCGATCGGGACGAGCAGATCCTGCGTGCCGGCCAGAAAGTCGGCGACCTCGTTTTTCGAGCGACCGACCTGAGAAGCGAACTGATCCCCCCACGCCTTGACCGCCTGGGCGTTCTTGCCGAAGACGACGTTGAATTTGTTCATCGTCTCCTCCATGTCGCTGGCCGCTTTCACCGCCAGCGAGAGCGGACCGGCGACCAGCGCCCCGGCGGCGAACATCTTCGCGCCGATGGCACGGACCGAGGCCCCGAACGCCCGCAGCCGTTTCCGGGCTCGCTTGAGTCCGCGCACGAGCTTCGAGTCGTCGGCAAATAGCTCTACGAATGCTCGACCCGCGCGGATACCCTGTGCTGAGGCCATGTGTCATTTCCCATGAAGCCGGTCAACGAAAACTGTTTTGAGCAGCGTGATGTCCGCTTTCGGCGGCGTGTCGCGTTGGGTTTTTGCTGTGACGTGCGGGTGAAAGTCGGCCGGTTTGAGCAGTTTCGATCTCTTCGGGTCGCGATTCACGTTGGCGATGAGCGCCATCACTGACGCCGTGTGGTTCCATTGGTCCCGGCGCAACTCAACCGGGTCGATTTCACCCGGAGCGCGAACCGGCACTGGCGCAACTTCAGCGGTGTGATTCACCGAAGCGCGAAAAGGCAGGAGCGCAACTGCATTTGGGGCTGTCGCGACCGGGGCGACCAACGCTGCCAACGAGATCCGCCCAAACTCACCCGTAATGCAGACAAATATCGCTCCCAATGCTGGCGATCAGTGCGCCACGTCATCCTTCGGCGACCCCAGTCTTCAAGCGTTTTTCTGCCAAATACGCGAGCGCACGTGCGTTCCAGTAGTCTGTCCGTTATCATGCGCGTTTCCCAAGCAACCTATGCGCCATGGCCGTGACACTCGAAAGATTCGTGAAGCGTCTAATCGACAGCGGGCTTCTGACCGCTGACGAGGTTGCTGCGTTCCGAGATAAGCTGCCCGCCGACAGCCACGGAGAATCCGCCCAGGATCTGGCCCGCGCCCTCGTTCGCGAGAACAAACTCACTGCCTATCAGGCTCAGGCAGTCTATCAAGGCAAAGGCAAGTCGCTGGTGTTGGGGAACTACGTCGTCCTCGACAAGCTCGGCCAGGGCGGCATGGGCATGGTGCTCAAGGCCGAGCACCGGGTGATGGAACGGTTGGTCGCCCTGAAGGTTCTCTCGCCCTCCGTCACCAAGACTCCCGAAGCAGTGCGACGGTTTCAACGGGACGTCAAAGCGGCTGCCAGGCTCGAACACGTCAATATTGTCACAGCTCACGATGCGGACGAAGCCGGCGGCACACATTTTCTGGTCATGCAGTACGTCAAAGGGACCGACCTATCGGCACTTGTCAGGGAAAAGGGGCCGCTGCCCATTGACCAAGCCCTCTCCTGTATGCTGCAAGCAGCTCGCGGCCTGGAATACGCCCACAGTCAGGGGGTGGTGCATCGCGACATCAAACCGTCGAACCTGCTCCTCGACCGTGACGGGACAGTCAAGATCCTCGACATGGGTCTGGCCCGGCTCGACTCGGCCGGGCCTGACCAGGATCGACTGACGGGCACCGGCCAGATCATGGGCACGGTGGACTTCATGGCCCCTGAGCAGGCGATGGACACGAAGCACGCCGACGCGCGGGCCGACATCTATTCGTTGGGGGTCACGCTATGGTACTTGCTGACCCGCCGTCCGCTCTACAGCGGCGGTACTGCGGTCCAGAAGTTGATGGCACACCAGCAGAAGCCGATTCCATCGTTGTGTCAGGCCTGCCCGCTTGTTTCGCCTGAGTTGGAGGCGGTCGTCGCCAAGATGGTCGCCAAGACGCCCGAAACGCGATACCAAACGATGACCGAGGTGATCGCCGATTTGGAGCGCTGTCAGGCCGGGCCGACGACGACCCCTTCAGTAGGCACAGCCTTGGGTGAAGACAGTCGGTTCAACGAGTTCCTGCGAGGCCTGGAGGCTACTGACGGACCGACCGTGGCGACGCAGACGGCCGCCGAAAAGAAACAGGCCGCGCCGCCGGTCTTGCAGCCGACCGAATCTTGGAAATCGGCGGAAATCCACACCGATCCCCAGACACAGCACTCGCTGGCCAAACCGCCGGCCGCTGACGCGAAACGAACCCGCCACGCAAAGAAGCGAAAACACCGCTCGCCTCACCCCGCCCGTCAAACGACAACGCCAGCCCCATGTGCCGGAAAGGAAAAAGGACGCCGACCTCCTCGCTGGCTCGCACCCTTCTCCGGCTGGTTCGCGCAGTTGCCTCGCTCGCGCTTTGCCTTAATGTGCCCGGCCGGTGGTGCTGCATTCCTCCTGGTACTGGCGGCGATCGTGTTCTTCGTGCAGACGAAGGACGGCGCCATCCGTGTGGAGATCAACGATCCCAACATCGAGGTGTCCATCAAGGGAACCGAGATCACCCTCAAGCAGGCTGACCAGGGAAAGGACGTCAAGCTCTCACCGGGCGAAAAGATTCTCGTCGTCCAGCGCGGCGACTTCCAATTCGAGACCGACAAGCTGATCTTGAAGAAGGGGGAAACCATCACTGTCCGGGTCGAACTGCTGGCCGGGGAAGTCCAGGTGCGGCAAGGGGACAAGCTGATCGGCCAGGCGAAATTGCCGCCGCCGTTGGCCGTCGCGCCTTTCGACGCCGCAACGGCAAAGAAGCACCAGAAAGCCTGGGCCGACTATCTCGGCCTGACGGTGGAAAAAGAAATCGATCTCGGCAAGGGCGGCAAGCTGACGATGGTGCTGATCCCGCCGGGCGAGTTTCTGATGGGGTCAAGCGATGAGGAACGAGCACGGTTTTTGGAGAACCCCAAGGCGGACAACGACCAATGGGCTCTGGAGCACATTCCTGCAGAAGGTCCGCAGCATCGCGCGCGGATTACACGGCCATTTTACCTCGGCAAGTACGAAGTGACGCAAGCCCAATGGCAGGTCATGACAGGCAATAACCCCTCGCAGTTCAAGGACAACCCGGCGCACCCGGTGGAGATGGTCAGTTGGAATGACATTCAACCGTTCCTCGCGAAGCTGAACGAAAATGCTTCTGCCGCGAAGATGACCTTTGCCTTGCCGACCGAAGCACAGTGGGAATACGCGTGTCGGGCGGGCACGACGACATACTGGTGCAGCGGCGACGATCCGGATGAACTAGGGCAATACGCCTGGTTCGATTCAAACTCCGACGACACGACACATCCGGTTGGTCAACTCAAGGCAAACGCGTTCGGGCTTCATGACATGCATGGGAACGTCTGCGAACATTGCGCCGATCATTACGCGGTGGACTATTATGCCCACGCGCCGGTGGAAGACCCGATCGGCCCCTCCGAAGGCAGTGGGCACGTGGGGCGCGGTGGTTGCTGGAGCCGGCATCACGATCACTGCCGATCGGCGTCTCGGGACAACTATTCGTGGGGCTACGCTCACAACCTTAACGGCTTCCGGTTGGCGGCAACGATTGACACGCCGAAACTGAAGACTGTCCCTGTACTGACAGGAACCGCCGATGACGCCCAGCTCCGCGACACGATCACTTCCGCAGATGGCTGGATCGACGTGATTTCGCTGATAGACCCCCAAGTCGACACTCGGAAGGATGGGGCCGACGCGCGAGCTTTCAAAGGAGATGGCTGGACGATCCGGGATGGCGTGCTGGCGTTGACGAAGGCCAGTGACGCGGAGTTGATCGTATTCCCCCTTGATGCGCCCCGGAGCTACGAAATCCAGGCACGACTGAAGCCCTTGCAGTTCAACCCGGGACTCGACTTTTTCCTCCCGTTAGGGAGTCATCGCGCGCTGGTTCACCTCGGGAACCGGGATGGGCTCAATGCGAAAACGTCGATGGCCTTCTCGAATGAGACGAACCGTACCGCCGGTTTCACCAACCCGACGGCCAGGGACACCGGCTCCATCGATTCCCGCAAAGAGGGTCATCTGGTCAGCCTGCAGGTCACGACGGACGACACCACCGGTCACGTCCGCGCGACAGTCGACGGGGAGCCTGTCATTGACTGGTCAGGCCAGGTCGAACTTCTGTTCGGCGAGGCGCCGCCCGACGATTATTTCTACGTGGCCGGTCGTCCGAATCCCATCGCGATTTCGGTTGCCGGTGGCACAATGGTCTTCGAGGAGTTGCGACTCCGTGTCCTCGCCGGCGAGGCGAAGCTGTTGCGACCGGCTGACATCGACAGGCTTTCTCGCACAGCTCCACCTCCCGCCGTTGCTCCGTTCAAGGAACCTTCAGGTCGGCCGCACGCATCAGCGCGGCGTGATTATCCCACGACTGGCCGAACTGAAAGCTCGGGACATTAACGAAACGTTTAGTGGGCAAACGACCTCGGCGATGCGATGCGCAAAGGTTCTCAAAAGAAGTTCGTCGCACTCTGGCCGGGGACGGTTTACACGTCCTGCGCTGGTCTTTCGACTTTTGCATGAGCTCGCGTCACTTGCTTTGCCGCAGAATCGTGGCGAGAATTCGGTGTCTGTGAGTT
>CAZGYE010000327.1:0-6076 GCA_964530165.1 uncultured Planctomycetaceae bacterium
TTTCAGTTGGTGTCAACAAGGATGAGCAACATCAACCCCGATAAAATCAACGTTATTCTGGCCACGGATTGCGGCAGCACGACGACCAAGGCGATCCTGATCGAACGGGTCGACGGAGAATATCGGCAAACGTACCGTGGCGAGGCGCCGACAACCGTCGAGGAGCCGGCGGCTGACGTGACCGTGGGCGTGATCAACGCCCTCACCGAAGTGGCGGAGCTGGCGGGCAGACGGCTGGTCGACGACGACGGCAATCTCATTCGCCCTGCAACCGACGCTGCCGGCTGCGACATCTACATTTCGACGTCCAGTGCGGGCGGCGGTTTGCAGATGATGGTTGCCGGCGTGGTTCGTCAGATGACCGCCGAGAGCGCGAAACGGGCCGCCCTGGGCGCCGGCGCCATCGTGATGGACACGATCGCCTCCAGCGACAAGCGCTTGCCGCACGAACAGATCCAGCGCATCCGTGAGCTGCGGCCCGACATGGTGCTGATTTCCGGGGGCACCGACGGCGGAACGACGACACACGTGGTTCAGATTGCCGAATTGATCGCGCCGGCCAAGCCTCGGCCCCGGTTCGGCAGCGAATACCGCATGCCGGTTATCTACGCGGGCAACAAGGATGCCGCCGAGTTCATCCAGCAGACGTTCGACGAGGACGTGGAGCTCTCCATCGTGCCGAATCTCCGCCCGGTGCTCGAGCGGGAAAACCTCTCTCCGGCCCGCGACCGCATCCATGATCTGTTTCTGGAACACGTGATGGCCCATGCGCCGGGTTACGACAAGCTGATCGGGTGGACCGATGCACCAATTATGCCCACGCCCGGAGCCGTGGGCAACATTCTGCGGACGATCGCCGAGCGGCAAGGGATCAACGCGGTCGGGGTCGACATCGGCGGCGCGACGACCGACGTGTTCAGCGTGTTCGACCATCCGGAGTCCGGCTCGCCCGTGTTCAACCGCACGGTCAGCGCCAACCTGGGAATGAGCTACTCCATCTCGAACGTCTGCGCCGAGGCAACGCTGCCGATGATTCTCCGCTGGGTGCACTTCGACATCCACGAGCGCGGGCTGCGCAACCGTGTGAAAAACAAGATGATCCGCCCGACCACGATCCCGCAGACTCTGGAATCGCTCATTTTTGAGCAGGCGGTGGCGCGGGAGGCGCTGCGGCTGGCTTACGATCAGCACAAGCAGTTCGCAACCACGCTCAAAGGCGTGCAGCAGCAGCGAACGGTCGGAGACACCTTCAGCCAGGATGTCGGCGGTCGGTCGATCGTCGATAACATGCGGCTGGACCTGCTGGTCGCCTCCGGCGGCGTTTTGTCGCATGCGCCCCGCATGCAGCAGACGGCGGCCATGTTGATCGACGCGTTTCAGCCGGAAGGCGTCACCACACTGGCCAAAGACAGCATTTTCATGATGCCCCACCTGGGCGTGCTGGCGCAGGTGCATCCCCAAGCGGCGCTGCAGGTGTTCCAGCGAGACTGTCTGATCTACCTGGGTACGTGTGTTGCACCGAAGGGGGTGGGCAAGGCCGGCAAGACGTGCTTCCATTACACCATCGAAGGGACCGCGCTCGACGAATCGGGCGAGATGCAATTCGGCGAGGTGAAACGACTGCCGCTGTCTGTCGACGAGAGGGCCAAGATCACCGTAGAACCGGCCCGCGGCTTCGATTGCGGTGAGGGGCCGGGCAAACGGGTCGAGCGTGAACTGCAAGGCGGCACGGTCGGCGTCATCCTCGACGCCCGCGGCCGGCCGCTCATCCTGCCGGAAGACTCCACGGCGAGCCGCGCGGCAATCAACCGCTGGATCGACGCGTTGGATTTGTATCCGAAATGACGCCAATTCCTAAACACGGAGACACGGAGACACGGAGATGTTGATACATGAGAAGTTGACCGTTGAAACAATGAATCCCGTGTTTGAAGCTCAGCTCCGAACGCATCTTCAACTCAGCGGCAAGAAAGTAGGTCTTTTGATCAACTTCAACGTGCCGGTTCTAAAGGACGGAATTGTCCGACGCGTACTATGACTTCAACCCTTTTTCTCTGTGTCTCCGTGTCTCCGTGTTTAGTTTTTACTTTCGACTTGCAATAAGATGGCCCACGTATATACGCCAGGATTGAAAGTCAGCAGCCGCATCCGTCACCGCGTGCGGCGGGTGCTGACGATTGCCGGTGACGTGCTCGTGAAGGTGGGCGACCACGTCGCGGCGCGCGACGTCGTTGCGCAGACCTTTATGCCCGGCGAAGTGACGCCCATCAACCTCGCCAATGCGCTCTCGCTGCCGCCCGGTGACGTGCCCGAATGCATGCTGAAGCAACAAGGCGACCGCATCGAGGTCGGCGAGGCATTGGCTCGCACCAAAGGCATCTTCGGATTGTTCAAATCGGAGTACAGATCGAAGGTCCCCGGAACGATCGAGTCGATCTCGAAGGTGACCGGGCAGTTGATCGTCCGCGGCGAACCGCTGCCGGTGCGAGTGTGCGCGTATCTGGCCGGCGAGGTGCTGGAAATCATCCCGCACGAAGGTGTGGTGCTCGAAGCCGACGTCACGCTGATTCAAGGAATCTTCGGCATCGGCGGCGAGTCGTTCGGACCGATCCGCATGGCGTGCGCCGACCACACCGAAGAGCTGACCGCCGAACGGATCAAACCGGAAATGAACGGGGCCGTCGTGGTCGGCGGGGCGCGCATGACGGGAAACGCCGTCCGCAAGGCGATCGACGCGGGCGCCGCCGCCGTCATCGCCGGTGGAATGGACGATCAGGACCTCAGGGAGATTCTCGGCTACGACCTGGGGGTGGCGATTACCGGTTCCGAAAAGGTGGGGATTACGCTGATTATTACGGAGGGCTTCGGAGAAATTGCGATGGCCGAGCGGACGTTCCAGTTGCTGGCATCGCGGGCGGGGTCCGAAGCGGCCATCAATGGGGCCACGCAGATTCGGGCCGGCGTGATGCGGCCCGAAATCGTCATTCCGCTCGAGCGAGACGAAGAATTGCAGGCAGCCGAGAGGCCGCACGGCGCCGGTCTCTTGGAGATCGGAACGCCGGTGCGAATCGTTCGCGATCCACATTTCGGTTTAATCGGGGCGGTGGCGGCGCTGCCGCCGGAATTGCAGGAACTTGGTTCCGGCTCGAAGGCGCGCGTGCTCGAGGTGGAATTCGACTCGGGTGAACGCGTCACCGTACCTCGCGCGAACGTGGAACTGCTTGTTGAAAAGTGAAAAAGTTGAAAAGAGGAGTAGCCCGAATGAGCAGGACCACTTTTTCCTTTTTCCTTTTTCCTTTTGCCTTGACTCCGCCGGCGCCGCCGGGTGGTCTGCGGGCGGTCGATCGGCCGTGGGACGGCGGTGATCGCATCAATGTGACGTTCAAGCTGTCTGCTGACGACACCGAGGATGCGGAGCCGAGAAAGGTCGTCCGGTATCTTCTGCAGCGAGCGGGCGAATACGGCGGGAGATACGAAGATCTGCCGCCCATCGTTCCGGACGAGCGGGACTACCGCAAAGGCAAGATCACGGTCACCGTCGAAAAGTGTGAGCGTGGCGAGCCGTACTTCTTTCGTGCGCGTGCCATCGGTCCGGGCGGTGTCGAGTCGGAACGTGTGGAAACGAGCGAAGCGGTGCGGGCAAGACGGCAGTGGTTCGACGGCGGCCGCATTTGGTTGCTGGCGATCACGCTGGTTATTTGTGGTTCCGTGGTGTGGTTTATCCGGATGGCTCGCAGCGGGAAGCCGTTGAAGATCCGCAAGATCGCCGGTCTGGAAGCGGTGGAGGAGGCGGTCGGCCGAGCAACGGAGATGGGCCGCTCCTGCCTGTTCATCCCGGGCATCCAGGACATGAACGACATCCAAACCATTGCCGGTCTGACAATTCTCTCCCGTGTCGCGCAGCAGGCGGCCGAATACGACGCCCGGATTGAAGTGCCGACATCGAAATCGCTGGTGATGACCACCGCGCGCGAGACGGTCGAATCAGCATTTCTCGCCGCGGGACGTCCCGATGCCTACAACAAAGACCTGGTCTACTACGTCACCGACGAGCAGTTCGGCTATGTCGCCTATTTGTCGGGCATGATGGTGCGAGAGAAGCCGGCCGCGTGTTTCTACATGGGAGCCTTCTTTGCCGAATCCCTGATCCTGGCCGAGACCGGCAACTCCATTGGCGCCATTCAGGTGGCCGGCACCGCCATGCCGGCGCAGTTGCCGTTCTTCGTGGCCGCATGCGACTACACGCTCATCGGTGAAGAGTTCTTCGCGGCCTCGGCGTACCTCTCGCACGACCCGGACCAACTGGGCAGTCTGAAAGGACAGGACGTCGGCAAGCTCATTGTGGCCGTGCTGTTGCTGATCGGTTGCGGGCTGGTGACGCTCTCAGACGTGACCGGCGCCGAATGGTTCGAAACGGCGGCCGAGTTTCTCAAAAATACCGTGTTGCAGGCGGGCGGATGAAACGCACGATTCCTCTACTGATTACGGCTGGCGGGGGCTTTGTTCTCGTCGTGTCATTTTTCATTCCCGCGACCGAAGGCTGGGGCGAGGTCGCGGCGATCTGGTTTGACGTCCTCGCGTCGATCGCCTTCATCCTCGGCGGCGGAAACCTGCTGAAGATTCATCTCAAGAAAATCAGCGACCGGCCGGCGGGCTGGGGATACTCGGCGGTCACCCTGGCCGCCTTTCTCGCCACGCTGGTGGTGGGTCTGGCGAAACTCGGCTCGCAGCCGGCGGCCGAGCAGCAGTTTTTCGGAGAAACGTTTGCCGCGTTACCGCTCGATGCATTTCCCGAATCCCAAATCGCCCGCGTCGAGGGGGTGATTCCGAAAAAAACTTCTGACAACTTGCTGCCCGCTTCCGTTCGACGTCAGTTGAGCGAAGAGAACGGCAAGGTCGTCTTTCGCGGCTGGATGCTGCCCCATCAAAAACAGGACCTGACGGCCTACCAGGACGAGCTGCGGTGGCAGTGCCTGGTGGAAAAGCTGTCCGACCAGGCTCAACCGCCCGACGCCTTCAGCGGCAAAGTCGCCTACTACGCCGATCATGGCACGCTGAGCTTTCAAGGCGCGATGCAAGACGCCGACAAGCAAGCGCTTCTGGAAATGAGCAGCGATCCGGCCTGGACGTCCGCCGTCGAGCAGATCGCCGCCGAGAGCCGTCGCGAGACGCGCGTCGCCGCCGGGTCTGTGCCGCCGCAATTCGAGATTCCCGCATCGCTCGGATCGGTCGTGTTTTTCGACGAGGGAAGCGGTGAGCTGGGCGTGAGAGGACCGCTGTCAATCGCACAGAGACGTGCGCTGGCCGACCAGTTTCCCGTGGCCAAACCGCCGAGTGAAGACGCGCGCGACGCGTTTCGGCAGGAACTGGAACAACTGGGAGAGGAACTCTCGAAAGAGCAGGCGACCGTGTTCGACAAGGTCGTCGACGGTTTGTGGACGGTCGAGCAACTGCGGGCGGCCCTTGACGCGGCCGGTGAGTCTGCCGAAGTCGAGAAGACCGCCTGCGAGATGCTCGGGGAGATGCGCTCCGGCGCGGCAGTGATCGTGCCGAAGAAGAAGACCGGTCCGAGCGTCCGGCTCAACGCCGAGCAGATCAAGCTGCTCGGTCAGTTTGCCGCCGAGCAGGACATGACGCCCGAGGAGCTTGTCCGGGACCTTGCGAAGGCCGGGCCGCTGACCGGGCCGCAGCGAGGAGCACTCTTCGGATTTCTCGGCAAGAACCCAACCGTGGGTGAGTTCCGCAAGGCGCTCTGTTTCGCCCTGTTGCGCGCCGGACCGCTCAGCGGCGGACAGCGTGCTTTTCTGCTCGACGACTTTCGCCGGCAACAGGCCTGGCACAGAACAGTCGGCCGATTGTTCTTGAAGGCGCACACACCCAAGTACCGCTGGTCGGGAGATTACGCCGAGCAGGGAAACCCCTTCTGGTGGATTTACGAGTACGTCTTCAAACCGTTGACGGCGACCATGTTTGCGATGCTGGCGTTTTACGTGGCGTCGGCCGCCTTCCGTGCTTTCCGCGCAAAGAATGTCGAAGCGATTCTGCTGTTGGGCACGGCGTTCATTATTCTGCTGGG
>CAZGYE010000328.1:0-6038 GCA_964530165.1 uncultured Planctomycetaceae bacterium
AACCGGTCCCGTTACGAGGTGGCAAACAACAGTTACGCCCGAGGCATTGTCACCACGCTGGCAAACGACCTGGTAGGAACCGGGCCCCGGCTCCAACTCCTCACCGTTGACCCGGATGCGAATCGGGCGCTCGAACGGGAGTTCATGCTCTGGGCCAAAGAGATCGGACTCGCCGAGAAATTGCGAACGATGCGCGTGGCCAGGGCGCAGGACGGCGAGGCGTTCGGCATTCTGACCAGTAACCCGCAACTGCAGACGCGGGTGAATCTCGACTTGAAACTGATCGAGGCGGACCAGGTCACGACGCCCGACCTCAATCCGCTGGCGTCCAATGCCGTCGACGGGATCGTCTTCGACGACGCCGGCAACCCCATCGAATACCACACGTTGAAACATCATCCGGGCGAAGCACGGGTCGGCGTGCCGTCGCTTAACAGTTATGACCGCATTCCCGCAGAGTCTGTGCTGCATTGGTTTCGCACCGACCGGCCGGGCCAGTCGCGGGGCATTCCGGCCATCATGCCCGCGCTCCCGCTGTTCGCGCAACTCCGCCGGTTTACACTCGCGGTGCTGGCCGCCGCTGAAACAGCCGCCGACTTCGCCGGCATCCTCTACACCGACGCCCCGGCCAACGGCGAGGCGGACGCGGCCGAACCGTTCGAGCCGATCGAACTCGAAAAACGGGCGCTGTTGACCATGCCGGGTGGCTGGAAGATGAGCCAGATGGAGGCGGAACAGCCGGCGACGACGTATGGTGAGTTCAAACGCGAAATCCTCAACGAGATTGCCCGATGCCTCAATATGCCCGCCAACGTCGCGCGGGCCGATTCGTCGGGCTACAACTACGCCTCCGGCCGACTCGACCATCAGACGTACTTCAAATCGATCCGCGTCGAGCAGTCGCATCTTGAGATTGCCGTTCTGGACCCCATTCTTGCCGCTTGGCTCGATGAAGCGGCGCTGATTCCCGGTCTGATCCCCGACGGTATGCCACCCATCGCCTCGTGGGAACACCAGTGGTTTTGGGAGGGGCGGGAACATGTTGATCCCGCGAAGGAAGCCTCGGCCCAGGCGACCCGTCTGACCAGCCACACGACGACGCTTGCTGAGGAATACGCCCGTCGCGGTCTCGATTGGGAGGAGCAGGTGCGACAGCGTGCCAAGGAACTCTCGCTGTTGACGGAACTCGGCATCACCGCCGCAGCGCCCGCCGAAACGCAAACGCCGGCCGCCGTGCTAAGTGATGGAGGACAACGATGACGAATGACGCGAGTGAATTGCGACTCGTCAGTCCCGTCGAGTTGACGGTTGAAGCCGCCGGCGATGACGGCCAGGAGCGGCCCGCGCTCGTTCACGTCGCCGCATACAGCGGTGGTCTGATGACCGTGGCCGGTTTCGGGCCGGTCGTGATCGATATCGAAGGGATCGAATCACCGGACAATGTGCCGTTGCTGGCGGATCATGAAAACCGAATTGACGCCGTGCTCGGAAGTGGGACACCAACGCGCATCAACGGGCGGCTGTCGATCGATGGGACGCTCTCGCGAACCAACGATCGCGCCCGCCGTGTGATCGAGTTGCACCGTGACGGCGTGCCCCTGCAGGCCAGCGTCGGCGCAGAGCCGATCGAAACGGAGCGGATCGCCAAGGGACGCAAAGCGGTCGTCAACGGGCGAACCGTCCGCGCCGAGAATCGGAGTTTTCTGTTGGTTCGCCGATCGCGATTGAAACACGTCGCCATCGTCCCCAACGGTGCGGACGGCAGCACCAGCATCAATATCGCGGCCCAAGCGGCCGATTCTTCGAAGGAGAAAACCGAAATGGAATTCACCAAATGGCTCGAAGCGCAAGGATTCAATCCTGACGAACTCGACGAAACACAGTCGGCCAGCTTGCAGGCGATGTACGTTGCGCAGGTCGATGGCACGGAGGGCCCCAACGTCACGGCGGGCAAGGATGTGACTCGAGCCGCCGTGGCGGACCTGCGTGCGGAACTGGCAGCCGAGACGTCTCGCGTGGCCGCGATTCGCAAGATCTGCGCCGGCCAACACGGCGACATCGAAGCGAAGGCCATCGCCGATGGCTGGGACGAAACGAAAACGGAACTGGCGGTCTTGCGTGAAGAACGTCCGAAAGCACCGGCCATTCATGCTTCCGGCGGTGACGGACCCGTCGCGGCGGAAATCATCGAAGCGGCGTTGTGCGGAACGATGAACACGCCGGGGCGAGAAGATCACTACTCCGAGCAGACGTTGGAAGCCGCCGACAAGCAGTTCGACGGCCTCACGTTGAAAGAGCTGATCGTCATGGCGGCACAAGCCAACGGCTACGTGGGCCGAGCGACCGTCAACTCAAAAACGCTGCCGAAACTTTTCCGGGCCGCATTCTCAGGCCTCAATGCGGCATTCAGTACGTTGTCACTCCCGGCCATTCTCTCCAACGTGGCCAACAAGGAATTGCTGGCCGGCTTCATGGAAGAGGATCAGACGTGGCGTGAAATCTCCATCACGCGAACCGTCAGCGATTTCAAAACGGTCACCAGCTACCGCATGCTCGACGACATGGAGTACGAAGAGCTGGCTCCCGATGGCGAAATCAAGCACGGAACGCTGTCGGAAGAAACCTACACGCGGCAGGCGCGAACCTACGCCAAAATGTTCTCCCTCTCGCGGGAGAAGATTATTGACGATGACCTGGGTGCGTTCGAAGATATCCGCACGCGACTCGGTGGCGGAGCGGCTCGCAACTTCAACAGCGTCTTCTGGGCCCGGTTCATCGACAACTCGACCTTCTTTACGTCGGCCCGGTCGAACTACGTCACCGGTGCGGATTCGGCGCTGGATGTCGATGGTGTCGGACTGCAAAAGGGCATCCTCGCGTTTCGCAAACTCAAATCGACCGATGGCAAGCGGATCGGAGGCGTTCCGACCATTCTGCTGGTGCCGCCGGAACTGCAGTTCGTCGCTCAGCGGTTGTTCCAAAGCACGACGGTCAACACGGGCGGCTCGTCCACCAAAGACACCGTGCCCAATGACAACATCCACGCCGGCAAGTATCGGCCGGTTGTTGTCGACTGGCTGAGCGATGCGGCATTCACCGGCAACTCGGCCAAGGCGTGGTATCTGCTCCGCAGCCCGTCGATTCTCTCGCCGGTCGTTGTGAGTTTTCTCGACGGCATCCAGACGCCGACGGTCGACATGGCCGATGCGGACTTCAATCAACTCGGCGTGCAGTTTCGCGGCTATCACGACTTCGGTGTCGACTTCGCGGAATGGCTGGCCGGAATCAAATCCAAGGGTGAGGCGTAACCGCCACAGGCGGTTCGTGCCTGGGGCAGCAGGCCAGTGAACACAAATAGGAGACCAACAACATGGCACAAGCAGTATTCATTCAAAACGGTGCGGCGGTGGACTACACGCCGGGCGCGGACGTGACAGCCGGTGACGTCGTGGTTCAGGGAGACCTGATCGGTGTCGCAAAACAGGACATCGCGGCGGGCGCCTTAGGAGCATTGGCGGTTGAAGGTGTCTTTGACTTTGCCAAGGCGACCGGCGTCGGGACGGCGATCACCATCGGGTCCATTGTCTATTGGGACGACACTGCCGACCAGGCGACCACGAGCAGTGGGGCCGGGGCGAACAAGGAACTCGGCAAGACGGTTGCCGCCGCGGGCGACAACGACACCACGGTTCGTGTCCGCGTGAGTCAGTGAGGAGTACTCGATGGTCGATTTACTCGAACAGGCCTCGAACTGGCTCGAAGACCAGCGGACCGAACACACGTCGCGCACGGTGACCTACGAGCGCGGCGCGGCAACGGTCGCCATTCAGGCCAGTATCGGCCGCACGATCTTCGACGTCGACAACGGGTTCGGCGTCGTGGAGCGGACCGAATCGCGGGACTTTCTCGTGCTGGCTGCCGATCTGCTGCTGGCCGGTGTGCCGGTGCTTCCGGAACGGGGCGATCGTGTTCGTGAGACCCAGGGGACGACCACCTATGTCTATGAGGTGATGGCTCCGGGCAAAGAGCCGCATTACCGGTATTCCGACCCGTACCGCAAGACGCTGCGAATTCACACCAAGCAGGTTGAAGTCCAGAGTCCGTAGTCCGGTGACCGGAGGACAGGCAACCAGCGTTTCGTTTCACGAAAGACTCCAGACTCAAGGACTCCAGACTCAATCATGGCCATGATCACCGATATTGCCGACGCCGTCGTCGCCGAGATCAACAGCGGCTCGTTCAGCCAGCCGGTCACCGCGCAGCGGGAATATCTGCCGGACTTCGAATTGCCGGAGATGCAGAACCTGCAGGTGACGGTCGTCCCCAAATCGGTGACGACGCTGCCGGGCGGCCGGGGACACAACCAGCACGATTACGCCATCGACGTGGCGGTGCAGCAGAAACTCCAGACCACCGGCAACGCGGAGATCGACGACCTGCTGACACTGGTCGACGAAATCGCCGATCACTTCCGCTTCAAACGATTGGGCAGCTTCCCCAATGCGATCTGGCTGAAAACAGCGAACGAACCGGTGTACGCGCAGGAGCATCTGCAGGAGATGCGGCAGTTCACCAGCATTCTGACCTTCACGTTTCGCGTGATGAGATGACGGGAGACTGGAGTCTGGAGTCTGGAGTCCGGAGCAGATTTGATTTCAGGCTCTCTCCAGACTCCAGACTCCCGACTCAGGGCTGACAATGATCGGGATGAAGATCAACCAGGCGAAGGGACTCTTCTTCGACCGCAAGGCGGTGACGAACGCCGCCGACCGGGCGGAGCGGCGCGTTCTCTCGCGGTTCGGAGCCTTCGTCCGGCGTGGGGCGCGGTCCAGCATCCGGCGGCGGAAGTCCGTTTCCCGACCTGGTTCGCCGCCGTCGAGTCATACGGGACTGCTCAAACGGAACATCTTCTTCATCTATGAACCCGGCCGATCGAACGTGGTGATCGGCCCGATTCTGCTCAACCGAGCGACTGATGCACCGGCACTGCTGGAACATGGCGGCACGGCGACGCGACGGCGGCGAGGCAAACGGGTGCGGGTGACCTACCGGCCACGACCCTTCATGGGACCGGCCTTCGAGCGTGAGAAACCGAAGCTGCCGCAGATGTGGCGCGACAGCGTTCGCTGATCGAGGATCGACATGACTTGTAACGGCCAGCAACATCCGACTCCGAAACCCAACGGCTACATCGTGGTGCCGAAGTGGTTTGTTTCCTTTCTCAGTTTCCTGACCTCGGTCGTCTGTGTCGGGGCAGTCTTCTGGGCCTGGTCGATCTCGAACGACGTCAGCAGCATCAAAGCGGAAATCAAGGCGACCGGTCGGTTGCGGGCGACCGAAATCGAGGATGTCCGGCGGAGGCTCGACCGGCATGACCAGTTGCTCGACCGCCTGTTCGAACAGAGACAACGATGAACGACGACTTTCAAACACTGGACTTGGCAGCCTGTTACGGAACCGACTGGACCAGCCGGGCGATCAGCTACGGCACCGCCTCGCTGCTCGCTCCGCGGCGATTGCGGATCGGTCCAGCGCACGTTGCCCTGATCTGCGAATACCACGGTTCTCCGGTCTGGGTCGAGTCGACCACCCTCTGTCCGCATCCCTGCGTGATCATGGCCCGCCCGGTCAGTGGCGTGCAGGCCCATCTGCCGGAGATGCGGATCGCCGATTACGTTGGGGAGGGCGGGCATGTCGATCTCTACCGCCTCTCGGCGATCGACCGGCTCTCGAAAAGTGAATCGGACCTGCTGACCCGCATTCTGATCCGGCATTTCATCGGCCGGCAGGTGACCTATGACATGGGCGGGGCTCTGCTCTCCGGGACACGGTTGTTCAAGCGAACCCGGCTGCTCCCGGCGGCCGATCTCAACGAACTGTTCTGCTCGGAACTGGTCGCGGCGGTCCTGATGCGGCTCGGCCGCCTGAATCGGGCCAATCCAACCCGCTACAACCCGGCCGATCTGCTGCGGCAACTCGTCCGTGAGGGAACCTATACCCACCACGGCCAAAATTTGCGGTTTTTCGCACGGCTCGAC
>CAZGYE010000329.1:0-6027 GCA_964530165.1 uncultured Planctomycetaceae bacterium
AGACAGAAAGCCCAAAGTCTGGGCTGCCAAGATCCGCTCAGGTGCTTCACCTCTCGCCAGCGTATCGAGCAGCGTCGACGCGGCCGCCTTGCCGTGGGAAACCATCCCTGCGAGCGCCAGCATGCGCGCCGGCCAACCGCCCTCGTGGAGCGGCCGCATGTAACCATTGGGACGAGATCGGAACGCTTGAGTCCATCTCTGCTCGTTCCAATTCCGCGAGAACTCTTGCAACCACTCATGCGGGGTTCGAGCTTTCGGTTCGGCCCCGTGCGCCGATGTGACGAATGCCAAACCAATCGCCGCGGCAGCAAACCTTCGTCCGGCAATCTTCATGATCCACTCCTCGCTGAATTGGTGTCACGCGTCGCGACGACTTGTTTCTGCCATTCTACCTGTTTGGTTCCTTGGAACCAGTTCATCGCTGCGTGCACCGCGAGTTTTGCCAGCCGTTTGAGTTTGCATGCGTTTCGACGGTCCTGCTTTTCGCAGGGCATCGAGCAGGGGTTGGGGCGACGTAAACAGTCCGTCGAGGACAACCGGATTATTGGGGTTGCGGGCGCCAAAGACGGCATAGAAGGGAATGCTGCCGGCCTTGTTGCCGAGCAGCTCCAGTAACTGATCGACTTGGGGGGCAGGCTGTGTTTTGTCGGCTTTCAAGGGCACGATGCCGTTGGTTTTGATGAACTCGTGCACTTCCGGCCTGTTCACGGCCACTGCCTCGTTTGTTTTGCAGGTCAGACACCAGTCTGCGGTAAAGTCAACAAACACTGTGTTGCCGTCGGCGATGAGCCGTTTGAGCAACGTGCGCGAATAGGGTCGCCACGGCAATTCGTCGTCACCTTGTTTTGCGGTGTGGCTCGCGGTGACGTCGACGTTCGGGGCGGCGTCCAGTGCAGTGGGATTTGCCCATGCCGGGCGCTGGGCCACTTCGCGGTCGACTGCTCGGTCGAAACGGGCTTCCATCACATCGTGCAGCCAGCCGAATGAGACAACCCCGATCACCGTCGCAAACGCTCCGGCGCCGATCCAGGCTTTGAGCTTTTGGCCGAGCGCTTCAGTCAGCGGCGTCTGATCGATCCACCAGCAGGCGACCCACAGGCCGACGATAAATGCGACGGTCGGCACCACGAAAGGAATGGGGATGAACGTCAGCAGATAGACCACCGTCCCCAGCAAGACAAAGCCCATGATGTGCTTGAACGTGTCCATCCAGGCGCCGGGTTTGGGCAGGAACGCGATGAGCCTGGGAAAGGCGCCGATGAGCAGATAGGGGCTGGCCATGCCGAGACCAACACACGCGAAGCCCGCGTAGGCGGTGGCCGGCGGCTGCGAGACCGCCCAGGTCAGAGCCGGGCCGAGCATCGGGCCGCTGCACGGAGTGGCCAGCACCGTCGATAATACGCCTTTGCTGAACGCGCCGCCGATTCCTTCTTGGTCCGCCAGTTGATTCGCTCTGCCGGAGCCTACGAGACCCGGAATGGGAATCTGCCAGACGCCCAGAAAACTCAGTGCGAAGACAAACACCACGGACGTCAGGATCACGTTGAAGCTCACGCTGCTGAACTGCTCACCCCAGCCCAGCCCGAGAAATACGGCCAACGTGGCCAGGACGAGGAAGACCGACATCAGCCCCGCCGAATACCAGAGGTTCAGCGCGAAGATGCGACCCCGGCGATCACCGGCCTGTTCGACGAAGGCCAAGACCTTCAAACCGATGACCGGCAAAACGCAGGGCATGAAGTTGAGCACAAAACCGGCGGCGAATGCCGTCAGCAGCACTACAAACAGGGACCTGTTGCCGCTGGCGGCGGTTTCGCTTTCCAGTTTGTCCAAGTCCAGGCGTGGAGCGTCTGAGGGCGCGATCTCTTGCCGTCGAGCGCCCGCAGCCAGCCGCTGACTTTGATCGGACACAGCCCCCTCCAGAATGCCGGGGCGGCCCGATGATGAAACACCCAGAGAAGCTGCAGGAGTCTCGCCGTCGCCAGCCGGATTGAACCAGGCTCTGAAGGGGAACTTTGTCGGCGCCCGGCAGCCACTCGCGTCGCAGGCTTGAGCGTAGACGTATCCCGTAATTTTCACAGTCTGAGGATCAACCCCGGCAGAGAGCTTCACGGGCGCCGTCCATGTCACAACACCTTCGTGTTCGTGGAGTTCGACGTCGATCGACTGGTGACGATGGACCTTTGCCGGTCTGGACGCCTGGAACGGCCCGGTGACTGCGAACCGGTCCGAGTCGTCGACGTGGATCTGCGTTGCGAGAAAAGGCTTCGGCTGCGTCATGGCGTAAATGTGGAAACCGTCCTGGATTTCGGCTGCGACGGACAATCTCCCGGTGCGGTGGCCTCGGTCAACGGCAAGCTCGGCCCGAACGGTGACGACCGGTTCCGGCTTTTTGCCGCGGTCACTCCCAGGACGTTCCGGCAACTGAGCTTTCGCGGCCGAGGCAACGAGCAGCGGCGCGACCAAACAGATTGCCGACAGCCGCCTGGAGAGGGAAAAGGACTTCTTCATGACAAACCTCGCTTAGTTCAACACCTCGAGTTGTGACGGCTGAATCCAAGTAATCTTGCCGTCTCTTTTCAGCACTTTGCCGGACACCTTGAGCGGCAAGCCCTCGAAACGGTTCTTGTACACGTCGGGATACAGCTTGTGGGCGTCCTCGATGACGAAGACTCTTCCGTCGGCTGTGTTGACGGCCAGGCCCAGCGTGTCTTTCGCACCGATCGGCACAACGCCATAATCGCAACCGGCGCAGCCGCTGCGGCCTTTCACCGTGACAACGTTTGCGGCAGGCTTCGCGTTCGAGGTCTGCTTGCTGGCGGTCGGCTTCACCGCATACTTCCGCGGGTTGGCCAAGAACATTTTGCGCTGCTTCTCCGACGGGAACTGGTACCGCAGTCCGTGATAGATGGCTGTTATCTCAGGCTTGCCCGGCATTTCTTTGTTCATCTCGATCAGGCACACGGCACAGTTGCCGTCCAGTGCCAGGTCGACGTCGGCGTAAGCTGCCGGGTTGGCCAGGAACGCCTTCTTCTGGTCCTCACTAGGGAAGAGGAACAGCCGATTGTGAGAGATCGCGGCGTGATGGATGCTGCCAGGCACACGCTTGCCCATCTTGGCAAAGCACACCGTGCAGTCGCCGCCCAGGGCCGGAACGTACTTGGCGGGATCGGCCAGAAACATCTGCTTCTGCTTCTCGCCGGGGAAGTAGTACGTTTTGCCGTCGTACTGGACGCGGTGCTTCGAGTCGCCCCGGACCCACTTCCGCATCTCGATGATGCACACGGGACAGTAGCCCTGCAACGCAACTTTCTGACGCGCGGTGTGGGACGAACCCGACTGGGCGAGCGCCGGTGTGGTCACGCCGGCGGTCGCCGACATTGCCAACGCCGCCAAGACGACGAGACCACCGTTGAAGGACCTTCGATCGGTACTGCGAAAACTGGACATGTCTTTCTCCTTTTTTTCTCTGAGGTTCAGACTGACTTCAGTGTTCATTCAAGTGCGGTGACAACGCATCGACCAACACTTGCTTGGGGCGGACCCCCGTCCATTGGGTTTTGATGTCTCCGTCTTTGAGGACCGAGAAGTTTGGAATGGAGCCAACGCCAAATCTAGCCGCTGTCTCCGGGGCATCGTCGATACTGACCTTCAACACCCTCAATCGGCCGGCGTACTCATCGGCGATCTGTTCGACCTCACAAAATGAGCTGGAGATCATTGGTTTGCCCCCCTGCGCCCGTTAGGGCGCCTTTCACTTTTTCTCGCGATTCGCGGCCCTTGTCGCGGGTCGGATCGTTGAGGATTCCGTAGATCGCCCGTCCTTCGTGGTCTTCAGGCAGATACTCGGTGATTGGGAATCCGTCCGGCCTTACAAAGAGCAGGCAGTGGCAATACTTGAATCGTTTCATCTCATCACAGGCGCAGACCCACTGCCGGCCGTTGGAGAGTTCGGCCTGCTTGTCCTCGTAGAAGTTGCACGGGCAGAGAGGTCGACCGATTTCGTCGACGTTCCGCGCTAAGCCGAGCACCACGGCATCGGTCACCTGGGGATCCGGATGCGCCGACGTGCCAGTCTTCTCACGATACTTCCCGATATAAGTTCTCATGCGCCGGCGCGCACCCTCAGACGGTTGATTCAGCATGGAATTTTCTTTCTGTGGTGGGATGGGTGGTCAGACGCAGTCACGTGCTGACCCAGGAAACTCTTGAGCCGTTCGAGTTGAGCGTCCCCCAACAACTCATAGGGAATGACGCGAGGGGTTCGAAATCCTTACATTGGAAATTCGGAAAAAAGTTGCACTGTCCGTTGGATGGGGCTTCGATGGGGCTGTTACGAATCTTGAGTTTTCGGTCGCTGAGATTCCAGCTCCCGCCGGATTCGCCGACGTGCTTCCCCCGAGAGGGTTACGTCCGCGGAATGAAGGTCGTTTTCTACCTGATCGGCATGACGTCGCACAGCGGCTCGCAACTGCCGAAGCTCTTTGCCAAAGCCGGAACAGAGCCTGCACATGTTCAGATGCATCCAAAGTCGAACCCATTGCCCTGGAGACAATTTGTGCTCCAGCGATTCGGAGACCCATCGAGAGACTTCTTGACAACTCGACATCCCAAACATGACGCTTAGCTCCCCCCGCGGGACTTGATGCACGCGGAAAACCACAGACGGACGCGATAAAAAACAAGACCCACAGATTTGACGTCGCAACTCCCAATTCCTTACAAATTTCTTTGTTGGTGAGTTCCTCCCTCTCACGCAACATAAAGACATCGGCTTGCTGTTGAGGCGGCGTTCCCAGGCAGTGCCGAAAAATCGCCCAGAACTCCTCGCGTTCCAGCGCCGCGATCGGCTGCGTGCCGATTTCCAGACTGGGCGTGGCGTGGGCGGACTCACATTCGTGGAAGCGGTGTGCTATAATTGCCATGGAAACCGACGTTTCGTCAAGAAACGCGCACCCAATGCCTCGCGGCGTCACGAGGTCTGTCGGTGGGGACGCCGCGGTCGATTCTTTTTCCCCAGTGACTGTGCCGAAATGAACGATCAACGCAATCTGTTTCACAAAGTGTGGGACCAACACGCGGTCAGGACGCTGCCTTCCGGTCAGACGCAGTTGCTGATCGGCCTGCACTTGATTCACGAGGTCACCAGCCCGCAGGCGTTCCAGATGCTCCGCGAGCGCGGGCTGAAGGTGGCGTTTCCCGAGCGAACGCTGGCTACAGTGGACCACATCGTGCCGACGGATGTCCTGACGCGGCCTTTCGCCGATAAGCTGGCCGAGGAGATGATTTCGGCCCTTGAGCGGAACTGCCGCGACTTCGGCATCCGCCTGCTGAACCTCGACGACCTTCGACAGGGAATCGTGCACGTGATCGGGCCGGAGCAGGGGCTGACGCAGCCGGGCATGACCATCGTCTGCGGCGACAGCCATACCGCCACACACGGGGCGTTCGGCAGTATCGCCATTGGCGTCGGCACCAGTCAGGTGGCGCACGTGCTGGCGACGCAGACGATGTTGCTCAACCGCCCCAAGGTCCGGCGAATCGAGGTGACCGGCGAGCTGCAACCGGGTGTGTACGCCAAGGACGTGATCCTGCACATCATCCGCCGGCTCGGTCCTCAGGGAGGCGTCGGATACGCTTACGAATACGCCGGCAGCGTGTTCGACCGCATGACCATGGAAGAGCGGATGACCGTCTGCAACATGAGCATCGAGGGCGGCGCCCGTTGCGGATACGTGAATCCCGATCAGACGACCATCGACTATCTGCGCGGCCGGCCGTTTGCACCAGAGGGCGATGCGTTCGAGCAAGCGGCCCGGTGGTGGCTCAGTCTCGCTTCGGGCCCCAATGCCCAGTTCGACGACGCAGTCGTCCTCGACGGCGCCGAGATCGAGCCGACCGTCACCTGGGGCATCAACCTGGGACAGTCAATCGGCGTGACGCAGAACATTCCCGCCGTGGGGATGCTCCCCGAGGAGGAACAAACGGGCCTCGGCGAGGCGCTCGAATTCATGGCGTTGCAGGAGG
>CAZGYE010000330.1:0-5995 GCA_964530165.1 uncultured Planctomycetaceae bacterium
CCCCATCTTCTGTCCTTCGGAGACGGCTCGCAGCAACCTGTGCCACCCGGCAGGAGGGCACATCTTGAAGTTGTCAGCCGTCCAGATATTACAATCCCTCTGATAACGTCGGGTCAAGCGTCTTGTCGGATTTCGGCGTGGCAATGCCGGGCCGGCGCCGTGGGCAGGTTGCCCGCAATCGACGTGAAATGGAACGGAGTGATCGCCAGCACAAACCCGTCCAGCGGCCGATGCTCCATATAGTTCAGCACCCCCTTGGTCGACATCGGCTGGTCCCCGTACACTGCCTGCATGAAGTGGGAATTGAATCGCCAGAAATCGATCAGTTCGCAGGCTGCGTCAATCTCGGCCTGATGCGGCGTCTTGCTCACGTTGAGCATCGTGGCCGCGTTGAGCGTCTGACGGTATTTGCCGGCCAGCAGGTCGGCCGCCTTCAGAAACACGATCGCGCCGCCTCGTTTGCCGCTCGAATCGCCTGTTCCACATACAGGGCGTTACCCTGGTGATATTTCCCCAGAATGTGTTGATGGTCGTGCGGGCAGATGATCTCGGTGCATGTATCACACCGGACATCCTGGCCGCCAATGATCATCGGTACATCGATCTGCCCGGCAAGCATCTCCCTCAGCTTGCCCTGGATCTCCGCGCGCTCCGAGCTGTGCGGAGCGTAATCCAGCACGGGCTCATTGACGGGTTGTGGAACTCGGAAAATACCGTTGAACATCAACGTCTCCTCGATGGGTTCGACCGGATTTCGGCTCGCAGCTGGACCGATGACACAAGGGCTGCGCTCCGTTTCTTTCCCCCCTTGATTTCAGTACCATACGAAACTCACCCGCAAGTTCTCAGCGGACGCCGTCACCGAAAAGGACGAATTCCGCAATGACCGGTGCGCAACTCTTCGTCGAGTGCCTTGAAAGAAACGGCGTCACGATCCTCTTCGGGATGCCCGGCGGACAGACCACCGAAATTTACGACGCGCTTTACGAGCAGCGGACGATTCGGCACATTTTGGTGCGCAACGAACATGCCGGCGCGTTTATGGCGGACGGGTTCGCTCGCGCCACGGGTCGACCGGGAGTCTGTCTGGTGACGGCGGGGCCGGGCTTGACCAATTGCATCACCGCTTTGGGGGCCGCCTATTCCGACTCCGTTGGGATTCTTGTCATCAGCGGGCAGATTCCGCGAAAGGCAATCGGCGCCTCGCGGGGTTACTACCACGAAATGGACAACCTCGGCGTCACGTCCCCGCTGACAAAGTGGAACGCGACGGCCCAATGCGCCGACGAAATCCCCGAGTTGGTCCAGCGGGCCTTTCACGAGATGACGACCGGTCGGCCGCGACCGGTGCACCTCGATTTGCCGATCGACGTTCTGGCCGAACAAACCAAAGCGAGACCGCTTGATGTCGCCGCCGCTAAATCGCCGCCGGGCGACCGGAAATCGCCGCCGGGCAACCGGAAATCGCCGCCGGTCAACCGGAAATCGCCGCCGGTCAACCGGCAGGACATCCAGCGGGCGGCGGAGTTGCTCACGAAAGCGGAACGGCCGCTGATCGTTGCCGGCGGCGGCGTGCTCGCCGCGGACGCTTGCCGCGAGTTGCTCGATGCCGCCGAGGTTCTGAATGTTCCCATCCTCACCACGCCGATGGGCAAAGGGTGCGTGCCCGACGATCATCCGCTGGCGGCCGGGATGCTTTTTCACAGGATCACGTCCGACCTCACCAACATGCAGGACAACCTCTCCCCGCTGCCCCGCCACGCCGATGCGGTCCTGGCCGTCGGTTGCCGTTTCAGCCAGCTGGCAACGGGAACGTGGGAGCTGGAGCTGCCCGGGGCCCTCGTCCAGATCGACATCGACCAGGAAGAGATCGGTCGAAACTATCCGGCAGAGATCGGCATTCACGCAGATGCCAAGGCCGCGTTGTCCGCCCTGTGCGAGACCGTTCGTGCGAACCGGTCGGACACGAGCTTGTCCGCTTGGGAAAGCGTTCGCTCACAGATTTCGGCGCCGGACCACTGGCACATCGAAGGGTTCGACGTTGTTCCCATACTCCGCCGCGTGTTGGACCGGAACGCCATCATCGCCTGTGACATCACTCGCTTGTACTACATGATGCTCGTCAACTTTCCGGTTTATGAGCCGCGCACTTTCTTACATCCATCCAGCTTCATCTCGCTGGGATATGGGCTGCCCGCGGCTCTTGGCGCCAAAGCGGCATTTCCCGACCGGCAGGTCGTAGCCGTCGCCGGCGACGGCGGCTTCCTGATGACCGCGCAAGAGCTGGCGTGTGCCGTGCAGGAAAAATTGAACGTCGTTACGGTCCTGATCAACGACAATTGTCTCAGCGCCATGAAGGGGATTCAGAACCGTTCCCACGGCGGGCGGCACATCGCCGTTGACCTGGTGAATCCGGATTTCGTGCGGTTTGCGGAATCGTTCGGCGCGCTGGGCCTGCGAGTCGCCGAGTTGGAACAATTCGAACCGGCGCTCCGTGAAGCCTTGAATGCCGAGCGGCCTACGGTCATCGAACTTCGGGCGCCGGAGACGGCGATGTAGATGAATGAAGGACAATCCGGTAGGAGGGGCCATGCTCGTCCACGAAATACTTGAAGCAACGGCCGGGCGAGTGCCGGAAAAGCTGGCTTTGGCCGAAGGCGCCCAATCGCTCTCCTATGCGGAGACGCTGGAGTGGGTCCACAGCCTGGCGGCCGGTCTTCAGCAGCGCGGCGTCGGCGCCGGTGATCGGGTCGCGTTGCTGTTTCCCAACTGCATCGAGTTTTGCCTGGCCTATTTCGCTGTGCTCAGCCTGGGCGCGGTGGTCGTGCCGCTGAACAACCGACTGAGCCCCAAGGAATTCACCTACATCCTCAACGATTCCGGGGCCAAAGTGCTGATTCTCGGCCCCCCGTTCTGGGCGACTTATCAGGCGTTCCAAGACGATCTGGAGACAGTCGAGCGAGTCATCACCACCGACGACGACACTCAAGAGAGTGCCGAATCCTGGGCCGATCTGTTTGGACCGGAACAGGAACCAAGCGGCCGGCCCGACTTGAGTTTAGACAGCCCGGCCTGCATCATGTACACGTCAGGCACAACCGGGCTGCCCAAAGGGGCGATCATGTCCCACGGCAACATCGGTGCCAACGCTCGCAACTGCGGCGCCCACCTCAACTACAAACAGAGCGACACCACGCTGATCGCGGTCCCGCTGTTCCACGTGACCGGGTTGAACTCCCAGTTGGTGGCTTTTTTCTACACCGGCGGCTCGTGCGTCCTCATGCGGTCCTATAGCACAAACCACATGATCGAACTGATCGAGAGCCACCAAGTCACCGTTCTGCTGAACGTGCCCACCATGTACGCCCTAATGCTTCTAGGTGAGGCCCTGGACCGATTCGACACCTCGTCGCTCCGCATCGCCGCCTACGGCGGGGCGCCCATGGCCCCCGAGACGATCATGGCGCTCCAGAAACGGCTGGGTGTGGATCTCTACAACGCTTACGGGCTCACGGAGACCAGTTCGCTGACGACAATTCTGCCCGCTTGCGACGCCCTGCGCAAGGCCGGCTCGGTGGGACTGCCAGTCAGCGGGGTGAGCGTGCGGGTCGTTGACGAGCAAGACGGCGAGCTGCCACCGGACGCGGTCGGCGAGCTGATCGTCCAGGGACCCAATGTCGTCTCCGGCTACTGGAACAAACCGGAAGCCACCAGGGAGACCATCGTGGACGGCTGGCTCCACACCGGCGATTACGCGCGCATTGACCCGGAGGGTTTTGTGTTCATCGCCGACCGAAAAAAGGACATGATCAACCGCGGCGGCGAGAAGGTGTACTCCATCGAAGTCGAATCCGCCCTGGTGGACCACCCCAAGGTCATGGAGGCGGCGGTGGTGCCTCGGCCCCACAGTATCTTCGGCGAGGTGGTCCACGCGTTCGTGGTGCTCACCCCCGGCGCCCGGGCCACCGAAGACGAGATCATCGAGCACTCGCAGCAAACCATCGCCGACTTCAAGGTGCCGGCGTCGGTCTCTTTCGTGGAGGAGTTGCCCCGCAACCCCGGCGGCAAGGTGCTGAAAACCAAGTTGCGGGAGATGGTGCCGCCCGGAGACCCGCCGCGACGGTAGCGCAAGGTGGATCGCCGCTGACGACCCAACTTCCGGAGAAAGGCAATCGCCATGCAGATCAAGACCAAAGATGATTACCTGAAGAGCCTCAAAGAGCAGGGACACGTGGTCTACTACAACGGTCAACGGGTGGAAGACGTCACGGCCCATCCCGGCTTCATCCCGCACATCAACGCCGCCGCCAAGACGTACGAGATCGCCCAGAGGTCCGAGTACAAGGACCTTGCCACCGCGACCAGCCATCTGACCGGCCAACCCATCAGCCGTTTCACGCACATCCACCAGTCCGTCGACGACCTGATCAAGAAGGTGCAACTCCTGCGGGTCATCGCGCACGAGACGGGAAGCTGCTTTCAGCGCTGTGTGGGTTGGGACGCGCTGAACGCCACCTACATGACCACCTTCGACATTGACCAGAAGTGCGGCACCGACTACCACGCCCGCTTCGTCGAGTACCTCAAGATGATCCAGTCCACGAACAAAATGCTGGTGGGCGGCATGACCGACGTCAAAGGCGACCGCTCGAAACCTCCGCACCAGCAGCTCGATCCGGACCTCTTCACCCACGTGGCGGATCGTCGAGAAGACGGCATCATCATACGCGGCGCCAAGGCCCATCAGACCGGCGGCGCCAACAGTCACGAAATCCTCATCATGCCCACTCAGGCCATGCGGGCCGAAGACCGGGCGTATGCCGTTGTCTGCGCGGTGCCTCTGAATGCTTCGGGCGTGGTTCAGATCTTCGGCCGGCAGACCAATGAGGAACGCAAGCTCGACGGGTGCATTGACGTCGGCAAACCCGAGTACGGCGTGGTGGGCGGCGAGACGCTCATCATCTTCGAAGACGTATTCGTCCCCTGGGAGCGGGTATTCCTGTGCGGAGAAACCGAGTTCTCGGGAACCTTGGTGGAACGCTTCGCCACTCTGCATCGCCAGAACTACGGCGGCTGCAAGGGCGGGGTCGCCGACGTCATTGTGGGAGGTTGTGCCGTGGCCGCCGAGATGCAAGGCTCCCACAAGGCCTCGCACGTCAGGGACAAACTGGCCGAGATGATGCACCTGACCGAGACCCTGTTTGCCGGCTCGATCTCCTGCTCAGCCCTGGGGCAAGCGACCTGCAGCGGCGCCTTTTGTCCCGACTCTCTTCTGGCCAATTGCACGAAACACAACGTGACCCGCAACGTGTACGAGATAGCTCGTCTGGCTCACGACGTGGCCGGCGGCATCCTGGCCACCATGCCCTTCGAGTCCGATCTGAAAAACCCAGAGATCGGCAAGTACGTGGAAAAGTACTTGGCTGGCGTGGAGGGAGTCTCCACCGAGGACCGCATCCGCATCCTCAGGCTCATCGAGAACATGACCGGCGGCACCGTGCTTGTGGAGTCCATGCACGGCGCCGGATCACCCCAGGCCCAGAAGGTGATGTACGCCCGGCTGGGCAACCTGGAAATGAAGAAGCAGATGGCCAAGCGGCTGGCAGGCATCGACGATTAGAGTCCACCCAACAGCAATTGTTCCCCAGGCCGCTCGCCCAGTCATTGGAAAACGGTAACTGTTGAGCAGGCCGTTGAAAAATCCGTAGTTTCCGGCGACGTCAGATGGCCGCTGTGGTCGGATGAACTTTTGCGGACAGAGAAAAGAAAAGGGGATAAGTCCAATATTCGTACTGCTCAACGATCGGCATTCGGTGATTGCCCCGATTCAGGACATGAAAAACCATCCCCCAGGCGCGATGCGAGCAGTGCGTGGCATGCCGCGACCGTATCACGGCCAGTCCGACTTGTCAATAATTGGACTTATCCCCTTTTCCTTTCCGTGTGGAGTACCTGCAGAATCAGCTCCTTTTCCACCAGCGAGACGACTCGTTGG
>CAZGYE010000331.1:0-5958 GCA_964530165.1 uncultured Planctomycetaceae bacterium
GGCAAACGCGAACCGTTCGTCGTCTTGGATTGGAATGGACGATGCGGCCACGCGGTCGTCCTCGAAAGAAGCAACCAGGAATGAGGAGCACGAAAAGAGCTGCGTCCCCTTTTCTTTCTGGTCGGAACACACTGTTGACCGCTGAAGAGTGCAACGTCAAATCTCACAAACGCAGCCGCGTCCTTGGTGACTTGGCGGTGAATGACCCTGGCTAATGGGCGCTGACAACTGGTCCAGTAGCCATCATTACACTGCAAGGGTCGCTGCGTGTCAAGCCTGAGCAGGAATGCTCCGCGTGCTATTCGCCTTGCATTGGCGGCACGGCGGTGGCAGGCGGCGAACCATTTCGCACCAACAATTTTGTGGGCGGGGGGCGTCAGCCCCCTGATGAACACGAAAAACCTTTGAACGACTTATCGGGGGGCTGACGTCTCCCGCTCGCCGGTATATCAAGATCTGTCCGAGAATTGAGCACGGTGATTTAGGCGTTTGCTCGCCGGTCTCGTTCGGACGCGGTTCGTTATTGCAGCTTCCCGCGTCCCTGGATCGGCCAGACGACCTCCAGACGGTTGTTGCGGAAGCCGTAGAAGTTGTCGTGCAGCACCGTGGTGAAGTCGGCATAGCCGACGATCAGCTCCAGCTTGTCGCCGATTTTGAGGTCCTGCGAGTCTCCGCCGAGCTTCAGTTCGCAGTGTTCGGCGCTGAGGCGGACGGTTTCGGCGTCGCAATAGTCCTTGACCACCGGCAGATGGGCGTCGGGGTTGACCGTCTTGCGGCCGCTGTCGAGGATGGCCCGCTCTTTGGTGGGACGACTCACAACGGTCGCCAGCACCGTGAGCGCATACTCCAGCCCTTTCACCTGGCACTGGTTCTGGTACATCGGATCGGCAAAGATGCCGCCGCCGGCCTGCAGTTCGGTGACACCGGGACAGTCAGATGTGATCTGATAGGAACCCGTCCCTCCGGCGCTGACGATGTCACAACCGATGCCTGCGTCGAGGATCGCGTCGCGGCAACCGATCAAGACGCTCATGGCCTCGTTGATCCGCCGCCGTTTTTCGTCCAAGTCTTCCACGCGCAGCAGATGCCCTTCGTACCCCATGATGCCGGCCAGACGGACGCCCTCCAAGCGGTCGATGGCCTGGGCCAGTTTCAGTGTGTCTCGGCCGGGAGTAACGCCCACACGGTCCATCCCGACGTTCACCTCGATCAACATCCGGCAGGTCACTCCGTGCTCTCCGCACAGCGCGGCCAGCGGCTCGACTTGTGCGAAGTGATCGCAGGCGATGATTGGATCGGCACAGCGGCACAGCGAGACGATCCGTTCGAGCTTCGCCCGGCCGGCGATCATGTTGGCCACAAGAATGTCGCGGATGCCGGCCGCCGCCATCACCTCGGCTTCGGAAACCTTGGCGCAGGTCACGCCGATGGCGCCGACTTCCATTTGCTTCAGCGCGATGGCCGGCGTCTTGTGGCATTTCTGATGCGGCCGCCACTGTTTGCCGCGCTCGTGCATGAAGTCAGCCATCTTCTGCATGTTCGACTCCATCACGTCCAGGTCGATGCAGAGGATGGGCGTATCGAGGTCGAATTTGTCGGCTCCGATTGACGATTGCGTCACGGGCGGGCGTCCTCTGGTGGAAGTTTGCGTAGGTCAGGCTCTCGCCTGACGCCGACTGTGCGCGATACAACGGCCAGCAAATGTCAGGCGGGAGCCTGACCTACACAGCTTGCGTCTTGCTGCTGGTATCCCATCATTCGACGTAGCGATTGCCGGGAACGGTCATTTTGTCAGCCCGGCAGAGGCAATGCAACTGATGCGACGCTTTTCCCGCCGTTCGGGTCAAAACGAATAAATTGATCGTTTAAGATAACGCGACCTGAGCGATTTTGCCGATAAGTCAAGTGCTGGTCGGTGCCGATTCGCTCGGCGCGCGATTGATGGTGCGTCTGGAAAATGGAGGATACGCCGGCTGTGTCGCGGCGTGTCGCTGGCAGGACCGAGAAGGAGTTTGAATGATGTCGCGTCTGATTTGGGGCGGTTTGATCTTAGCCGTGGTGGAGGTGATGTCACCGGGTATGACCGAAGCCGGCCTGTTTCGATGCCTCTTCGGTCACAATTACTGTACATCGTATCACTTATGTGGCGACTGCTGTCGCGTGAGGGGATACTGCCAAGTCTGCCGGCAACCACCGACTCTCTGCACCTGCACGACGTTCAAACCGATCGTCGAAACGCACTACGTGAAGCAGCGGTGCGTGAGCTATCGTGACGTTTGCGAGACCCACCACCGTCAAGAGACTTGTGTTTCGAAGGTTCCGGTCACGACGTACCAGGACGTCACCGTCGACGCGGGCTGCTATCAGCGGGTCTGGGTTCCGAAGTTCGTGACCAAGAAGGTCCCACGCACCGTTTACCAGGATCGCGTCAGCACCCGCATGGTGCCTTACCAAGTGAGACGCCGCGTGCCGCAGGTCTCGACGCGCTGGATACCACAACGGACGATCCGCTACGTCCCGCAGCAAACAGGTATGATGGTCCATCCCGGTTGCACGGGGTGCGCGACGCCCGCTCACGTTGCACCACCGGCCACGGTTCCGAAGGCGCCGCCGGCGAGCACACCGACCCCGGCTGAAGGAAAGGCTCAATCGATGCTCGTTCCCAACCCGACTCCCGATCCGCAATTCGCGCAGAAACGCTCCGGAAATTCCTACAACGAGTGGATGCCTATCGAACCGGTGCACCCTCACCGCCAACCCGTTTTCTCGTCGAGTAGAAAATCGGGTCGATTCGTGCCGGCTCCCTCGGCTGCCGCGGTCTGGCGCTCACGCCGAGGATTGTAGCGGCCGTCGCATCTGTTGGACAACCTTCCTGAGAAAATTGATATTCCAAGTCTTGGAGAAATCGGAGTTCCGATCTGGAACGACGTCTCCTGGGACGCGACGCGAAACCACGGCCGGTCCGACCGGCCGTGGTTTTCTCCTTAGCAAAGCAGTCGGCGGTCAGTCGCTACGGTTGAAAGGGCGGGATCTCGACGACGTTGGTGCCTTCGATCATGCCGGTCACGTGTTTTGTGAGCCCCTTGACGATGGCCTCAATCATCACGGCGCCGGCTCCGGCGGTGGCAAGCAGCGCTTCTTTATCTTCCTGGTCCTGCATGGCGTCGTGACGCACGTTTTCCGGAAACGCACACAAGGCGAAGGCCGTCTCGAATTCCTGCGCGTGACCCGGACAACGCCCGGTCTTGAGATTGGCCTCGGCAACCTCCTGCGGCAGAAAGTCCCAGTAGGAGTAACATTGCAGGTTGATCTCCAGCCGCTGCAGGAACTGGCCCCAGACGCCCTCACAGGGCGCGACGTTGCCGCCATGCCCGTTGAGCACCAAGATGTTCTGAAAGCCTGCATGGTGCATGCTGCGAATCGTGTCGAACAACACTCCCAGCCAACTGCCGGGCAGCGCAGACAAGGTCCCGATATGCCGCATGTGATGCTCGCTAATGCCGATGTTCATCGCGGGCGCGACGATCACATGGGGGTGACACCGCCGGGCGACTTGGATGGCCACGTGCATCACGCTTCGCCAGTCGTGCTCGATGGCCAGGTGTTCCAAATGTTGCTCGGTCGCGGCCACCGGAATGATGCACGCCTTCAGCTCACCCGACTGCATCCGCTGCCGAAACTCTCGTCGCGTGTGCTTGGTGAGCAGGACTTGCCCCTCGTCGATGTTGGACACGGTGTTGTCTCCATAGAGATTGACGATGGAAGAGTGACGATTGACACACGCCATCCAGACACGTCGATTATCAATCGTCACTCTTCAATGGTCAATCCTCAGTGGTCTAGGATTCCCGCCCGCCCGCCGTTGAACTCTCGAAGCTTTCCCGCGGCAACTTGTCGGCATCCACAACCTGCGGTTATTCTATGCGAACCTCGAAAGGCGACGGAGCGTCTGCTCCGTTGCCGGATTCCCCTCCAGGACTCGAAGCGGCATGGACCCGAACAGCCTTTCGCTGATGCTGATTCCCATCCTCGGCATCGGTGCGCTGGGCGTCTACCTGTTGCTCGCACCGGGCGACGGCGGCTCCGGCAAACTCGAGCGGTGGATCGGTGCGGCGTTGACGAGCCTGTCGCTGGTCACGCTCTCGCTGGCGGTCGGCAGGCCTGTCCAGTGGTGGCCGGAATCCATCTTGGAATCCGGTGTGCTCTGGGCATTGTTTACCCTTCTGGCGTGTTCGAGCATTGTCTCTGCAGTGTTCACCATCACGTGCCGGCCGCCCACGCATGCCGTGTTGTGGTTCGCGCTGCTGATTCTCTCGAATGCCGGGCTGTATGTGTTCCTGGGGGCGCCGTTTCTGGGCGTCGTGACGATCTTGGTTTACGCGGGAGTGATCGCCGTTGCCTATCTGTTTCTGTCACGACGGGCCGAGCGGCAATTGGCGGAGCCAACCGAACGCATCGGCCGTGAACCGTTGCTGGCCTGCGTTACGGGAGTCTTATTCTCCATCGCGCTGGTTGGCACGCTGCATTTCGCATTCGTTGCCGAAGCCAAACACACCGTCGCCGCCGAGGAGAAACGTGACATCGGGAGCCTGCGACGCTCTGCGATGCCCAGACAATCCCACGAACAAACGGCGGTTGCCCCTGACTATCATCTGCTGAACAACTCTCTGATTGGGGGGGCCCTCTTGTTTGCGTTGGGCACGATTGGATTTCTCACGCAGCGGAATCTGGTCGTCATGATTCTCGCTGCCGGCATGATGCTGCAAGGAGTCACGCTGACGCTGACCGCGTTCGGTATGTTTCACGGGAATTGGTCGGGACAGGTTTTCGCGTTCTTCGCGCTGGCGGTCACCGCCGTCGAAGGCGCCTTGGCACTGGTCCTGATCGCAGCAGTCGTCCGCGAGGCGTCCCCATGAGTCCTACCGCAGCCGTTCTTACCGTGCTCATCCCGCTGGGGCCACTGCTGGCCTGTCTGGTGACTGCCGCGAGTGGACCCCTCCTGCCACGGTCGAAGAACCATTGGCCGACGCTGCTCGGGTGCGGCGTGTCGCTGGCCGCGGCGCTGGTCGTGACGCTGGTCATCTCCTCGAACCCAAACGCGATTCCGACGCAGCCGCTGGTAATTTACCATTGGGCGTCCCTCACCGGTGAGCTGCCGCTCGAAGTCAGTTTCGGACTGCAAGTGGATGGTCTCTCAGCCGTGTTGCTGCTGCTGGTGACCTTCGTGACCACCCTTATCACCGTTCACATCGTCGGCCGGATCCAAGACGCTCCGTCAAGCCGTTGGTTTTTCGCGGCAGTCTCGCTGCTGTTGTTCGCCACGGTGATGTTGCTGTTGTCGACGAATTTTCTGGAGCTGCTCTTTTTCTGGCAGTTGGCCGGGTTGGGCGCGTATCTGTTGATCGGTTTTCGATCCGAGAGCCGGCCGGCCGCGGTCGCCGCTCGAAAGGTTTTCCTTGTCAACCGTCTTGCCGACGCCGCGCTGATGACAGGGGTCCTCTTCATTTGGGTGAGCTTCGGCTCGCTCGATTTTGCCATCGTGCTCGGCGATTCTCAACGGCTTGCGGAAGTGATTGCCCGAAACCCGGCTGTCGTCGGCATGATTTGCCTTTGTCTGTTTGCGGGGGTCATCGGCCGCTGCGCACAGTTTCCGCTGTTGGGATGGCTGCACGATGCGTGTGCTGCTCCGCCGCCGGTGCTGGCGCTGCTGCAGGCCGCGACGACGATGCCCGCCGGCGTGTACCTGATCGCCCGCTGTACTCCGTTGTTTCTCGCCGCTGCAGACGTGGCTCAAATGATGGCGTTCTGCGGCGCGTTTACGGCCCTGTTGGCGGCCGCCGTGGCCGTTGCCGCGACCGATCTGAAGCAGGTGCTCAGCTACACCTCGGCCGGTCATTTCGGCGTCTTGTTCGTGGGACTGGCGACGGGGTCGGAGCTGGGAATTGCCGGTGCGCTCTT
>CAZGYE010000332.1:0-5944 GCA_964530165.1 uncultured Planctomycetaceae bacterium
GTAAGACATGAACAGGAACCTGCCAACCTTTTATAACTGCCGGTGCAGCCGGTCACGCCCGACTGCAGCGCCAGGAACACGCCCGAAGAGAACACCGGATCGAGGAACGCAAACGCATCGCCGATGAGCACAAGCCCGTCCGCGGCGCAGTGGTTGGATCGGTACGAGAAATCACTGGTGACGCGGCACTCTTCGATCTGCTTGCCGGTCGACAGATGATCCTTGATCCACGGCTGAATTGTGACTTCGCGGTCGAAGATCTTCTGTGGATCGCGCTCTCGGCCGTACAGAGAGTCGCCCTCAGCAACCACGCCGACGCTGACCACGTCATCCGGCAGAGGGATGTACCAGAACCAGCCCTTCTCCGGCAGATAGGCGACGGTCGTGGCGCCTTCGTCGATCCCGTCGTCGCGCCGTGCGCCCTTGTAGTACGTCCAAACAGCAATTTTCTTTAGTTGCTCGTCGAACGCGCGCCAACCGTAGCGGCTGACGGCGAACATGTCGCGGCCGCTGGCGTCCAGCGTCATCGGCGCACGCAGTTCGAAATGCCGTCCGCTGCGGTTGACCGCTTCGACGCCGACGACAGTATTATTTTCCCGGATCAGTTTCTTCGCTTGGGTTTCGAGGATGGCTTGGGCGCCTTTTTCGACGGCGTTGTTCAGCAGCATCTGGTCGAACTCGCTGCGCACGACCTGCCAGGTGCGGGCACAGTCGTGATCGGTGTGTTTGAAGAAGTAGAACGGCTGCGAGACTTTGCCATCCAGCCCGACAAACTGCACGCTGCACTTGTCCACGAAGCGAGACCGGCGCAGCTTTTCCACCATGCCGATCCGGTTCAGCGGATACCAGCAGTAAGGAACCAGCGACTCTCCGACCTTGTAGCGTGGAAAGGCTTCTTTCTCGACGATGACGACGCGCCGGCCTTTTTCCGCCAGCACCGCGGCGGCCGAACAGCCGGCCGGACCGGCGCCGATGACGACCGCATCGTACTCCCGCCTCGTTGTCGCCTGATCAATCATACGGTGTTCAAATCAGTGAAATTCCGTGTCATCCGTGGTTGGAACGTCTCTCGTGTTTGCAGTTTGAGGTGTTAAAAGTTTCCTGTAACCGTCCTTCCCTTGATCGGCGGCAGAATCTCCACCACTTCTGCCAGCAGCCGCCCATCTGCGTGGAGCACAGTGTGACGCCCGAATAGCGTGCAGCCGGGGTCGACCGCAAGCGCGTCGCGCGTCGCCTGATCACCGGCAAACGAGAAAAATCCGATTGGCTGCGACTTGTGCCGGATCCGCAGGTCGCCGAGGATCCTGCCGAGCGGAACCTCGCCGGCGAGAATCTTGCTTCGCGCCGCGTCGCTGAAGTGTTCAAGAGAAATCTTGATCCCGCCGAACTCGGTGCGCAGTCCGGTGAGATCAGTGACCAGCGTCACCTCCCGAAACAGCACACCATCCGCCTCGCGCACCTGCAGCGGCTGCAGGTGGATCGTCTCTCCCCAGAATTCCTCCAGCGTCGGCGTCATGTCGCGATCGTGCACGAGCAGGCTGCGGTACGGCTCGGGCATCGATGCGCCCGCGATCTTCTCGACCGACGGGAGACTCAAACCGGCGCACCGGCAGAAATCGACCAGCCGATCGAACGTCAAACTACGCTCTTTGACGAGTGACGCCATTTTTTCAATCAAGTCCTTGTGACGCGCCGGACATCCCGATGCTGTGGAAGGAAAAACTCGCGTACCAACACGTCGACCTGAAGCAGAGCGTCGCGGTCGAGCGTGATCTGGTCGTCATGAATCGTGAGAAATCCCTCTTCCCGGCACTTGCCCAACAGGTCGGCAAATCGCTCCAGCACGTCCGTGCCGAACTTTTCGTTGAAGTAGCCGACGTTGACCCGCCCGAGTTTCATCTGCAGCACGAACTCGCGGATCATCGCTTCCTCTCGCGTGATGCGCAGCGTTCGGTTGGTCGGCAGGTTCCCCGATTCAATTGTTTTGATGTACGGATCGAAATGTTTCTCATTCTGGTAGTGCACGCCGTTGATGTGCCCGAACGAAGAGACGCCCGTGGCGATCATGTCCGCGCCGGTCCACAGGCTGTCTCGGTAGACGAATTTCGTCGTGTCCGGGTCTTTCACCACGGTGTAAGCGCTGGTGACGGTGTAGCCGGCTTCTTCCAGCTCCCCGAACGCATACTTGACCCAGCGGCGTTTGGTGTCCCAATCGGCGACCGGGGCCGTCAGTTGACCCGATTTCTGCATGTTCCTGTAGATTGTCGTGTTCAGCGGAATCTCCATCTGGTAGATGGTGACGCAGTCCGGGGCGAGCTGAATGGTCTCCTCGACGTTGGCGAGCCAGTTCTCCTCGGTCTCGTCGAGCATGCCGGCGATCAGATCGATGTTGATCTGCGGGAAGCCGATCCTCTTCGCCCACTCGTAGACGTCGAAAGCCCTCTTCGACAGGTGCGGGCGGTTGTTGGTTTGAAGAACGTGGTCGTTGAAGTTCTCGACGCCGAGGCTGAGCCGCGTCACGCCCATGTCGCGGATCGCCGCCAGCTTCTTTTCGTTTAGCGTGCCGGGCTCGCATTCGAAGGCGATTTCCTCCGCTTCGTCCCACGGCAGGGCCGCCTGCAGCGCAGCGGTCAGTTGCCTCAACTGCCTCTCGGAGAGGTGTGACGGCGTGCCGCCGCCGAAGTAGACGAAATGCGGCTTGCGCCCGCCGATACACGGTCGCTCGGCGTACATCTGCATCTCGCGGCTGACGGCGTCGACGTACCGGCTGATCGCCTTGGCGTTCTTGTCGGTGTAGACCTTGAAGTAGCAGAAGTGGCAGCGCCGGCGGCAGAAAGGAATGTGCACATACAAGCCCAGTTTTGTACCGAGCGCCGGCGGTCGCTCGAGCACCTCGGTCAATTCGCCAGACTCGTCCGGCAGCCAGTAATCGAACGGCGGGTAGTTGGACACGAAGTAGTTGCCGGCCTTCGTTTCCTCGTCCGCCTCGATGGGCAGGGGGCGTACCGGCTGTGTTGAAGCAATTCCGCATTCCGCATTCCGCATTGGCGGTTGATACGTCGATTCGTACAGCTCGACAAATCCGTCGGCCTCGATCGGCCGCGGGTTAAATTGGGCCGTCCACTGGGTCTCTGATTCAGCGGCCAGCGCCCCAATGGTGTCACGTGGGATGTTCAGTTCTCTCAGCGACTGCGGCAGTCCGGTCAGGTCCAGCAGGTGCTCGATCCGCTCAAGCAGCAGCTCGACGGCCGCTTGCGGCTCGACGTCGGGTGCGACCAGACGTGCGTGAATCGCCAGCGCCTTGTAAAGCCGAGCCGCGTCGGCGTCCACGGCGTTGTAGCGCACGACGGCCGGCAGCATGACGCCGACAGCCTGGCCGTGAACGACGCCGAAATGCGCAGTCAGGGGGTTGGAAGCTGCGTGGGCGGCCCCGAGCATCGAGTTTTCGATCGCAGTTCCGGAAAACGACGCAGCCAACTGCATGTGGCCGCGGGCTTCCAGGTCGCCGGGCCGCTCGAGCACCTTCGGCAAATATGTTTGAACGAGCCGGAACGCCTCGCGGGAAAAGAGCAGCGACAAGGCGTTGCGTTTCTTGGTCACTGCGGTTTCGACCGCGTGCGCCAGCGCATCAATGCCGGTGGCGGCGGTGACCAGGTAGGACTGCGTGACGGTCAGAGTCGGGTCGAGCACGGCGACGCGGGCAGCGGCCTTCTTGTCGCCGCAGGCCATCTTCATGTGGGTTTCGGCGTCGGCGATTAAAGCGAACGACTGCGTTTCGCTACCGGTGCCTGCCGTCGTGGGCACGGCGATCAGCGGCAACATCGGCTTGGTCGCTTTGCCCACGCCCCAGTAATCGTGCATGCGGCCACCGTTGGTCAGAAGAAAGTTGCAGCCTTTGGCCACATCGAGGCTGCTGCCACCGCCGAGACCGACGATCGTGTCGATGTCGGCCGAGCGGGCGACTTCCAGGCAGGCGTCGACGTCTTCGGTGGTCGGGTTCTCGCGGACCCGATCGAATACGGTGACTTCCAAGCCGGCCGATTCAAGCGCCTCCCGGGCGCGCGGAGCGTGGCCGGCTTCGACAATGTGCGGATCGGTGACCAGCAGGACGTGCCTGGCTGACCAATCAGCCGCGTACTGGCCGAGCCGGTCGACCGTGTTCGGGCCGAACACCAATCGAGTGCGAGAATGAAAGTCGATCAAATTCATTCGAGGAGTCAAATAAAAAGTAGAAAGCAAAAAGGTAAAGGGACAAAGGGGCAAAGGGGCAAAGGCACTGTGACGAATCCCCTCCGACCTTTGTGCCTCTGTGTCTTTGTGCCTCTGTGTCTTTGTGCCTACTTTTTCCTTTTTCCTTTTTCCTTTTGCCTTGAGTAGTTCTGGAGCGCCCTGGCACGGAAGAGAAAGTCGACAATGTTCCCCTCGTGTGGTTGCAGCCAATTGAGCCGAATCGTCGGAATCGCACCGATGTTCAACCGATCGATGTTGGTCGCGTCGAGCAACCGACGCTGGAATGCATCGTCCTCGGTCACGCAGGAAGCCACCAGCGTTGTTCCGATCTTCTGGATCATGTTTTTCTGCGGACACTCGACCACGGACGCAAACGGAAACATGTACTCGACGTTCGCCAGCGGATGGTTGGGCGACTCGCAGTGGATGATGGTCGGCCTCAGGTGGGCGTAGCGTTCGTGTCTTTCGAGGCGCTCGCCGTCACGATACTTCGCGGTCACTTCCTCGCAGCCGGGGACGCTCAGGTCCTTTTCGATCATGTTGTTGACCGCGTCGGCCATGGCGGGGACGGTGAACGCGGCAAGCGGCGCTTCGGGGTCATCCGGCGGCAACGGCTTGACCGGGCCGAGCTTCTCAGCCAGCGCCCTGGCGATTTGCCTGCCGTTCTTCGGCGTCCAGACGCCCGAGCAGCTTATGCACGAGCGGCCGGAGTTGACGAAGATACTCTGGATCATCATCTCCAGATGCTCTTCCCAACGGTCGGCCATGTCGTCGCCGATGAGAATCTTCGAGAACCCCGGACCGTGCACCTGCACGGATTCGTTGCCTTTGTACTGCTCGATGACCTGGGCGCCGCCGAACAGCATGTTGCGCGGGCAGTGCTGGAGGACGGCCTCACCGACATCGGCGCCGCCGGGATAGATGCAAATCGCTTCCCGGGGCACGCCGGCCTGGAAGAACGCTTCAGACATGCGGTAGGGCGTCCACGGTTCCTGCGGCCCGGGTTTGAACACGAGGCCGATCTGCAGGGGGATGACCGGCAGCCACAGGCCGTGCACGCCGGGCGAGTTCGAGGGAAGCACCATGCCGAGCACGGGCGTTCTCGCTTGCAGGGAACGCATCACGTCTTCATCGTCGCTGTAGCCGCGCGTCAGGCCTGTCAGGTCAAGGTTCCGTGTCAACGCCCCCAAGACGCCCCGCAGATGGGTCAGCACGTCGTACAGCTTCTGCATGTTGAATCGGCACATGTGCTCGGGCAGCCCGGTCGTGGCCGACTGGTACGTGACGAACTCATCGGGCGTTTGCGAGCCGTCGCCGGCCGGCAGCTCGGCTTTCATGAACAGGTCGGCGGCCTGGGAGACCATGTCGATCAGGTCGTCGCACGGGATGTCACGCAGGATGTCGCGCGCTCTGGCGGCCTTTTTCATGTCGCGGGCGACAAGGCCGCTGTTAGCCTGGCTGACTTCCGCCAGCGGCTGACCGGTCGCGAAGTGCACGACCTTGTCGACTTCAAGGCTCTTGTACGGTTCACCCCATCGCAGCACGGGAAAATGGATCACGGTCGTTATCTCCGATTAGTCTGGATTATTCATAGGTTGCCCTTGTAGTACCCAAACCGACAACTTGTTGTCGCAATCCACTGGTTGCATGGCACACCCGGCGACGACGAGTCGTCGGTTTGGGTTTCTACTCGACGACGAGTCGTCGGTTTGGG